>JBBQSY010000067.1:0-20624 GCA_038213495.1 Bacteroidales bacterium
ATGAGTCATCCGCTCATGATGAATACCTTGCTCTTTGCCGATATGCTTAATAGTTTTTGTTGCAGGATTATAAACATTAATCCCATCAACGGTACCTATCCAGATATTTCCATCCTGAGCCTCCAGTGTAGCCCAAACGGCATTATTCCCAAGTCCATCTGCTGTGGTAAGGTTCCCGGGGCGTCCCTGTTTTGGATTTATGCTAAAAGTGCCACCTTTAATAGTTCCCAACCATATCTGCCCTTCTTTATCTTCCAATAAATTATAGATAATATTTCCATCAGCAGGCGTAACCTTAAATTTTTCAAGCAGGTTCAATTTTTGATCAAAGGAAAAAACAGTGCCTTCTCTTGTCCCCATCCACATTTTACCTGTTTTATCCTGTAAAAAACCACTGACGAAACCGACATCCGTTATTCCCTGGTCTTTCCACAAATATTTTATAGTGCCGTCTTTAATATTTACGATTTCAGCGCCTCCAAATCCTCCCAGCCAGACAGCATCTGTCTGATCCTGATATACTGTCACAAGACGATCATCATTTAACCCGTTTTTCTTGGCAAGTCTTTTGTTTTTCTTTTCCTTCAAATCAAGTATGTTAACACCTTTAAATGTAGTTATCCAGATCAGCCCTTGCCGGTCCTGCATTAACTTAATGTTAAAATTATCCGATAGCCCCTGCCTGGAGCTGAATTTCTTAACTGTTTGCTTTTCAGTATTTATGATGACAATTCCTGCACCACTTCTAGCAATCCACATTTGCCCGTCGTTATCCTGTATCATGCCAAATATTGATCCCCGCTTCAATGTATCCACAAGTTGTTGTGCAAGTCCGGATTTTCTGTCGAGGACATAAATTTCTCCGCTCATTGTTCCTACCCATATCCGGTTTCCCTGATCCTTGCAGATAGCGGAAATATTCGGATCCAAAAGACCCTGGTCTGTTCCGTATATTTCCAAGTTAATTCCATCGTAGCGGCAAAGTCCTTTTTCGGTGCCAATCCAGAGCAAACCAGATTGATCCTGCAAAAAACACCTGCCATTACCTGGCAGCCCAATGGATCCGGCATCCATTATACCGCGGGTTGTTCCTGCTTTTACCGAGGGCCAGCCTGCTTTGGTAATTTTAGGCGGTTGCATTAAAATGGTTTTGAATTTCAGCTTTTGAGTTGAAAGTTTATTTAAATCAAAAACTGTATCGGGTAAACTGTTCCGGTCCAGCTTTTTTTCCTCCATTGGCATCGGTAAAGGTACAGGCTCCCCGATATCAAAGGGCTTGGAGGGTATTTTAGCAAGGTCAAATTTCTTTTCGGACCATGCCTTCAAACTGTCAGGATCTGTTATAATCCATTTTATCTGTTCAGGCTCACTGAACTTAAAAGGCTTACTGTTGGCTTGTGCAAATTCGCTCTCCTCGGCGGGAAAAGGTATATTGCGATCCGAATTTTTACAGGCCGATACTAATATAACAACAGAGATGGCAACTAGTATTTTGATTATAATATGTTGTAATTGCATAGAGCTGAAATTTAAATCGTTATTATACATGTAAGGAAATTATAAACTCAGAGCCTTCGTTTTCCGATGTTACCACTTTCAATTCCCCTCCATGAGCCTTTATAATATCATAACTCATCGATAATCCCAACCCGGTCCCCTGCCCTGTGGGCTTGGTTGTAAAGAAAGGCTGAAAGATTTTATCCAATACTTTTTGAGGAATGCCGGCGCCGTTGTCTGTAACTTTGATTTCAACTTTCCCGTTTAATCTTTTCGTGCTCACACTAACAAGGGGTTCATATCCTTCGGGCATTTGATTCTTTTTTTCAGAAACCGCGTAAAAAGCATTGGTGATTAAATTCAGAATTACCCGCCCGATATCCTGCGGGATGATATTAATTTTGCCGATTGATTGATCAAAATCGGTTTTCATACCGGCATTGAATGACTTATCCTTTGCACGCAAACCATGATAACTAAGCCTCAGATATTCATCAGCCAAAGCATTAATATCTGTTGGTTCTTTTACGCCGCTACTAGTCCGCGAATGCTGCAGCATGCCTTTTACAATGGCATCGGCACGTTTTCCGTGATGGTTTATTTTTTCTTCGTTTGATTCGATATCAACTGCAAGTGCCTTTACTTCTTCAAAATTGCCTTTCTCAATTTCCATCTTCATCTCTTCAATCAATTCCTTATTGACCTCCGAAAAATTATTCACAAAGTTTAACGGATTCTGAATTTCGTGGGCGATGCCGGCAGTGAGTTCGCCAAGAGAGGCCATTTTTTCGGATTGAATAAGCTGAGATTGGGTGGTTTTTAATTCACCTAAGGTTGTTTCAATTTCTTTCTTTTGAGATTGAAGTATGGTATTTGCCTTTTGCTTGTGCTTGTTATTCCTGAATAGAATAAGAGCCATAATCAGAAATCCGATCAACCCTGTTAGAAGACCGTACATTTTAACTCTGGCATCATACTGTTGCTTTGCTTCCCTGCTTTGCTGCTCCAGTTGAAGACGACGGGTAGATTCATTAAAAGCGAGAGTCTGGAATTGCCTGAACTTATCCACATTATAAAGGCTGTCTTTTAATGATACGGAAAGGTAGAGGTATTTATAAGCACTGTCCATCTGGTTTTTGGAGCGGTAAAGGTCGGCCAGAAAGGGTGCAACTTCAGCTATATAGACGTTTGAATTTTCGCCCCAGGCTTGTATGTCAAGCTTGTTGTTTTGGAAATACGACAACGATTGACGGGCATAAAACAACGCAGAATCAATTTTACCTTCCTTCTGGAACAGCCTGGCCATTCCCTCATGGGCACTAGCTATCAACTGAAAGTTCCAGATTTTTGCAGCGTTTGGTATTGCAATTCTGTAATAAAAAAAAGCAGATGTATTGTCTCCTTTTTCGGCATAAATATTAGCCAGAAGCAAGCTTCCGTAAGCTTTGAAACCTAAAGTGTCAGTTGCTGCAACAGAAGTCATTTTTTTTGCATAAAACAACGCAGAGTCAGGCTGTTGCATTTTGTAAAATGCATTTGCTATATTATACCTAGACCAGAGCTGCCAGTATAAAAAACCATTATCATGAACATTAACGGTCTTTAAAATAGAATCAATTAATCTTTGGGAATTCAGATAATTACGATAATCCTTCATTGAATAATAATCGTGGGAAACATTATCCAGGGCAGTCACTATCAGAAATTTATTCTTTCCTTGTTCGGATAGTCTTAAATTTTCCATCCTTATTTCCAGGGATTTGGGATAATTCCCTAGCCGGTGCAACAGGGAAGCCATTACTTCCTGCAAACCAATCAATTGCGATATACTTCCCTCCTTATTCAACGATTTGTATTCCTTCGAAGCCATAATTTTTTGCTGTAACTGAAGCGCATTTTGAGCATAAAAAAGTGCAGAATCTGCATTATACCATTCAGGAAAAAAGGCATAAATACTGGCTATAGCCGCCAGAATATTTACACGGGCCGTATCCGTTTTTTGCTGTGCAAGCGCCTGCCATTTATCCGAGACGATCTCATCTCTCCATGCTTCAACGGTGTCAATAAGAGTGGTGTTTTTAGTTATTTTAACAACACGATCAGCAACCTCGCGTCCCAGGAAATTTTTCTGTACTGTTAACCAACTGCCACGGGTATATTTATACCGTATTTCACCTGCCGGTAAATTCATCACTATTGATTTCTGGTTTGCTCCATAAGGCTGCAATAAATATCTTTTATCAGCAAGAGAATCCCACTTATTAAACGAGCCGGAAATATAAATATGGTCATGGTGTACAGCCGTTTTCTCTTTTACTATAAACCGCACCTTGAACTGCGCCTGAACAGTTGCGAAAAATAATACGAGTGCTATAAGACTTAATAGTTTTTTCATGATAGAAATCTGAAGTACATCAAAAACAGTAATAACAAGTTTTAAATAACGTAAATACAAGTTATGCGATTTGAGTTCCAACCAGGTAAAAACTGAAGCAAAATATCAATTTGCTTGTTCATGGCAATCAATCCGGGAACCAGCAACAAAAATGATCACTTATTACTGCTTATTGCCTTGAATAAGTTCTTTTAAATGAACCTGCTTAACAGGCTCCCTGTTTTCTTTGCAGAATCTTGTAAAGTATTGATGATTCTGAAGAAAAGATATCTGCGCCAGGTTCCATTTTGTTTCCGTAAAGTCCGGTATCTGACGCTGAAGTTCCCTGAACAGTAAATTTCCTTTCTCAGTGAAAGAGTCTGTTCCCATATATTCGAGATCGGCATCGGCAAGTATCTCTTCCAGTTTATTTTTGGGTGACTGAGGTATTTTGGTAGCCATTATCATTCCGCAAACCACTTCGATATCGGTTTCATCATACCCATACCCGGACAGCGCCTGCCGTGCCATAGCACAACTCACAACTTCATGATTGTTATACGTTTTGACGTAACCTGTATCGTGCCATAATGCTGCAGTTTCCAGGAGCTCAAGCTCTTTTGTCGTACAATGTTCGTGTTTGCCGATTTCGATCGCTTTATCAAACACATACATCGTGTGCTCATAGTTATGATAAAAATAAAATTCCGGGAGATTATCTCTCAATAAATTGATTATGAATTCTTTCATAAAATTTTTCACTTAGGATGGCCTTTAGCTTTTAATATTCCGCCGGTTGCTTCATTTATACTTTGAGTATAAATAAATGCTTTAGGGTCGATGAGAATTACAGATTCCTGTATCTGGGATATTTCCAGGCGGGTAACAATAGCAACAATAATCTCGCAATCGATCTTTATTTCAAAACTTCCGGGCAGGAAACCTCTTTCGCCTTTATATATTGTTATTCCTTTCCCCAATTCATTGACCAGGAAATCTTTGACCTTTTCGTGCTGCGCCGAAATTATATTGATTGCCGTATATTGTTCGATACCATCCACCACATAATCAGTTGCCCGGGTAGCAGCAAAATAGGTAATGAGCGAATACATAGCCGTTTCGAGTCCGAAATGAAAAGCGGCGCCGGCAAAAATGAACGTGTTGAACAACATGATAATCTCGCTGTTGGAGAAACCGGTCCTTCGTCTTGTGAATACAGCAATTACTTCTGCTCCGTCGATTACGCCTCCGCTCCGTATCACCAATGCAACACCTGTGCCTATCAAGATACCACCAAATATGGCAATCAGAAGCGGTACAGTGGTAACAGGCTTAATATCAATAAATATAAGACCCAATGCCAGCAATAGTATTGCAAGAGTCGTTTGAACCGCAAATGTTTTCCCGATTTTTTTATACCCCAGGTAAATAAACGGCAGGTTAAAAACCAGCACAAAAATACTTATGTTGATATGCGTAATTTCATGCAGTAATATGGATATCCCTGTGATACCTCCATCCATAAACTTATTTGGTATCATAAATCCTTTCATGGCAAACACAGCCATACCGATACCTACCAGTATTTGCGCGAGGTTTTTAAGGTTCCACACATTTTCCCAGTTTACGGTATCATTTCTTGATTTTTTTACCATTATATAAAAGGTTGTGAATACGGATAAAGTGTTATTATCTTTTCATTTTTTCTGAATAAACTTCGATGAATCCTTAATCTCATCATATGTTGATATGAGAATTTTTACATATATGTAACAAACAAATACAAACAAAGTTTAATCTCAATTATTTTCGTTTTATTTCAAGATTCAGCCCTTCGTTTATAAAGTAAATTTCCTAGTGAAACAATTAAAATATACAGGGAAATTCATCAAATAATAAAGTCGAGTCTGCTCCGAAAAGTCTTTAACCCCTAAATCCCCTAAAGGGGACTTAGTCCAATTTATTGATATTCAACGCATTCCCCTTTAGGGGCAGGGGTAAAAAGTTGAAAATCAATAAATTGCGACTTTTCGGACTGGGCTCAAAGTTTGATGTTAATATATAGTTAACATTGTAAACCATTTGTATTTTCTGCTACATTTGCCAAAATTTTTCGCATGTCATCTACTTTTCATTCTCAGGTTGAGCAACCGCTTGGGAGGATGTTTTCTTTTCTGGGTAAAGCATATTTACAGCTTTTAAGGACAAAGCTGCAACACCTGGATATCGACAGAAACTATTTTGCTTTGATTTTGATTGAGAGCATGGAAGGAGAAATAACCCAGCAGGAACTTTCCTTCATGCTTGATACGGATAAAGTAAGCATAGTCCGCGTTGTTGATTACCTTTCGGAAAAAGGATATGTGCAACGGAAACGGAACACTGACGACCGGCGAAAACACAGCCTGGTATTAACCGACAAGGCAAAAATGGCGATACCCGAAATTAAAAAGTCATTTGCTGAAATTAATAAAATCGCACTGAACGGGCTCGAAAATTCCCAGACTTCAGCGCTGGCCGAAACCATCAAAAAAATCAAATCAAATATCACCGAAAACATTCAGATACTATGAGATCAATCAACATATTAGGGTTATCAATCCTTATAGCTGCAATGCTTTCGTGTAAGGACGGAGCAAAAGACAAAACCGCTCCAAAAGAAAAACCACCCGTTGCTGTCGATGTAATTATTGCCGGCAATACTGATTTCTCATCCGATATCGAAGTGAATGGAACAGTACTATCAGATGAAATGGTAGAGCTTCATCCTGAAGTAGGTGGCCGACTCACGTTTCTGAATATTCCCGACGGAGCAAGGGTTGCAAAAGGAACCATACTGGCAAAGGTTAACGATGCTGACCTACAGGCACAATTAAAGCAGCAAAAGGTCCAGCTCGAACTGGCAGAAAAAACAGAACAACGCCTCAAAAAACTACTGGAAGTTAACGGAGTTGATCAAGCTTCGTATGATGCCGCATTAAGCCAGGTTAATTTATACAATGCCAACATCAACGTACTGCAGGCACAAATTGATAAAACTGTTGTAAAAGCACCTTTTTCAGGACGCCTCGGTCTCAGGCTTGTAAGCGAAGGCGCTTATGTATCGCCGGCAACTATTATTGGCACCTTGCAGGAAACGGATAAGGTTAAAATCGACTTTTCTGTACCCGAAGCTTACAGGAACCTGGTTAAAATCGGGAAAACGATTTCTATTAAAACAAATGAATCAAATAGTGATTTAACGGCAACTATAAGTGCCATCGAGCCCCAGATTAATACTGCAACACGCAATATTAAAGTTCGCGCAAAGCTGAACAAGGGAACCTTGAGTCCCGGAGCGTTTGTTAAAGTGCTGCTGAACGAAAAGATGAAAGGTATTGTTGTTCCGACAAATTCGATAATTCCTGATGCTCTTTCGAGCCAGGTTGTTCTGGTAAAAGATGGCAAAGCCGTTTTTCGGAATGTTGAAACAGGAATGCGTAACAGCGATATTGTGGAAATTACTGACGGCCTTCAGATCGGGGATTCAGTAATTGTCAGCGGAGTGTTATATGCCCGACCTGGTGGAAAAGTAAAAGTAAAAAAGGTAAGAAATAAGTAATATCTGAAAGCTTTAGCCACTGTTCTAAAAAGTGACAAAACTAGTAATCAATACTTTTCAACACTGACGAATCCATCCCAATGAATATATCAGAACTATCAATTAAAAGACCCATACTTGCAACGGTGATGAACCTGTTTCTCATCCTGTTCGGAGTAATCGGTTACACATATCTTGGAGTACGGGAATATCCTGCCATCGATCCGCCGATGATTACAGTAAGCACTTCCTATACTGGTGCGAATTCCGATATCATCGAAAGCCAGATAACCGAACCGCTCGAGAAGTCGATAAACGGAATTCCCGGTATTCGTACCATATCGTCAACAAGCCAGGTCGGCCGTAGCAACATCACTGTTGAATTCAATATTGAAGCAAACCTCGAAGCTGCTGCAAATGATGTTCGCGACAAGGTGAGCCAGGCTGCAAGGAATCTTCCGCAGGATATTGATGCACCGCCGGTTGTGACAAAATCAGATGCAAACAGCGACTTTATAATTATACTTGCAGTTCAGAGTCCAACCAAAGGCTTGCTCGAATTAAGTGATTATGCCGAGAATGTTCTTCAGAATAAATTCCAGACTATTCCGGAAGTAAGCGCTGTGAATATCATCGGGCAAAAGCGTCCGGCTATGCGCATCTGGGTTGATCCCGACAAAATGAATGCATATGGTCTTGCATTTAATGATATTTCTACGGTTCTGAATAAGGAAAATGTCGAAATTCCTTCCGGCAAAATTTATGGAAACAAAACTGAACTTACTATCAGGGCATTAGGAAAGCTTACTACTGAAAAGGATTTCCGCGACCTGATACTCCGCGGTGATGCAAATGGCATAATCCGGCTTGGCGACATTGCCAAGGTAGAACTTGGTCCTGATAACTACGAAAGAAGCTGGAAACTGAATGGAGTTAATGCCGTGGGCATCGCCCTTACACCACAGCCCGGAGCCAATTACATCAATATCTCCAACGAATATAACAAAAGACTGCAGGAAATTGTGAAATCGCAGAAAGGGGATATTTCTTTCACAACATTAATTGACAACACCTTAAATGTCCGAAAATCGTTAAATGAAGTAGGGGAAACACTGGCAATTGCCATTATCCTGGTTATCCTCGTTATATTTTTCTTTTTCCGCAACTGGCTGATTGCCTTACGCCCGCTCATCGATATCCCTATTTCGTTGACATTCACGTTTTTCATCATGTATGTGTTTGGCTTTTCAGTAAATATCCTCACACTTTTAGCTATTATCCTTGCAACGGGCCTTGTGGTGGACGACGGAATAGTGGTTACTGAGAATATATTCCGGAAAATTGAAAAAGGAATTCCAGTACGCAAAGCGGCCATCGATGGCAGCAAGGAAATCTTCTTTGTCGTATTATCAACTTCTATAACACTGGCAATTGTATTTTTACCTGTTCTTTTCCTTCAGGGTTTCGTTGGCAGCTTGTTCCGCGAATTTGGCATAGTGCTTGCCTCGGCAGTATTGGTTTCAGCTTTTGTTTCGCTTACAATTACCCCGGTCCTTAATATTATTCTCAATCGCAGAGGTGCCCAACACGGCAGTTTTTACAACAAAACGGAACCCTTTTTCGCAGGAATGGAAAGTGGATATAAAAATCTGCTGACGCGTTTCATTAAAATCCGTTGGTCGGCATGGGCAATTGTTGCGGCTTGTTTGATTGCAGTTTTCGTGGTAGGTAGTACGCTGCAGAGAGAAATTGCCCCGCTGCAGGATAAAGGGAGTGTTCGTCTTTCAATAATAGGTCCGGAAGGTGCAAGTTATCCGTATATGATGGAAACGGGCGACAAACTAACCAATTACCTGGCTGATTCCATTCCCGAAGTAAGTTTCTCATTTGTTTCGATTCCCGGATTTGGCGGTTCGGGTGTGAACAGCGGAACTGCTCGGGTGGGGCTTGTGCCGGTAAATGAAAGGCAACGCTCACAAAGCGATATTGCAAAAGATCTTGCAAAAAAAATGGGTCGTTTCAACGATGTTAAGATTTTCCCTATTGAGGAACAAACCATTGCTGTCGGCCTGGGATCAAGGGGATCGCTGCCGGTTCAGTTCGTTATACAGAACCTGGACTTTGAAAAGCTGAGGACGACAGTTCCAAAATTCCTTGAAATGGCAAGTAACGACAAAACATTTCAGAATGTGGACGCAAACCTTAAATTCAACAAACCCGAAGTTGACATTACCATCGACAGGATCAAGGCCCGTGAATTCGGTCTCACTGTAACTGATATTGCAAGTGTTCTGCAAAGCGCATTCAGTAGTCAGAGAATGGCCTATTTCATAATGAATGGCAAACAATACCAGGTGATCAGCCAGGTGGGCCTGAAAAACAGGCAGACACCGGCAGATATTTCGAACCTTTATGTACGCAACAATAAAGGTGAAAATATTTCCCTGGCATCGGTTACAACGGTTGTGCCTAATGCTATGCCACCTTCGTTGTACCACTTTAACCGGTATAAATCTGCAACCATTTCGGCTTCCCTGGCCGAAGGAAAAACCATTGGCGATGGCGTTGCAGCCATGCAGTCCATTGCTGACAAATTGCTTGACGAAAGTTTCCAGACAACTTTAAGTGGTCCTTCGCGTGATTATGCCGAAAGTTCATCCAATACAGCCTTTGCCTTTATGCTGGCATTAGTACTGATTTTCCTGGTGCTGGCTGCACAGTTCGAAAGTTTCAGAGATCCGCTTATTATTATGCTCACGGTTCCGCTAGCCATAGCAGGTGCTGTGCTTAGCCTTTGGGTATTTAATCAGACTCTGAATATTTTCTCAGAAATCGGAATGATTATGCTTATTGGACTTGTAACCAAAAACGGTATCCTGATTGTTGAATTTGCAAATAAGCAACGCGACGCCGGTTTGAATAAACGCGAGGCTGTTATTGAAGGTGCAACACTACGTTTAAGGCCGATTCTGATGACCAGCCTTGCCACTTCGCTGGGCGCATTGCCTATTGCCTTAAGCCTTGGTGCAGCGGCAACCAGCCGGATTCCTCTGGGTATTGTTGTAGTGGGCGGAATCATGTTCTCGCTGGTCCTCACCTTGTTTGTAATTCCCGCGGTTTATACGTTTATTTCCGGTAAACGGGAGGTACTGGAGAAAGTGGAAGAAGAAATTGTGTAGTCGGGAAAAGAGAAAATGGAAAGTTCAGATATAGAATAATCCAATCACCAAAAAATTTAAGATTTACAGTTGACAACCGAATGTGCTTCAAACAAAAACAAATTAGTTTTTACTCTTAACTATTAACTGCAACAGCAATGAATCTACATATAAAAGCTGCTTTCTTTCTAGGTGCTCTCTCCCTCCCATTTTTTGGAGCAGCTCAGCAGATGACTTTGGAAAGTGCTATTGACACGGCACTTAAAAACAATTTCGATATACAGATAGCAAATAATTATGCTGAAATAGCCAGGAAAAATAATACGTACGGTGTTGCCGGAGGTTTGCCGTATGTTTCGGCCAATGCAAGTGATAACGGGTCATTGAGCACAATAAACCAAACATTTGCCGACGGAACTGAATCGAATACTTCGAATAAAGGCGAAAATGCTTTAAACGCAGGCATTTCGGGAGGGATAATATTATTTAATGGTTTCAGGGTGATTGCAACGAAAGAACGGTTAACCCGCCTGCAGAACCTGAGTGAAATTCAGCTCAATCAGCAGATACAGAATACGATTGCCAACGTTATGATTACATACTACGACATTATCCGGCAGGAGAATTACCTTAAGATCATTCAGAACTCACTCGATGTTTCGAACCAGAAACTTGAAATCATCAATGTAAAAAAGAACGTTGGCATGGCTGATGCCGTGCAAACACTTCAGTCCCAAACGGATGTGAATTCGGCCGAACAATCCCTGGCTTTGCAGAAACTGGCAATCGAACAAAACAAAGCTGATTTATTGCTGCTTATTAGTTCAAAGAGCAATCAGCCTTTTTCAGTAACCGATAGCATCTTCATCGATAGCACTCTACAACTCGACACCATACTTAATTACCTGAACCGCAACCCGCAATACCTGGGCGCTGAGCAGCAAATCCTGATTAATGAACAATTGGTAAAAGAAGTTTCGGCACAGCGTTATCCCACCGTGAAACTGAATGCCGGGTATGATTTTTACCAATCCAACTTGAATAAAGGTGCTATGACCATGAACCGGAATTATGGCCCCTCAGGCGGCATTAATATGCAAATTCCCATTTTTAACGGCAATATTTACAAAATACAGAGCGATGTTGCAAAAATCAGGGTCGACAATTCGAAACTTGAGAAAGAGAATCTAAAGAACTCACTCTCAACACAAGCCTCGAAGATATACCGCTCCTATTCGACTACTCTACAGCAAATTGAATTCCAGAGAGAAAATTTCGAAATGACCAGGCAACTGGTCGAGGTGGTAATGCAGAAATTTCATGTAAGCCAGGCCACTATCCTGGAAGTAAAGGCTGCTCAAACCAGCTACGAAAATGCAGCATACCTCCTGGTGAATCTGATGTATTCGGCCAAAGTAGCTGAAATTGAACTGAAAGAGTTGACTTATAGCCTGGGAAAGTAACCAATATATCTTTCAGGAATTAAGTGATCAATATTATTCGTTGATGCAACTTATTGATAATTCAGTACCAGTCCTTTGTCATACTTATAAGGATAAAGAAATCATTTTAAAGAATAAGATCTATCGGATTCCGGTGTTTATGCGTTAATCTCCCCATGATCATCCTGGAACCGGAAGCCGAGCCTTTTGCCGGTTGTTATTTTCATATTGTCGAGTGCGCTCTGAATATCGGCAACGGTAATCATCTTCATCGCATCGTACGGAGGAGTAAGCAAATCGAAATTGCAGGTGTACCTGATGGCCGATTCGAGAATCATCCGAATGGATTCACGGGTAATAACCGACGATTGAAAATTATTGTACAACTGCCCTACTTCCCGTTTTCCTTCGACAAAATAATGGCTTTCGTTATTCACAAAGATACGGCCGATCATGTATCCAAGGTCATTCATCCGGCTGTATTTGAATGAATCAGCCAGGAAGTTAAAAATCATTATAACACCACAATACGAACGGCTGGAATCTTCGTGGATATAACTGGTTTTCATTACTTCGTGATCGCGCGAAAACTCAAAAATATTCGTGTGCATGGCAAAAATCAGGATATCACTGCCAAATTTAAGCTCAGCATTAAATTCTCCTTTCTCATTGTATTCAAAAGGAATATGAACCGGATCATCCACAAATTTCTGCTGGTATTCGCCTGCCATTTCAGCCAATACTGATTTTATCAGCCTGAATGTTTCGAGGGTAGTTTGATAAATCGCCTGTTTAAACGCTGCCTTTTTCCGGAGCCCGGGGAAAAGTTCATCATTTGGTAAAATGTCCATCATAGGTATAAGAGTTGAAAGAGGATATAAAAGTACGCTAATAATTCAAAATTTGTACAGCTTATTTCTTGTATTTTTTTACGACAGCCATGGCGCAATTCACGCCATCCATGGCTGAGGATACAATACCGCCTGAGTATCCTGCACCTTCGCCGCAGGGGAACAGTCCCGGTAAAGTGATGTGTTCCAGTGTCTCAATGTTTCGTGGAATCCTTACAGGTGAGGATGTTCGCGACTCGGTTCCCAGGATTACAGCTTCGGATGTGTGGTACCCTTTCATCATTTTATCAAACTGAAGAAATGCTTCCTGCAACCTTGTTGAAATAAATGAAGGTAATAATTCATGCAAAGGGGCAGATACGATGCCCGGGAAATACGAGCATTCGGGCAGGGAACCGGATACTATACTCCTGGTAAAATCAGTGACTCGCTGTGCCGGAGCCGATTGGCTCATGCCTGCTGAACGCCAGCATGCTTCTTCAATCTGCCTCTGGAACTCAAGTCCTGCAAACGGGCCGTATTCCGAAAGGTGCGATAAATCCTCCGGGTTTACCTGCACAACTATTCCCGAATTGGCGAAAGGGGAATTCCGGCGGCTGTTCGACATACCATTAACTACTACCTGGCCGGCCTCAGTCGCAGCCGGTACGATAATACCACCCGGGCACATGCAGAATGAAAAAACACCACGGCCCTCCACCTGTTTCACAAGGCTGTAAGGTGCCGCCGGAAGAAAAGGATCGCGCGGTGTTTGATGATATTGAATGCTGTCGATAAGCGCCTGGGGATGTTCGGCCCTTACCCCCAGTGCAAAACTTTTTGCTTCGAGCGCAAGGCCTTTGGAATGCAACAAATCGTAAATATCACGCGCCGAATGTCCAGTTGCAAGAATTACAGCCTGGGCTTCGTAACGGTTTCCGTTCTTATCTTCAACACCTTTAACTTTGCCGTTCTGAATTATAATATCTGAAATCCTCCTGTTAAAATATATTTCACCGCCAGATTCCAGGATGGTCTGGCGCATGGATGAAATAATGTTGGGAAGTTTATCGGTTCCTATATGCGGATGGCTATCGATCAGTATGTCTTCCGAAGCACCATGCGAAACAAGCACGGAAAGAATTTCGCTCACATTTCCCCGTTTTGTCGAGCGTGTATAAAGTTTCCCGTCGCTGTATGTACCTGCACCACCTTCTCCGAAACAATAATTCGAATCAGGATTAACTATATGTTCGCGGTTGATCTGAGCGATGTCGAACTTACGGGCTTTAACGTCTTTCCCCCTTTCGATC
Source organism: Bacteroidales bacterium (assembly GCA_038213495.1). GTDB lineage: Bacteria > Bacteroidota > Bacteroidia > Bacteroidales > UBA4417 > UBA4417. The sequence continues at coordinate 14,195 of JBBQSY010000067.1, forward strand.
ACTATGGGTTTTATGCCGTTTTCGATTAGTGTTAGCGCAGCATAAAGTCCGGCAGGACCAGCACCTACAACTATAACAGGCATTTTGTATCTTACATCTGGATAAGTTTTCCGAATGTTTTTCCGCACTTCAGCTGGCAGTTCATCAATATACAATTCAGCTTTCAGCCGTATTTTAATTTTCGACGAACGGGCATCCACAGCACGCTGAAGTGGATTCAAATGCTTAATTCGGCCGGGTTGAATGCGAAGAACATGGGCAAAGGCAATTTTCCATCCCGAGGGGTCGGCTGCCTGTTTCGGGGTCATGGCAATCTCAATTTCTTTGCGCATTGATGGAATTGGGGTAAATTTAACCGGAAACTGCCGGGTGAAAATAGATTTAAGGCGTTCTCATAATTATGGAACAACCGGGATGATATGAATGTTTATGATTGAGCAGCAAAAGATTACTCAAAGGTAAATGAAATCTGAAATATTTTGGAACTCATACGGTTGACAGGAATTGTATAAATGCTGTCGTCCCGTTTTAAAATATCAAACAGACCGTACGACATGGTGATTTCGGTTCCGAACTTAAAATATGCGGTGTAAAAATCAAAACCAACACCCCCGAGAGCATAGATATCTTTTCGATTGATAAAAACATATTTATTCGAATTATCCGCTTTTTTCTTTGCATTGGATGCCAGATCGATTGCATATTTCCCTCCTGCCAGAATGTACGGCCTTACATTGTGAATCCGTTTCCCTTTATATCTCACCCAAAGAGGGAATTCCACAAATGTCGACTGGATATTTTTTGTTACAAAAAGCATTTCAGGTACGGGCGAGTCATAATAATTTTTCAATGTAAAGTCAAGGTTGCGCTCCCCAAAAGTAAGCGAAGGCGTAAATCGCATATCAAAATATTCCCCTAAACGAAGGTTTCCTACAATTCCGATCACGAAACCAAATGTCGGCTTGGCTTCAATATTAAAAATATAGGCTGAGTCACTGTTCTGATCGGGTATGGATTGTACAAAGTCATTGTTAAAATAAAGCTTTTCCTGGTAACCCGGATAGGTTTTAATGGTAAATAGCATTTCGTTGATACCCAGCAAGAAACCAAAATGATAAGGAGCCTGGTCATAATCAGGTTTGTTGGGAACCTGCCGCGATTGCGAAAAAACAGTGCCCGAAAAGCAAATCAACACCAGGAAAATAATCAGTTGTTTTTTACAGAACATGTATGCTTGAAAGTAGTAACAGGTACAAAACGGCTCAAATCCTAGTTTAGTATTCAAAACATAAATTCAGGCTTAAATTTGCCTGAAAGAAAAACCGGTTCCTACTTGGTGCCGATATAAAGATTTGTGATACCGAAGCTCAGGCTGATATATTCAGCTTTGCTGAAGCCGGATTCATTCATGATTTTTATAAACTGATCATCTTGTGGAAAAGCGGCTACGGATTCAGGCAGATATGTATAAGCCGTGCTATCTTTTGACACCAAACGTCCGATTAAAGGTAAAATAAATCTCGAATAGAAGCCGAACATTTGTTTGACAGGAAAATTCCGTGGTTTCGAAAACTCAAGTATAAAGGCACGCGAACCTGGTTTTAAAACCCGGCACATTTCCTTCAAACCTTTTGGCAGGTTTTCGTAATTGCGAACACCGAAAGCTACCATGGCGGCATCAAATTCCGCATCGCCAAAAGGAAGGTTTTCCGAATCTGCCTTAAGCAAGGTTATAATTCCGGTGAGACCAAGCTTATTTACTTTCTCCTGCCCGATGGCAAGCATTTCTTCTGCAATGTCGGTACCTGTAATATTTTCAGGATTTATTTTAGCGGCAGCGATAGCCAGGTCGGCAGTGCCGGTAGCGAGATCAAGAATCCTCCGGGGTTTTTCCTGAGCCATTAATTTAACCAGTTTTTTCCTCCACCCGCGATCGATTCCCATCGATAACAAATGATTGAGCAGATCGTACCGTCCGGCAATGTTGTTAAACATGGCCTGAACCTGTACTTTCCGGCCCGGAACTTGAGTAATTGGAGGTTTGGACATGTGTATGTAGTGAAAGCGTTATGCCAATTTAAAAAAGATTATACGTTTATTATATTTTAAAATGTCAGTGGTGGCCTAAACACTTTTAAATGAATTCCTGCAGAATGTTTGGAAATTTTCCCGTTTGAATATTCCAGCTAAAAAACAGTAACTGCTTCCACCATTAACCTGATTTTATCAACCGGAACCACACCCGATTGTTCACATACCAGTCCACCGGCCAAGTTTGACAATGTTGCCATCAGAATAGGATCCGTTCCGGCTGCCAGGCACAGAGCGGCAACACTTATCACGGTGTCGCCGGCACCTGAAACATCGGCTATACTCCTCATTTCGGCAGGAATAATTGTTGAAATATCTCCATCCGGGTTTTCGGAACTTATAAATACACCATGCTCTGATAACGTGATCATTACAGTAGATATATTCTGACTTTTATGAAGAATTCCGGCAGCTTTCTGCAGACTTTCGATTGACAAGGGATCGACCTCCGTTTTTAAACCTTCGGCGATTTCTTTCAGGTTTGGCTTAAAAAGCGTTATGCCTTTGTAGGATGTAAAATTCTTTTTCTTCGGATCAACCACAACCGGAATTCCATCCTCTATGGCTATAACCGACACCTTATCAATGACATAAGGAGATAAAACGCCTTTATTATAGTCCTGCAAAATGATAACATCCGGTTTAACAGTGGCAATAAGTCCGGAAATGTTAGCAAGCAGGCTCTCTGCATCTGCTGAATTCAGATCCGTATCCATTTCTTCGTCAACCCGGAGCATTTGCATATGATTGCTGATGATCCTGAATTTGGTAGTAGTTATCCTTTCGTTGCTGCGGATAATCCCTTCGGTTCTCAGGCCTTCTTTTTTCATCAGGCTGAGCAATTCGTCTCCTTGCTTATCACTCCCTATCACCGAACATAATATTGCTTCTGCCCCAAGCGACTGGATGTTGAGCGCTACATTGGCCGCACCGCCCAGCATATTGTTCCTTTGTTTGAGAGCAACAACCGGCACAGGTGCTTCGGGCGAAATCCGGTCGACTTTACCTATCAGGTACGAATCGACCATTACATCTCCGATAACCAGCACCTTGCATGAGTTGAAACTATTGAACAGATGCGTGATTTCTTCTTCTGTAATAATCATAATTCGCTAAATAACAGTGCATAAACCCCTTGGATAAAGGGACGATCTTATTTCAGTTTTGCAAGCGCTTCGCTGATACGTTTGATGGCTTCGCGGAGATTGTCCTCAGAAGTGGCATAAGAAATGCGGATACAATCAGGAGATCCAAAGGCAGCACCCGGCACTAAAGCTATATAAGCAGTGTCCAGCAAATAGTCGCATAAATCGGATCCTGAATGAATTACCCGGTCACCGGTGGATTTGCCGTAATAGTATGTAACTTCAGGGAACAGGTAAAAGGCGCCATCAGGAACATTAAGTTTTACACCCGGAACTTCACGTAAAAGACTTATAGCCAGGTCGCGTCTATACCTGAAGGCTTCAACCATCAGCTTAATATCATCACTTTCGGCCGGATTGGTATTCATTGCAACAATAGCGGCTCGCTGTGTAATTGAACAGGCTCCCGAAGTTATCTGGCCCTGAAATTTATCGCAGGCTTTTGCAATCTCTTTATTTGCGGCCATATATCCCAGTCGCCATCCGGTCATGGCAAAGCCTTTGGAAAGACCGTTGATGAGGATCACCCTGTCGTGAACATTCTCAAACGAAGCAATACTGTGATGAACGCCGGTAAAATTTATATTTTCGTAAATCTCGTCGGCAATAATAAATACCTGTGGGTGGCGGGCGAATACATCGGCAAAAGCCTTGAGCTCATCCAGGGTATAAACCGTCCCCGATGGATTACATGGGCTGCTGAACATAAACAATTTGGTAGCTGGAGTAATAGCAGCTTCTATTTGCTCTGGAGTAACCTTAAAATCATTTTGAATACCACCCTCAATGAAAACGCCTTTAGCACTTGCCAGCTTTATCATTTCCTTATACGAAACCCAATAGGGTGTTGGAATCAGCACTTCCTCACCCGGATTCAACAGGCAAAGTATGGCATTGGCCAGCGACTGCTTGGCACCGGTTGAAACCACGATCTGCTCGGCGGTATATTCCAGTTGATTGTCGCGCTTCAGCTTATTGGCAATTGCCTGCCTGAGCTCCGGATAACCCGGCACAGGCGTGTAATGCGAATAGTTCTGATCTATCGCTTCTTTTGCGGCCTCTTTTATATGATCTGGAGTATCAAAATCGGGTTCACCGATGCTGAGATTAATCACATCAAAACCCTGTGCGCGTAATTCGCGGCTGCGGCGGGTCATAGCCAGTGTTTCCGATTCGGCAAGCAGGTTAATCCTGTCTGACAAGTAGCTCATTGCATGAAGTTTTATGAATCAATAGTACAAAAGTAGAAAAAAAAATGCTTTCTCGTTCCTTAAAAGGTTTAGTTTGTCAGTAACCTGGGGTTTTAAAATAAGCAGCGATGTAGGATCAACATTTTATAAATGCACTTTCGAAATAAGAAATCAGGATATGTGTATTCATATAATATTTTGAATCTACACTCACAAGTACTGATATGCAGTCTGTTATATTTTATTTCCATAAATCAATGATTAAAGATGCAAATGTTTCTTCAGATAAAATGCAATGATATCGTATTAATGAAATCCGGAATACTAAATCATATAAACGGTTATAACTTAATTGGTAAACATTCAGCCAGTAATCTGTTATGCCACAGATTACAAAAATTAACACAGATTTAGAACTGTTTTCAGCAGTTTTAGTAACAAGAAACAAACCCCGGTCATCTATACTTATCTGTGTAATCTGCATAATCTGCGGCCTGAATTTATACCTTAATTGCATTGACCGGGCTAATTACTTAAATTAATTGACAAGCTTCGCTATTTTTCCGAAATTTGCCCGGCAAACAAATATCAGAAATCATGGAGACCTTAGCCGAATTGTTAAAATACACTGTTCCATCGCTGGTCGTGCTGGCTGCAGCCTATTTCCTTTTAAAATTACTCCTCGACAGGGAAGCCGAAAAAACGCGGATGCAGATGCGGCTTGATGTTCAGAAGGTCAGCCTGCCTGTGCGTATGCAGGCATACGAGCGACTTGTGCTGTTGTTGGAACGTATTGAACCCGCAGGATTGCTTGTGCGCACCAATATGGCCGGTATGAATGCTTCGCAATTCCAGTCGGCCCTCACACAGGCAATCCGTTCAGAGTTTGATCACAACCTGTCGCAACAATTATATGTATCGACAAAAGCCTGGGAAATGGTCCGAAATGCACGCGAAGAAACTATAAAACGCATTAATACAGCTGCCATGAAACTCACACCCGAGTCATCCTCGGCTGACCTGGCAAGCCTGATACTTATCAACGATATAGATGCGGAACAATCCGCGGTTAAAGGTGCTCTCGACCTGCTGAAGTCGGAGGCAAGACTAAATTTCTTTTAATCATTATCGCAGTATCTTTCATTATATAACAATTTAAACTTTTTATTTCCCGACCCCGAACGAACTATAATTCGATTTTTATGTTTAACTATTGATAAAAATAATTAAACAATGCGCCGATTCGAATTTACTCAGTTTGTACCTGCCAGCCTGGATTTGGTATGGGATTTCTTTTCTTCACCATCTAATCTGTCGAAGATTATACCTCCTGAAATGGGCTTTAAAATCACATCACCTCATCAGCCTGAAATGTATCCCGGAATGTTTATAACCTATAAAGTTAGTCCGGCACTTGGGATAAAGCTGAACTGGGTAGCTGAAATTACACAGGTAAGCGAAAAAAAATATTTTATTGATGAACAGCGTCGTGGTCCTTACAGCATCTGGCACCATGAGCATCATTTCAGGGAGGTGAAAGGCGGAGTTGAGATGTACGATATTTTAAGTTACCATGTACCTTTTGGATTTATAGGCCACATTGCCGACCTGCTTTTTGTGAAGAGCAAAGTAAAACAGATTTTTACCTACCGTGAAAAGCGAATTTTAGAATTATTTCCGATTAAGTAAAACTTTCAAAATAACACCCACAATTAAATGTTTGATTTAGGAAAACTATCTTTTGAATGACCGACCTTATATAATTTCAGTAGTAGTTCGAGGAAGGTTTTTTGAGCGTGGGGCATTACAAGCCATGCAGAAGTGAGCGCCGCTGTGATGCAAGTTTATTTGTTCAACCTTTCCAAGCGAACGGCTTGCGTGGCGTGGCAAAAAACCTGACATAGAATTAGCCATGATTGCCAGGAATGTATTAATTAGCAATTATTTCTTAATCATGGCGTAATCCATGTGACCTATAAAAAATAAGCAATGACACATGAAATA
>JBBQSY010000068.1:0-20283 GCA_038213495.1 Bacteroidales bacterium
ATCATTTTATGCTTCTCAATCAAATCAAAGAAATTCTTCTGGTATGTATCGCTGATGGGAATCAGCATTTCTCCGATTTTGATCTGTTTGCGTTCAACGAATTCAATTTTATCCAATGCCACAAAGAACGATTTGTGAACCCTGCAAAAACCCGGTTCGTGGAGTATCTCTTCAATTCCCCTGGCATTCATCAGGGTCATGATCCGGCGCGATCGGGTAACAATACGCCAATAGTCTCCCATACCTTCAACATACATCACTTCCGCTGAATTTACTTTCTCGATCCGGGTTTCGGTCTTAACAAAGAAAAAAGTATTTGTTTCTGCTTTGACTGGTCTGTCCTGTTTAATTGTTTCAGCCGGAAGCGGTTTTTTTTGCATTTGTTCGAGGGCCTTATTGGCAGCTTTAACAAAGCGTTCGAAAGGAATAGGTTTCAACAGGTAATCGAGAACGTCCAGGTCGAAACCCTGTAATGCATACTGATCATATGCTGTCGTAAAAACAACAAGAGGTTTGTTTTTTAATGAATTCAGCATTTGAATACCTGTCAACTCATCCATCTGTATATCCAGAAACATCAGGTCAACCGTATTTTGACGGAGGTATTCCAGTGTTTCCATGGCATTGCTGAAGGTTGCCGTAAGGTTCAGAAATGGAACTTTAGCACAATAAGCTTTGATAATATCGAGTGCAAGAGGCTCGTCGTCGATGGCTATACAATTGATCTTCATTTTAATTTAAAATTGTAAGTTCAATTTTGTATTTATCCTTTTGGGTATTAATCGTAAGTGCATGTCTTTCAGGATATAACAATCCCAATCGGCGTTTAATGTTATCCAGCCCGAAGCCCCCTGAGTCGTCATTCGATGGCTGGTTTCCGTTTTTTAAATAATTTTCAACCATAAAAACAAGTTTGCCGGGTTCTATGTTCAGATTGATTCGTATACCTGGAGAATGAGTTTTGTCGCCATGCTTGAAAGCGTTTTCTACAAAAGGAATCAGTAACATCGGAGCAATAGTACGATTTTCCGTGGATCCGTTCACTTTCATTTCGACAAAACTTTGTTGTGTGATCCGCAGCTGTTGTAATTCAATAAAACTATTCAGGTAATCGATTTCTTTCTGTACCGGAACAAGGTCAGTATTGGAATCATAAAGCATATACCGCATGATGCCTGAGAGTTTCATCACAGCTTCGGGCGCTTCGTCCGATTTGGAATACACAAGAGAGTAGATGTTGTTTAATGTGTTAAAAAGAAAATGAGGATTAACCTGTGAGCGCAACAAAGCAATTTCACTGGCCTGGCGTTCCTTAATCAGTTCGTCTTTGTACTTTTGAGATTCGAACCAGTCGATGCTGAAACGGATAAGCATAGCGTATATGCTGATGATCACCGTATATTTCAAGGTTGCCCATATCCATTCGTATTGAAACTGAAGCTGGCTGGCAGGTAATTTTGCAATATATTTCCAGTATGCTATTTCAACCGGCAGCCTTACAGCCGATAAACCAATAGCCAGAAGTAGTACAAAAGGGAAAATATACCATTTTCGGCTGAGCCTGAGGAAATTGGGTATGATATAATAGATGGTATAGAAAACGAAAATATTGAGCAGTGTGGTAATAAAAATATCTTTCAGGTAGATATTGTCCAGCAGAAGTTTAGTATCTATCTTATTCAGATACACAGGAAAAAATGCCTGGTTCAGCATATAAATCCAGAACAGGAGGTGGATAAGGATTTTGTACCTGCTTTTCATGTTAAAAGTTTCAGTGTTTAGGATTGATGGGATTGAAGGGATTGATGGGATTGATGGGATTGATGGGTTTAGATTTTTAGGCTGGCGGATCAGATTTTCGGATTCCGGATTTAGGGAAAATTTCCCGATCCGAAATCCGAAATCCGAAATCCAATCCCGATAGCTATCGGGACCGAAATATTAAATACCCTGAATTTTTCCTACCATATATCCGCCCTGTTTTCCGTTGCAATATACCTCTTATCAGTCGGCTGAATGTTAAACGCAGTATAAAATGCCGGAATATTGTATACTATAGCATTCACGCGTGCTTCGGCAGGTGAGTGTACATCTTCTTTTAAACGGCGCATGGTTTCTTCGTCGCGGGTATTGGCGCGCCAAACCTGGGCATATGAGAGGAAGAACCGCTGATCGGGTGTAAATCCGTCAATTTTCTCATCCGTTTTTTTACCTGCGAGTGCTTTTTGCAAACCGTTGTAGGCCACATTCATACCGCCAAGGTCGGCAATATTTTCGCCAAGGGTGAGTTTACCATCTACGTGAAGGTCGTTCATCATGGTGTAATGGTTATATTGATCTACAAGCACCTTCGTCTTTGCTTCAAAATTCCTGGAGTCATCGGCAAGCCACCAGTCGTGGAGATTGCCTTCTTTATCAAACTGCCGTCCCTGGTCATCAAAACCGTGTGTCATTTCATGTGAAATAACCATTCCGATTGCTCCGTAATTTACGGCATCGTCAGCATTCATGAAAAAGAAAGGAGGCTGAAGGATGGCGGCAGGGAAAACTATTTCATTCATATTCGGACTGTAATAGGCATTCACGGTCTGGGGTGTCATGTGCCATTCGGAACGGTCTACTGGTTTTCCGATTTTGGCAATGCTTCTGTTTACTTCGAACTGGCGCGCATTCTTCAGGTTTAAATAATACGATTCAGTACCTATTGAGAGGTTGCTGTAATCGATCCATTTGTCGGGATAACCTATTTTGACATTGATCTTGGCAAGTTTTGCCTCCGCTTCTTTTTTGGTGGCATCGGACATCCATTTAAGGCCCTGTATCCGCTCGCCCAGGGAGGCCCTGAGGTTGTTTACAAGTTCAATCATTCTTGTTTTGGCTTCGGGCGGAAAAAACTTCTGAACATACAGTTGACCAACGGCTTCACCCAGGGAATTGCTGGTTTGATCAATCATCCTTTTCCAGCGCGGACGCTGCTCTTTGGTTCCCGATAGCACAGTTCCAAAAAAATCAAAATTGGCCTTATCGAAATCCGATGACAGCGAGGAAGCTGCGGAATTGATCAGATCCCAGCGGAAATAGACTTTCCAATCCGCAACCGGAATAGTATTGATCATGGCAGCCATTCCACTTATAAACTTAGGTTGCCCCACATTAATATCGCTTGTTGCGTTCAGATTGATGCCTTCGAAATAGGCTTTCCAATCGATACCCGGAGCCATTTTCTGTAAACCTGTGAGGTCAGTCTTGTTGTAATTTGCAACCGGATCACGCAAATCAACACGCGAAGAAGAAATTTTTGCCAACAGGGTTTCGATATTCATAACGATATCTGCATCCTTTGCAGCCTGTTCCGGCTGAGAACCAGCCAGAACAAACATCCTGGCAATGTGCTTCAGGTAACTGCCGCGTATTTCTTTCGAACGTGCTTCTTCGCTCAGGTAATAGTCCGGGTCGGGTAAACCGAGTCCGCCCTGGTATGTGTTTGCAATCACCATTTCTGAGTTTTTCTTGTCGGCATCGCTATACAAATAGAAAAGCGGGTAATTGCCTGAGGCATGCTGCCTGATAAGCATTTTCTGAACGTCAGCCGGAGTTTTAAAGGCTTCAATCTGATCCAGTTCATCTTTCAGAGGGGTGATGCCATTTTTATCAATCTTTACGGTATCCATTCCGGAATTGTAGAAATCGCGGATTTTCTGGTTTACCGATCCTTCGGCTGCATTTTTATCGCCTGAAGCATCGGCCAGGATTGTTTTTAACTGGGTGTAGTTTTCCTCTTCCAACACCTCGAAAGCACCATAACGGCTGTATTCGGCAGGAATAGGATTGTTTTTGAGCCAGTTTCCGTTAGCATACCTGTAAAAATCGTCGCCGGCTTTAACAGTGGTATCCATATTTGCGACACTCAAAGCAGGTTCGGCTTTGTCGGTTTTGTTTTTGTCGTTACACCCTCCGGTGCCTATTGCAAGAGCCATAATGCCTGCAGCTGTCATAAGTGATTGTCTTAATAAAAAGTCCATTTTAAATTGAATATTTGGTTTGATGAAAGGTTACATGAAAATTGATATAAAAGTATAAATACTTACGATTGTATTTATTGCAAATCGTTAAGTTCTGAAGAGTTATCGCTGTAACTTCGATTTGAATCGGCAGGAGGCTTCCTGATGCAGTTTAAAGATTCCTGCCAATTAAGGTTGATTCCTCAACTGTATATGAAGCCAAGATTTTTTCAGGCTAATTTTTCTGGTTTTCGTCAGAAAATAAGGAATGACATCCCGAAGCCGGAAAACAAAAAAGCCTTACTTTCAAAAAAAAGTAAGGCTTTTTGATTATAAACTATCAGAAATTTATACAGTCTGATCGTCAGTAGTTGCATCGGGTGCATTTTTTGTAACTGATACAACGCCATTCATGCAGGCAGCTTTTGTTTTATATTCTTCACCCGAAAAATTACCTGGCCGTTTCCTGCCTGAGGATTGAACTGAAATTCACCATTTTTACGCGTTGAGATTACAAGTTTTCCCATAATTACCTTGATTTAATTCGTTAAAATTAATTTCAGTTAAAGTTCAAAATTTTTTAATTTTCAAGAAAATTCAAGAATTGTGCCAGAAAAAAAACCACCCCATGATTTGGAGTGGTTTCAAAATAAGTATTCAATGCGGGTTATTCTTTTTTCTTGTTAGTGCTTAATCCAAATGGAAAGTATAGCGGACAAAAACTGATAAGGCTGGTAAGTACAAATACAGCAGCAAAAATCAGCAGCACAATTCCCAGAGTTCCTGGAATAACGCCCGTAAAATATAAGATTGCAATAAGCACAGCAGCAGCTATGCGGATAATCTTGTCGGTAGTTCCCATGTTTGATTTCATAATGCAAATGGATTAAGTTAATATTGGTTTCAGAAGGCAAAATTAGTATTTAACTCCAGCCGAATATGTGATATTGGTCACATAACTATTTATATAATAATTAAATGGAGCTTAACTGTTATGTAAAGATAACAGTTTTTATAGTACTGTGACCTGGTTTCGGCTGGTACTAATTTTATTTTCGAGCTCCAGTTTTTTTAATAACCTGCTGATCACTTCCCTGGCGGTGCCCATATCGGTTGCTATCTGCTGATGGGTTATGCTTATTTGTTTCTTTCCCGAAAGAACAGTTTTTTCGTTAAGGTAATTAAATAATCGTTCATCAAGTCGATTGAAAATCAACTGATTAATCGTTTCAATTAAATCAAGATAGCGTTTATTAAACATTTCGTAAATATAAAAGTTAAAGGAAGGGTAACTGGCAATCCATTCGCGCAGCTTAACCGAAGGAATGAGCAATACTTTTGTTTCCTCAAGTGTGGCAGCCTCGATAATGCTGGCAGAATTACTGCAGCACGCCGAAAAAGACATAATGCACATTTCGCCCGGATGGATATAATAAAGCAGCAATTCTTTATCATCATCATTACGGCTAACTCTTATCAAGCCTTTAACAACAAGGGGCACCGACTGAACATAATTTCCAGTTTTAAGTAAGGTTGTATCGGCGGGTACTTCCATTTCAACCGCTTCTTTTGCAATAAACTGAAGTAGTTCACTATCAACCTGCGGAAGTAGTTTTTTAAGTGTAATAATGTCCATCTGATGATAAATAAAAAGAAATTTGGGTACAGCCAGGGGCAATAATTTCAAATCAGGCTTTTAAAAATAAAAGTTGAGTCCACTCCGAAAAGTCACAATTTATTGATTTTCAACTTTTTTACCCCTGACCCCTATAGGGGAATGCGTTGAAAACCAATAAATTGGACTAAGTCCCCTTTAGGGAATTTAGGGGTAAAAGACTTTTCGGAGCAGACTCAAAGTTTAAAACCTGGAAATTATTTGTTAAAAATACAAATAAATACTGGCCCGGAGAAACCTATGCATCATGTTAAATTTCAAAAATATTCCCAACTTCAGGTAAATTAAGCAAGGTGATTGATATACAATTGCTTTATTTACTTTTGCACATCTCTTAACGACCTTTATGGAACTACTCACAATTTTTCTGATTGCCATTGGGCTATCATTTGACACTTTCGCTGTTTCTGTATCCAGTGGATTGATATTGAAAGAGATAGATTTTTTTAAAGCAACCAGGATAGCAATTGTGCTGGCATTGTTCCAGGCTGGCATGCCGCTGATTGGCTGGCTGGCAGGTTCAGAAATTAAAGTCTATGCCCGGAATTTCGATCACTGGATTGCGTTTGGAATTCTGGCACTGCTGGGCGGAAAAATGGTTTACGAGAGTTTTAAAGTCGATCCTGAAAACCGGAAAATTAATCCTTTAGAAATCAAGGTCATGATCGGAATGGCGGTTGCCACTAGTATCGATGCTCTTGTAGTCGGGTTCAGTTTTGCTTTGTTAGATTATAAAATTTTGATTTCAGTTGGGATTATCGGAGCAGTAACCTATATCGTTGCCATGCTGGGTATGCTTTTCGGTAAAAAAATCGGTGCCCGAATGGGTCGCCGTATGGAAATACTTGGCGGAGTAATGCTTTTTCTGATCGGGTTGAAAATATTGATAGAGCATCTGTCGGTTTAATTCAGTCCTGAATCTTTATTGCTTTCAAACAATTGGTCAATGAAACAATTCTTTGGCTATTACATTCTCCTTTTCTGGAATTACAGCTTCGAATAACGGTTTTGTTTTATAGTCGATCATGGTTGCCACAAGATTGGTTGGGAACATCTCGACGGCATTGTTATAATTTGTTACTGAGGTATTATAAGATTGTCGTGCAACAGCAATCTGGTCTTCAAGCTCTTTCCAGGTGGACTGAAGTTGAATAAAGCTCTGATTGGCTTTAAGATCGGGGTAGTTTTCGGCTGCAACCATGATATTCCCAAGTTTTTGCGTGAGCTGATTTTCAATACCTATGCGGGCACTTTCGCTAATGCCGCCGGTCATGGCACTGGCACGAAGATCAGTAACATCAGTAAGCAGACCTTTTTCGAACCCCATGTATTTTTTTACAGTTTCTACAAGATTCGGGATCAGGTCGAACCGCTTTTTCAATTGCACATCGATATATGCGAATGCTTTTGCAACATCATTTTTTCTGGCTATCAGGATGTTGTACATCCACATGAAAGCAACAATTAAACTGAAAACTACAAGCAAAGGTATCATAGGGCAATATGGGTTAAAGGTTGCTACTAAATTTCAAAAAGTATCAGTATAATAATGTATCCAACAGGTTGATGCTCAGAATTGCTCAGGGTTGTTCAAAGTGTAAATCGTAAATTGGTTGTCATACAGTGGTCATACAATGGTCATACAGTTGTTAAAGATTAGTTTGTGATTCGAAGTTCAAGGTTGTTCAATCACATCAATCCTGAAACCTTTCAATCCTGAATCCCGATGGCTATCGGGACTGAAACATTCAAATATACTAAACTTCCGTCATTTCAAGGACTAGTTGTTTTTCAACCAGTTGATACTGCTCTGGAGCGTTGGCATATCGGTAATTATAATTTTAACCGGCTTTCCGGCAAGTGCCGAGAGGCTTTTCTCCTGTTTGCTGAGGGATTGTCTTTTTGCCTTTGCCAGGGCAGGTTTCAGATATTCCCGAAGAGCCATTTCATTCAGTCGTTTCACAATTGCTTCTTTATCCACTTCCAAACTCGGGTCGTAGGAGGATTCTTTTATCTGGTCAATTGTACTGTTATCGATTGTTACATACGTTAGCTGAAGCGGTGCATGCACCTCGATGGTTTTTTCTGTAATCGTAAATGTTGTATTTATTGTATCGCCCAGGTCAATATGAAATGCTATCCTCCCTCTGGCAGTTGTGGAAACTTTTTCGGTAAATTTAAACATATCCGAGCCAAAGTACTTCTTTTCCATCTTCGTAATATTTATCAGTCTGAAGTCCTGCTCCCATATAACGAGTTTTGCCGTGCTGCGCAGTTTGCCGAAAATCAGGTTATTTTCTTCAATTGTATTCTGCTCACTAATTTTCATATTTATAAACCTGAAAACCATGAAGGCTACAACAGCAATTATGGTTATTATTCCAATTAGCCGGTATCCTTTATTCGTCTGTTGTTGAGCGCTCAGGGCCATAATTTTTATTGTAAATCTCAAATTTAATGACAATTATCGCCGCAACTGCATGCAAGCTGATTTTTTCTTGCCTTTTCAAGGCTCTCACGGCCTTCACTGAATGCATACCACGCAATTCCAAGGGAGCCGGCAACATCGATATAGCTGATTTTTACAAATTCATACAACAGGCTCGAAATCAGCAAAATAAAACTTAAATAAAGACAGGTTTTAGTGCAATGCGCATCGGCAATAATAGCTTCCGAGTTAAGCGCTTTTCCGGTTTTGAGTTTATACATCATCAGAAAATACATGGTTAGTATGGATACAGATGCAATAATAATCCCGGCAAGAGTAGTTTCGGGTTTGGAATTATTTATCACATTCATAATGCTGCCTGCAACCAACCCTGCAGCAAGCAGCAGAAAAGCTACACCGGTAATCCGCAGCGCCAGCCGCTCGAATTTATCGAAATTCTTGATTTCGCTCCGCTTCATGCGCAGTACCATGTGCAGAATGCCTATCCCGGAAATAACTTCCACGAAACTATCCACGCCAAAACCCAGCAGAACAAGCGTGTCGTCGGCACTTCCGAAATACACGGATACAACGCCTTCGACTATATTGTATACTATTGTAATGATACTCAGCCAAAGAGCAGTATTGAGCCATTTAGTTGTATTCATATATTCAGAGTCTAAAGCAGGTTATTGTAAATTGCAAAGTTTTCGGAATCGAAACAACAGAACAACACCCTGGAATGGGATTTGTTTGCAATTAAAAAAGACCGGACTTCACGTATGGCAATATTTGCAGCAAGTTCTTTCGGAAAACCGTAAATGCCGGTACTAATATTCGGAAAAGCAATGGACGAACAATTATTTTCAACCGCAAGCAAAAGACTTGTTCTGTAGCAACTTGCCAGCAAATCACTTTCGTTGTGATTGCCTCCATGCCATACCGGGCCAACGGTATGAATGACAATGCGCGCTTTTAGATTGTAACCTTTTGTAATTTTTGCTTCTCCGGTCGGGCAACCTCTTAGGGAAATGCATTCATCCAGCAAACGTGGCCCTGCTGCCCTGTGTATAGCGCCATCTACACCGCCTCCTCCAAGTAAACTGCTGTTGGCAGCGTTCACTATAACATCCACGTCAAGTTGCGTAATATCGGCTTGTATGGCTTCCACTACCTGCATTTTCATCAGGTGGATTTTTTAAGTTTACTTACAAAAATCTGTGCTGTTTCGTACTTCACCACTTCAACAGGCTCACTTTTTTCGATATAACCTGTGAGTGCAGTGGCATCATAGAGTGTACCATCAATCATAACTTTTCCGACGGGCCGGAGTATGGTCTGTGCTATTCCTGTTTTCCCCAGGATGTCAGTATATGAAGCATCGGCTGAAGTAAAGCCCTCATTTTTTTGCTGGGTGGTTACCAGTGCCAGGTTGCCAAGAAAAGTCTTTCCGGTAAAAAGTTTCCGTGTTATATAAATTGAACCGGTTATTGAGACGAAAAATGCTATGATCACGATAAAGAATGCTTCGGCAAGTTTGGTAGTTGCACCAGGACTGAACTCGAAATAGAGATTGTCGATCATGGCAAGCGTTAGTCCCATCACCATCAGGGAAATTCCCAGAATTCCGGCAACTCCAAAGCCGGGTATAACAAATATTTCGACAGCCAGCAGAATAACTCCGACAACAAAAACAATGATTTCCCAATTAGCGGCAAGTCCTTCGATGTAATGCGGAGCGAAGTAAAGCAGCGCTGCAAGAATGGCAATAGCAATCGGGAAGCCTATGCCCGGTGACTGAAACTCGAAATAAATTCCACCAATAATGAGCATGATCAGTATTCCTGCAACCGCGGGGCTTATCAGGAAACCAATGATTTTATCGGTGGCAGTTAGTTGTTGCTCATGAATGGTATAATTGGTAATTCCTGCCTTGTTCAGCAATTCAGGGATGTTCTCGGCCATGGCATTGCAATACCCGTGTTTCATTGCTTCGTGGGCAGTGAAAGTTACAACCTGCCCCGAATCGTTTACACCTTCCACATGGATGCGTGGATCAACCATGGCCTGGGCGATATCCGGGTTCCGGCCGGTAGCTTCCGCCGTGCTCCGCATCATCGATCTCATATAGGATTGGTATTTATCAGGTAACTGCTCACCGGTTTGATTTACCACCGTGGCAGCGCCTATATTTGCACCTTCGCGCATATAAATGCTGTCGCAGGCAATGGATATCAGCGCTCCGGCTGATGCGGCATTGTTATCAATAAATACCCATACCGGAATTTTTGTATTCAGAATGGCGGTGCGTATTGAATCGGCTGATTCGAGCAACCCGCCGTAGGTATTCATGTGTATCAGAATAATATCGGCTTTCATTTCGGATGCTTCGCTTAATGCTTTTTTCGTTTTGAACCAAACCGGCTTTGCAATTTCATCGCCGATTTTAAATACATAAACGGTTTTCTTTTGAACGGCAGGCTGCTGAGCCATGCATTCGGTTACCGAAAATAAAAAAGAAAGAAAAAGAAGAGTGAATATCCTCATGCTATTAAGTTGAATCATGTTAAGTTCTTTTTGGCAATCACAAATTTAGCAAGTATTCCGCTGCAGTGGGAATATTTTATCAAATATTAATATATCTGCATTTGATCAGTTCTTCAATCAGGCTGCCCTGGTCAAACACTTTTTGTTGAAAAAGCGATTTTTCGGAAAATACCTTTTTTCTGAATGATTAAATCCAGGTGAAAGAATGCCGGAAGCTAAAATGAAAGAGTCGAGTATAACAATGACGATTTCCCTGATAGACAATGAATTCAGGCCATACCCGATAAATGCCTGGCTGATTATTTATGTGCTTTGCGGTAGGCACGTTTCCATGCACGCCGGGCCCAATAATGCCTGCGCCAGTATTTGCCCCAGAATATACCTGACCAGATTCGCTCGTGAATGTAATAAATCACCAGCTTAACGCCAAATTCAAGAATTGCAAAAAAACCGGCATTGCCAATGCTTTCGGAAAGCGAAAGGCTCTGGTATTCATGCGAATAGATGAATATGGCAATAAACATTGCACCGGAAGCAAAAACCCTGTAGGTAATGGTTTTAAGTATACTTCGCTGGGGACTATCGCGAAATATTGTTTCTATTTCGGGTGAATCGTCGATAGGTCTTTTAAAATTAATCATCTATAACGTATTGAAATGCAAAAATATGCTTTTTGTTTGTATTTAAGTCTGTTTTGTCAATTTTCGAAGTGAGATTTTACGGCATCGAGTAAAGAACTGTGAAGCAAAGTATTGGATGCAAGAAGTTCTTTACCGAAAATGTAATCGGTACCTCCTTTAAAATCAGTAATGGTACCACCGGCTTGTTGCACAATAAAGACCCCGGCTGCAACATCCCAGGACTGTAAACCATATTCGTAAAAACCTTCAAAACGTCCGCATGCAGTATAAGCCAGATCCACAGCGGCCGATCCTAACCTTCTCAAACCGGAAGTATTGCTTGCAAACCAGGTAAAAAGTTCCATATAGCCCTTCAATTTTCCGTAATCCTTATAAGGGAAACCGGTTGCCAGCAAAGTATTTTTAAGTTCATTCTGATCCGAAACATGTATTTCTTTTTCATTGAGGTATGCTTTTCCATCTTTCCATGCATAGAAACATTCGTCCAGGTTAGGCTCGTAAACTACTCCTGCAACGATTTGGTTGTATTCCATCAGGGCAATGCTCACCGAATATAAAGGGATGTGATGCAGGAAATTTGTTGTTCCATCCAGCGGATCCACTATCCAGTTGAAGCGTTCGCCACGATGTGTGGCTGTTTGCTCTTCGGTGATAAATCCGGCCTCGGGCAAAAGCTCTGTAAGCCTCTTTACAATACGCGCTTCGGCAGTTTTGTCAACATAACTTACAAAATCGTGCAAGCCTTTGACTTCAATATCCGATGCTTTGACTTTATGTATTTCTTCGAGGAAAAACTTCCCGGTTTCTTTGGCAAGGGTAATTACTTCGAGGGTAATATTTTTATAGTCCATTTTTGGGGTTGTTGGTTGATGGGATTGGGGAGATTGATGGGATTGATGGGATTGATGGGGTTGAAGGGATTGATGAGATTGATGGGGTTGAAGGGATTGATGGGATTGATGGGGTTGATGGGATTGATGGGATTGATGAGATTGATGAGATTGACGGGGTTGAAGGGATTGATGAGATTGACGGGGTTGAAGGGATTGATGGGATTGATGGGATTGATGAGATTGATGGGATTGACGGGGTTGAAGGGATTGATGAGATTGATGGGGTTGAGGCGTCTGATGTTCAAGTGCTTAGTGTTTAAGGTCAGGGGTTCAATGCCTGCGGCGTTCCGGCTTCGTCGTACCTCCTCGCAGTGACGGCTTCGCGATCAAGGTTGTAAAAGGTTTTTCAATGGGTAAATCGTAAATTAGTTTTTATACGATGGTCATGCAATGGTCATACAGTTGTTAAAGATTAGTTAGTGATTCGAAGTTCAAGGTTGTTCAAGGTTCAAAGTTCGTAAAGTTCGTAAAGTCGTGTCGTCGTGAAGTCGTGTTGTCCCCGCTTCTCGGGACAGGCAGTGAATTCGTCATTCGTCATTCGTAAATTGTTTGCTTTCAGCCTTGTAGCGTTGCGAAAAGTAGATCATTACGGCAATTCCGCACAGAATTAAAATAGCTGAGATAATTTCCGCCTGGGTAACGTTTAATCCCAGAAAATTGTATCTGTGATTGATTCTGATCTTTTCGATCCAGAATCGTTCGGTACCGTTCAAAATCATAAAAAGCCCGAAAAGAACCACCGGGGCTTTTATTTTCTTTCTCATTACCCACAAAAAACCAAACAGAATAAACGAAATAATTGATTCATACAGAGACGTTGGAAAGACAGGGCTTTCAAGAATATTGCAGTTTGACCCCACGCAGCCGGGAATAGGCACACCATGATTAGCTACATTGTGGGGATAACTGTTAGCCCAAAGCCAGTCGGGCAGCCATGCCAGCCAATGAGGCTGTACAAGCGTATTTACAATCCCCCAGCACCCGTCGCCCGAAAAATGGCAGCCCAGTCTTCCAACGGCATAACCTATCATAATAACGGGCGCCGAACAGTCGATAACATGCTTCCAGTCGAGTTTGATCACTCTCATGTATACCATCAGTGCAATTACCGTTACGATAAAACCGCCGTAAAATGTTAACCCGCTGAACGAAACTAAGCTATGGATAGGATCGCGTAAGAAACTGCTGAAATTATCGAATATGTCAAATATTTTGGAGCCGATTATAGCGAAAACGATAGCTACAATCATGATATTCCAGGTATATTGATGTGGATGAATGATTTCTTCCTGCACATCATCAGCAGATTTTGCTGCAGAATATAAAGTGTACAGATAATAAATCAGCGAAACAACGGCTATCAGCACTAAGGCTGTTAGACTTCCTTTCCCTGAAAGGACATATTGCTGTGGGTTTGCTGCAAACTCACGGTAATTTAAGATGATTCCAAAAAATTTCCAGCCAATTACGGATGATAAAATTATTCCCGGGATAAATTCGAACCACCTGGCAGCCTTGTTTGGATGAACAATTTTTGTCTGTGGTTGCAGCAAGCCTTCTTTTTCTTTCCGCTTAAGTTCGGCGGAAAGTATAAATCCTGCAACAACAAAAGCAAGTGAAAGGAAAAATCCGTACGTCTGAACCGGCAGGTCTAAATTGCTTCCAAAAAGGTAATTTAGCATGTCGGAAAATTTGGGGAACATATTAGGGAGGGGTTAGGTCCCGATAGCTATCGGGATGGGGTTTAGGGAAAGAGGGAGTGGGAGTGGGGTAAAGTGAAAAGTGAAAAGTGAAAAATGTAAGGAGTAAGGAGTAAGGAGTAAGGCAGGGAGTTGGGGGAACTGAAACATTGAAACATTGAAATTCTTAAAAAGATGGTAAAGCATTATCGGAATTCGATGCTACAGGTATCATCATCATTTACCATTGTAAGTATTACTGTTTTAATTTGATTGATGAGTGATGGATTAAATGTTGTGCGTACTTTAACATAATTATCAGTAAAGCCATGCATAAAACCGCTAATATTATCCGATTCCCATAATACATCCGCAGTTTTCCCGATTTGTTGGGCATAGAACTGCTTTTTCTTCGTTTCCGAAAGTTCGTGAAGCAATTTACTCCGGCGGCGTTTTTCACGTTCATCCACTTTATTATCCATAAGCAGTGCTTTGGTACCGGGGCGTTCGGAATAACTGAATACGTGCAGGTAACTTATATCCAGGCTATTGATGAAGTTATAGGCATCATCAAAGTCTTCATCAGTTTCACCCGGAAAACCAACAATAACATCTGCCGCTATACAGGCATCAGGCATAAGTTCTTTGATGCGTGAAACCCTGCCGGCAAATACATCGCGCAGGTATTTGCGTTTCATGAGTTGTAAAATTTTGTCGCTGCCGCTCTGCAGAGGAATATGAAAGTGGGGCAGTAGTTTTTCGGAAGCCGAAACCAGTTCAATAATATCGTCGTTGAGTAACTCCGGCTCGATAGAAGATATCCTGATGCGTTCAATTCCATCAAGAGTGGCAAGCTGATGCAGCAAGTCTAAAAATGATTCCTTATTTTGTTGTCCAAAATCACCGATATTGACTCCAGTGAGGATGATTTCTTTTATTTCGGTTGCGGCAATTTCGCGGGCAACTTTCATGGTGTTTTCAACGCTTTCGCTGCGGCTTCGTCCCCGCATAAACGGAATGCTGCAATATGTGCAAAAATAATCGCATCCATCCTGAACCTTGAAAAATGATCGCGTACGATCGCCCATGGAATAGGAAGGAATAAATTCCCTGGTTTTGTTTATTTCTGTTACAAATGATTCGTGGTGTCCGTATGCATGAGTTTCGTCGCCCTGTCTTTGAATAATTTCTCCCAACCTGAATTTATCCGCATTTCCGAATACCCAACTTACACCTTCCATATTGCTGAACATATCAGGATTGGCCTGAACCGCGCAACCGATCACAGCCACCTGGGCTTCAGGATTGCGTTTGTGAGCCTGCTTGACGACCGTTTTACATTTTTTTTCAGCTATTGAAGTCACTGAACAGGTGTGAACCACGTAAAAATCAGCTTGTTCATCAAAATCAACCACCTCGAAATCATCGATCCCGAATTGCCTCGAAATGGTGCTTGTTTCAGAAAAATTAAGTTTACAGCCTAATGTATGAAATGCAATACGCTTTTTGGGAATCATGGGGCAAAGGTAAGGATTTTGGAATGTCGGATGTTGGATTTACGATGTCGGATGTTGGATTTTGAAAGAACTATTTTCTATATTCGATCCAGTGTCAGACACCCTGCGGGTGTGCAGACACTTTTCATTTATTTTTGTATCCCTCTGCCCTTTGGGCATCTCCCCGGAGGGGAGAACCATAAAGACATGATTTGTGCACGATTTTCGCCTTTTATAACCGACAGAAAATCACATATGACTGCTTCACCCTATTTCTATGTATTTCTATTTATTTCAACCTATTTCAATGTATTTCAACGTATTTCAATGTATTTCAACCTATTTCAACCTATTTCAACGTATTTCAACCTATTTCAACCTATTTCAACCTATTTCAATGTATTTCAATGTATTTCAACGTATTTCAACGTATTTCAACGTATTTCAACGTATTTCAATGTATTTCAACCTATTTCAACCTATTTCAACGTATTTCAACCTATTTCAACCTATTTCAACCTATTTCAATGTATTTCAACCTATTTCAATGTATTTCAACCAATTTCAATGTATTTCAACCTATTTCAACCTATTTCAATGTATTTCAACCTATTTCAACGTATTTCAACGTATTTCAACCTATTTCAACGTATTTCAACGTATTTCAATGTATTTCAACGTATTTCAACGTATTTCAACCTATTTCAACGTATTTCAATGTATTTCAACCTATTTCAACGTATTTCAATGTATTTCAACCTATTTCAACGTATTTCAATGTATTTCAACGTATTTCAACGTATTTCAACGTATTTCAACCTATTTCAATGTATTTCAACGTATTTCAACGTATTTCAACGTATTTCAATGTATTTCAACCTATTTCAACGTATTTCAATTTATTTCTATGTATTTCTACGTATTTCAAATTTTCATGCCAGTTCCTGTTTTTGCCATTGCTAACTATTAGTTTTCTTTTCACTCTTCACTCTTCACTCCCGATAGCTATCGGGATCACTCTTCACTAATCTCTTCTCCCTCCACTGACTGAATTGCTGAAGCAGGATGCCTGAAACAATTACAATGAGGCCAACAACAGTTGAAAGCAAGATTTTTTCGCCAACAAAAATCGAAACCATTATCAGGGAAAGAAACGGGGAAATAAACACAAGGTTCGAAATACGTGCCGTATTGGGCGAACGATGCAGCGCAAGCAGCCACAATACGAAAGTTAAACCCATTTCAAAAATACCGATATAAAGACCACCGGCGAAACCCTGCCAGGGTGGAAGCTCTATTTTTCCTGTAACCAGGCAATATGTAAGAATATAAACGGAACCAAAAGCAAAATTGAGGAACATTTTAGGAACCGCTTCGCGGCTGTCTTTCATATTCAGTATCCAGAACGATGCCCAGAACAAAGCACTGCCCAGCGCTAAAGACACGCCTATCGGATCGGAGAAATGAATATCATTTAAATTGCCATGTGTTGCAATAATAACAGTACCCGCAAAACTTACGAGGATTGCAATTATACTTAGCAATGTAATATGCTGTTTCAGAAAAATAATAGAGAAAATAACCAGCATGAGCGGCCAGATGTAATTCAACGCGACACCTTCCTGCGCCGGGATCCGTCGGTACGCTTCAAAAAGTACCAGGTAGTAAAGCAGTGGATTGAACATTCCCATTGCAGCAGAATTGATCCATTGCCTGCCGGTAATTTTATTAATTCGAAATACGATGCCCGTAATCTGGATTTGAATACCCAGAAATGCAAAAGCAGTGAATGAGGCAATCAGTAAAAGCATTGCCGGGCTGGTATATCCAAGGGTAAGTTTGAAAGCCGAGCCCATGGTGGACCAAAACAAAATAGATATAATTGCCAGTGTAAAGGCTCCTCTTTTCTTAGCTTGCATACAGGAAGAATAATTGCTGTAAAAGTACATCAAAAGTTTCCATTGATAATCTATCCTTATGATACAAAATCTAATTCGCGATCGATTGTGTAAAATGCTTATTGACAGAATCTTAAGATCTAATATATATTTTGCAAAAAACTTGCACAGCAAGTTTAAGTTAGTAATTTTGCCGCTCCTTTTCAAAATGCCTTACGTGTTTTTGCCTTCAGGAATGTATAAGATATTTCCAATCGGATTAACTGAGGTTTGTTTATCTTAGCTTTAAATTGAATTATATATAATGACAAAGGAATACTTTATGAAAAAATTAGCTGTAGTAGCGTTTGGCGGAAACGCTCTTCTGCGTGGCGACCAGGTGGGAACCATCGAAGAACAGGAGAAAAATGCCCTTGACACTTGCGAAAGACTTCTGACCCTTATCGACAGGGGGTATAATGTGGTGCTGACTCACGGAAACGGTCCGCAGGTAGGTAATATTCTGCTGGCAAATGCAGCCGGCAACCAGGTTTATAACCTTCCTGAAATGCCTCTCGACATTTGCGTTGCTTATTCGCAGGGGTTTATAGGTTATATCCTTGAGCAGCAAATGCGTAATGTGCTTCGTGCCCACGACCTCGACCGGGATGTTATCACTATTATTACACAAGTCCTGGTGGACCCTGATGATCCTGCTTTTGAAAAACCTATAAAACCGATTGGTCCTTATTACACCAAAGAGCTGGCTGATAAAATGACTGCCGAAAACGGGAGTATTTTCAAGGAAGATCCACGCGGGCGCGGATGGCGCAAAGTGGTTGCTTCGCCAAAGCCATTGGTTATAAGCAACCAGCGTTCTATTGAGCGGATTGCACGCGACGGGCAAATTGTAATTGCCGTAGGAGGAGGTGGAATTCCTGCTTTCTACGTGGCCGAAAATAAACTCCAGGGTATTGATGCAGTAATTGACAAAGACCTGGCATCTGCCTTGCTTGGCGGAAACATCAATGCTGATAAGCTTTTCATCCTTACCGATGTACCTAAGGTTTGTATCAATTTTAATACTCCCCAGGAGAAATCCCTCGATCGCATGAGCGTGAAACAGGCAAAACAATACCTGGCCGAAGGACACTTCGCCGAAGGCAGTATGGCACCTAAAATCCGCGCTGCCATTCACTTTGTAAAACACACCAGCCGCGATGCCATTATTACATCTGCCGGATTACTCGGTGTTGATAACGGCGGAACACGGATCTCGATAGTTTAGACTTTGAGAAATGATTTTATTTACGAATGACGAATTACGAGGTACGATTGAGGTGGATCTTACATTTAATCACAAAACGCAACTTGTAATTAATAATTGATAAATATTTAATTCGATTAAGAATTCGTAAATCGTCATTCGTAAATCGTAAATTTGCAGGTATAAACGAAAATTCAGATTCCCTAATCCCCATCCCGATAACTATCGGGACCTAAATCCTAAAACCTAAAAATACATGGCTTTCAACCTGAAAAACCGTCATTTCCTTAAAGAGCTTGATTTTACTCCACAGGAGATAAAGTTCCTGCTCGACCTGGCAATCGAACTCAAGAAGTCGAAATATGCAGGCACTGAACAACCCCGTTTAAAAGGCAAAAATATTGCTTTGATTTTCGAAAAGGATTCCACCCGCACGCGCTGCGCTTTCGAAGTGGCTGCCTTGGACCAGGGTGCTCATGTTACCTACCTGGGACCTTCCGGCTCCCAGATCGGTAAAAAAGAATCTATGAAGGATACAGCCCGCGTTCTGGGTCGTATGTACGATGGAATTGAATACCGCGGGTATGCACAAACCACGGTGGAAGATCTCGCGGAATATTCAGGTGTTCCGGTTTGGAATGGCCTCACCAATGAATTCCATCCTACCCAGATGCTGGCCGACTTTATGACCATGATGGAACATATCGACAAACCTCTCAACAAAGTGACTTTCGCATTCCTTGGCGATGCCAAAAACAATGTCGGAAATTCACTTATGGCCGGCGCAGCAAAGATGGGAATGGATTTCCGTGCCGTGGCTCCCAAGAGTTGCCAGCCGGATGCTGAACTTGTTGCTCAATGCAAAGAAATTGCCAAAGAAACAGGCGCTAAGATCACGATCACCGATAATGTTGCCGAAGGTGTAAAAGGATGCGATTTCCTGTATACCGATGTATGGGTAAGCATGGGCGAACCTGCCGAAGTATGGGCCGAGCGTATTAAATTACTGAAACCGTACCAGGTAAATATGGATGTAGTGAAAAAAACCGGCAACCCGAATGTGAAATTCCTGCATTGCCTGCCTGCTTTCCATAACCGCGAAACCACAGTGGGGGAGGATATCTTCCAGAAATTCGGACTAGATGGCCTGGAAGTTACTGATGATGTATTTGAATCAGAAATGTCGATCGTTTTTGACGAAGCCGAAAATCGCTTGCACACTATTAAGGCTGTGATGGTGGCAACGCTGGGAAGTTAAAAGTGAATAATGAATAATGAATAATGTATAATGCGAATCAAGGGTTGAATTCATGTTTTGTCTATTGGGGCGTTAAACTCTTCCAGAGTTTAAAACTCTGGAAGAGTTCGCCTGGCAACCAATAAGTTACAATTTCAACCCTTGATTCGTATGTATAATGAATAATGAATAATGAGAAGAGTTAATCTACATTATAGGGTACATTAAACTTAATGCTAACGGTTTGCAGCTAAAAGAAGTTGGCGATTTCGGAGCACTAAACTGTCTGCCACCACAAAATCCCGATAATTATAGGGACACAAAGCTTCATATAACCACTGAACCGCCAATTTCTTGTAGGTGCTGTTATGTGCTGCCCTTCTGTCCGCCCAACCATTTGCCATAGGTCTAATGTTTTAATAATTCAATAATTTTAGTGTATAAAATTCGTTCGTCAAGTGGTTTAGAAACGTAGTCGTTCATGCCAACGGCTTTGCATTTTTCTAAATCAACTGTTGTTACATCGGCTGTTAAAGCAATGA
>JBBQSY010000069.1:0-19856 GCA_038213495.1 Bacteroidales bacterium
CAAATTTTAAAAATATGAATATTGAATATCAGACACTTGCAAAATACACAACTAAAAAATGACCAGTTTGGGGATAAAAAAAACCAGTTTTAGGCTGTTTTTCTGCTGATTTTAATGGAAAGGCTGCAAGATGGGTTAAAATATTTCTAAAAATAATATTCAAGACGCTGTCAATCATTTGTTTATACATAGGTATAGTTATCAACAATTCTATATACAGTGTTAGGATGGAAGTGCGTTAGGTAGAGAGCAAATGTGTTGCAAATTTTTGTTTAAGCATGTGTGTCGGCAATTTGCAACTCTTTTGCTATGCGTGGATTTTTTTCTACGCCTTGTTGCCAGCACAATATTATAAAGCAGAACTTTTTAAATTATACATTTCAGCCAGTTTTATTACCTGAACGGCCTCTTTTACGTCGTGAACCCGCAGAATATCAGCGCCGTTAAGCACAGCAAGCATATGCAAAGCAGATGTGGCGGGCAACGACTCATTCGGAGTAATCTCCAATAATTTGTAAACCATTGATTTACGCGATATTCCAACCAATAACGGGTAACCTGCCTCCTTAAAAACATGAATGTTCCGCAGTAGTTCGAAGTTGTGACCGAGGGTTTTTCCAAAACCAAAGCCTGGATCGAGGATTACCTGTCCGACTCCCGATTGATGCAAAGTGAGAAGATTTTTTTCGAAAAAATCTTTTATGTCCATAAGTACATTATCGTAAACAGGATTTTTCTGCATATCGGAAGGCGTTCCCTGCATATGCATCAAAATGTAGGGCAATCCTGTTGCGGCAACAGTAAGTATCAGATCCGGATCCATGCTTCCTCCCGAAATATCATTGATAATCCCAGCTCCGGCCCCGGCGGCAAGTTTTGCCACTCCGGCCCTGTAGGTATCAACTGAGAAAACAGTGCCAGGATACCTGGCAGTAAGTGTTTCGATGGCAGGCATCAGGCGCTGAATTTCCTCTGCTTCCGAAACATACGGAGCACCGGGGCGTGTGGAAACAGCACCCAGATCGATAATGGACGCGCCTTCCGCGATCATCTTTTCGGTCTGCGAAATCCAGGCATCTGTTTTGGTATAGCTACCACCGTCAAAAAATGAATCCGGAGTCAGATTCAAAATGCCCATTACCAACGGTTTATCGGTGTACAGAACATTATTGCCACACTTCAGGGTTTTATTTCCGGAAAAAGGTGTAATTTTATCACTCCAAAAACTCATGGTTTCCTCATTGAAATCAGTTACAAAGTTATCGATTATATGCCTGATAAAACATTCCAACAATACGATACGGTAATTGGTTCGTGTCGCAAAGTATTTATGACCAAGATGCACGATTACGGAACCGCCTGGCGCATTCTGCGTACGACATCCATTACTGACCAGATTTATATTAAAGCAAGCAGGATCAGGAGCATAGAGGAAAAAGGCCAGAGCAAAGTTGATGAAGGAATCCGTCCTGAATTTATAGGTATGATTAATTATTCAGTCATGGCCCTGATACAGATCGAGTTAGGAGCAGCGGAAGAGGCACACATGGAGCCTGACCTGGTGGGAGCAAAATACGATGCTTATGTTGCCATGGCCCGGAACCTGATGTCGGATAAAAATCACGATTACAGCGAAGCATGGCGACAGATGCGCATTAGTTCCCTTACCGATATTATATTAATGAAATTGCTCCGCATCAAGCAGATAGAAAACAATAACGGCTTAACACTGATGTCCGAAGGGCTTGATGCCAATTACCTGGATATCATTAATTATTCAGCTTTTGCGCTGATCATGTTGGATCAAAAAAACTAATTTACAATGAAATGGATCGCTAATCTTTTCAGAATTCTGGTTGGCGTAGTTTTCGTATTTTCAGGTTTTGTAAAAGGAGTTGACCCGCTGGGAACTGCTTACAGACTGGAAGACTACTTTATAGCTTTTAACTGGGGTTTTTTTATTCCGCTGGCACTTTTCTTTTCCATAGTGCTTTGTACCATTGAGTTTGCTGTCGGAATAATGCTGCTGCTTAATCTTAAAATGAAATTTGCTTCCTGGCTGCTCTTATTGATGATGGCGTTTTTTACTGTCCTTACGTTCAATGATGCAATCAATAATCCCGTACCCGATTGCGGATGTTTCGGCGATGCAATAAAATTAACCAACTGGCAAACATTTTATAAAAACCTTGTTCTGCTGCCAATGGCCGTCGTCATATTCGTCTATCGCAGAAAATTCAAACCATTCACCAGTTCGGGCAAACAATGGCTTTTGGCTGCAATCTTAGCCGGATTATTTGCCGGATTTTCGTACCGGTGTTACGCTCATCTGCCGGCAGTTGATTTCACCGAGTGGAAAAAAGGTAATAAATTGTATCCCGAAAATCCGAAACCTGTAGAATATTATCTCACGTACCGGAATAAACAATCAGGTGAGGAGAAGGAATATCTTTCACCGGATTATCCTTACAACGACAGTGTTTGGATGACACAGTGGGAATTTGTATCCCAGCGCGTTGAAGACCCTAACAGTTATTATGGCAAATCACTTATCATCACCGATACTGCCGGGAATAATGTAACTGAAAGCATTATACGCAATCCTGATTACCAGTTGATTATAAATGCGTATGATTTGTCGAAAACGGACAGAAAGGCATTCGCCAAACTCAATGAATTTTGTGCCAAAGCCTATGCTGATGATATTCCGGCGGTGGTGCTGGTTAGTGCTGACAACTCACAGATTAAAAAGTTTGTTGAGGATAATAATCTCAAACTTGATTTCTGTACTACGGATGATATTGTTCTTAAAACCATTGTACGCTCTAATCCGGGACTGATATTGATGAAAGACGGGGTAATCCTTGAAAAATGGCACTATAATGATTTTCCCGGATACCAGGAATTTAAAAAATCTCTGATAATTAAATAACTATCAGAATATCAATCCTAAATAATTACTAATCCTGAAATCGGATCCGATAAATAATACTTCCGAAATCTGACATCCAAAATCCGAAAATACCTTGTTTCGCTACGCTGTTATTCGACTCATGTATGGAATCCTGGTGCTTTTCGGAGTAGTTACGCTGATATTTTTCCTTTTCAATGTATTGCCAGGCGACCCGGCCCGGATGATGCTGGGTCAGCGGGCCGATATTTCGTCAGTTGAAGCAATTAACTGCGACCTGGGCCGTGATAAACCAATGATTGTGCAGTACCTTGGATTCCTGAACGATGTTTCCCCGCTGTCATTTCATACCACGAAAGAAAATTCCGGCACCTTTGATTTTGACAATTCCAAATATCCCTCCGCCATTCAGCTTCTGAATGTAGGGCAAACAAAAATTGTACTGAAGAAACCCTACCTTCGCCGTTCGTACCAAAGTAAACGCCCGGTTTCCGAAATACTTTCCGAGGCATTTATCCCGACCATGGTTTTGGCTACAGTAGCTATGATTGCAGCGACCATAATCGGGTTGATCCTTGGAATTTTCAGCGCCTTGCACAAGGATGGTTGGTTTGATCGTGTTTCGCTGATAGTTAGCATTTTAGGAATGTCGTTACCCTCTTTTTTTGCCGCTATTCTGATAGCCTGGCTCTTTGCTTATGTTTTGGCCGATTACACAGGATTAAGTATGTTTGGAAGTTTATACACTGTCGACGATTTCGGAAGGGGGGAATATATAAATCTTAAAAATCTGATCCTGCCTGCCGTAACGCTGGCAATCAGGCCCCTGGCAATAATTACTGAACTCACCCGCAGTTCGATGCTCGATGTTATGTCGCAGGATTATATTCGCACAGCCCGGGCAAAAGGACTCAGTTTGTACCGCATTATAACCAGGCATGCATTGAAAAATGCTTTAAACCCGGTAGTTACAGCGGTATCCGGATGGTTTGCCTCGCTGATGGCTGGTGCCGTTTTTGTTGAATATATTTTTGACTGGAAAGGAGTCGGTGTTGTAATTGTTGATGCTCTCGAAAAATATGATTTCCCGGTAGTGATGGGTGCCGTGTTGTTTATCTCGGTTTTACTCATTATTATTAATATTTTTGCAGATCTTGTATATGGTATACTCGATCCGCGGATACGGTACACTTAAAACGTAAATAAATTGAATTGTATAATATAAAAACCACGAAAATGAGAAAGAAAATTGTTGCCGGAAACTGGAAAATGAACAAAAATTTTCAGGATGCTGAAGATTTAATGTTCGAAATCGTTGATGCCCTGACCGAAAAAGGATCGGGTGATACAGAGGTAATTGTTTGTCCTCCTGCAGTTTATCTTGAAATGAGTTCGGATATTGCAGCTGAAAATGGTTTTATGGTTGGCGCTCAAAACCTTAGCCAATGGGAATCAGGAGCCTATACAGGTGAGATTTCAGCAGCCATGCTCCACTCCATGGGGATTACACACTGCATACTCGGCCATTCCGAACGCAGAACTTACTTTGGCGAAAATGATAAGGTAATTGCAACCAAAATTGATCTGGCTTTGAAAAACACTATAACCCCGATTTATTGTTGCGGGGAAGTTTTGGCCGAACGCCAGGCTGAAAAGCATTTTGATGTTGTAAGAAGCCAGGTTAGCGAAGCATTGTTTCATCTTGGAAAAGAGGCGGTAAGCCAGGTTATTGTTGCTTACGAACCTGTTTGGGCTATTGGCACGGGAGTTACCGCTTCGTCGGACCAGGCACAGGAAATGCATGCTTTTATCCGCAGCCTGCTCACCGAAAAATACGGAAACGATGTAAGTGCCGAAATATCAATTCTTTATGGTGGAAGTTGTAATGCCAAGAATGCAACCGAGCTTTTTGCCAATCCGGATGTTGATGGTGGCCTTATCGGCGGTGCTGCTTTAAAAGCAGATGATTTTGTTACCATTGTGAACTCGTTTGCATAATATGGAATATATCGAAATGGTTTGCCATCCTTCGCAGGGAGCACATACTGCAGAGTTGTTGATTTCGGTGCTTGCTGATGTTGGTTTTGAAAGTTTCGCCGAAAACGAAAACGGAACTTTATCGGCATTTATACAAGCACCGCAGTTGACACCTGAATTAAGTTCCAGGTTGGGTTCTGATGAATTTGTCGAGTTTCTTGATTCGTTTATGATCAAGCGGATTGCCGATGAGAACTGGAATGCAGTATGGGAAAGTCAGTACGAACCTGTGCTGATTGATAACCGTTGCATGGTTCGGGCTCCGTTTCATCCCTTGCACACGGATGTGGAATTTGATATTGTGATCATGCCTAAAATGTCGTTTGGTACGGCTCATCACGAAACAACCAAACAAATGATCCAATACCTGCTTGATATGCAGGTTACAGGCAAATCTTTACTCGATATGGGATCCGGCACAGCCGTTCTGGCCATACTTGCCAGGATGAAAGGTGCTTTCCCGGTATCAGCTTATGATAATGATGAATGGGCATATAACAATGCCTGCGAGAATGTGCAGAGCAATAATTTTGCTGATATCGAAGTTCTTTTAGGTGACAGTTTCTTGCTACATGGCAAAAAGTTTGATATCATTCTGGCCAACATCAACCGGAATATTCTTTTGAACGATATTCCCGTCTACCGCAATAGTCTGAATGCAGGCGGCATACTTGTAATGAGTGGATTTTACAGTGTGGATCTGCCACTTATCGAACAAAAAGCCAATGAAAACGGATTGAGAATAATGTCGAAACGGAGCGAAAATAACTGGACGGCTGCATCCTTTACTTTCTAAGCAGGCGATCGGTTATGATTTTATTGAAAAATTCAACATTTATAATAGAATTAGAGGCTGCCGAAAATCTTAAATAGTGTCAATAAGAAAATTCATCATTTTACTTAAAAATGCTCATTTTTATTAATTTTAGGTTTAGTATGCAAGACTCAATCTTCTGTGTGCGAGGACTTTCCCCTACGGGGACTAAGGGGTGCGCGTGGGCAAAACTCATTTTAACCTCGTTTTCTTATAAGCACTAAATATCAATAAAACCTATTGAGAATAATCCTTATACAGAAGTAAAACGTATGACAAAATGCGGATAATACGCTCTTTTTTTATTGCTTTTTTCTGTTTGATGGTATCAGCATATCAGTTGAGAGCCCAGCAGCAGCCTGCTGGATTTTCGGCTGATACCTCTAAATTTATTGAGGAGTTGACAGCTCAATTCCGGTATGTTGGCGATGCTGATGCAGCTGAGGCTAAAATGGTATTATCAACATTTAATTACCAGTGGACATCTAACCTGCTTCCGTTTGCCCAGAAAAAACAAGCCCAGTCCGTATGTTTTGCTTTATATGAACACAAACTTCAGGTAGCTCCGTATTATGTATTGTATTTCAAGATATTAACATCACTTGTCAAGCAAAATGCATCTGCCGCAACGTTTAATGTGATGCATAAAAGTGTAATCTATTGTCTTCAGTCAAAAACACCTTCCCGTACACTTCTTAAATACCTTACACAGACGGAATTACTGATAAGGAGTGATGCATTTATGCAAACAAACACCGAAGCCTGGTTTGTTCGAAAAGGAAAATACAAGTTCGCTTTTGATACCGTGCCTTATTTTGTCTTTTCCACGGGAAGCCTGGCCTGCCTGGTCCGCAACGACAGCGCATGCATATATGATACTAAAGGCAGCTACTATCCCTTAACACAAATATGGTATGGTAGCGGGGGAAAAGTATACTGGGACCGCACAGGTTTCGGCAGGGACGTGGTTTATGCCAAACTTGACAGGTATAAAATTGATACCCGTTCCATCTCATACACCGCTGATTCGGTTATGTTCTATCATGGAGGGTATTTCAAAAAATTACTGTTTGGCAAACTCGAGGATAAAGCTATGGTGGATATAACACCGGATAATGCCTCATTCCCCAGGTTTTCGATGTACAAAGGCTCGCAGGTTTATATTAATCTTTTCAAAGATATTGAATACATAGGCGGTTTCAGTTTCCAGGGTTCAAGAGTAATAGGCACACCTTCTTCCGATGGGTTTTCGCGAATTGAAATTAAACGTAAAGACAAACCATTCATTGTTTTTAAATCTACAGAGTTTGCTATCATGCCTGATAAGTTTGTGTCGGCCCGGGCATCGGCATTGATTTTTATTAATAAGGATTCCATATTTCATCCATCGGTTCAGGTAAGGTACAATCTGAATAATAATGAACTGGTTATGAGCAGGGGCGAGGATGGTCTGAGTCAAAGCCCGTTCTTTAACACCTACCACAGGTTGGATATGTATAATGAGGCCATCTACTGGAATCTGAATGAGAATACAATGAATTTCGAAGATATTAAGGGATTGAGAACGAAAAGTGATGCACTTTTCGAATCCTCCGACTATTTTTCGGCCTATCGTTTTGATAAAATGCAGGGGATTGACGATATTAACCCTGCCACGCTGGTATCGGCATACGTGCGTCGTCGCAATACCGACCGGTTTTACACCGACGAATATGCTGCATGGGCAAAGAAACCGGTTGAACAAATGAAAGTGCAACTAATAAAGCTTGCCAACGCAGGCTTCCTGAATTATGATATTGATAACAGTTTTGCCATTGTTTTGCCTCGCCTGTTCGAATACCTGGCTGCGCGGTCAGGAGTTAAGGACAGCGATATCATACAGTTCCAGTCGCATGTGGATAAAGGCTCAAATGCGGAGCTCGATCTTACAAACATGCGACTTTCCATCGAGGGGGTTAAGCGTGTTATGTTGAGCGATTCGCAATATGTATATGTGGTTCCCCGCGATGAAAAGGTAATCGCAAGCAAGAACCGGGACTTCTCGTTTAACGGGCGTGTGCATGCGGGCTTATTTGATTTTTTAGCGAATGAATGTACCTTTCAGTACGATAAATTTTCGTTAAGCATGCCCCAGATCGATTCAGCGTTTATGATTGTTCCGGCCTGGGACCTTGATGGGAATGGGTTTCGGCCTTTTGTTAGGGTGAAAAACATACTTGCCAATATGAACGGAGAATTGTTTATTGACTCGCCCGACAGTAAATCGGGCAGGAAAATGCAGCATCAATATCCCCTGCTTATCAGTAAAGATACCAGTTATGTGTACTTCGAACGGAAAGATATCGCAAACGGCGTTTACAAGCGGAAAAATTTCTATTTCAAGATTAATCCATTCACCATGGATAGTATTAATTCCTTGCCTACCCGTGATCTGAAGTTTGAAGGAAAGCTTGTTTCGGGTGGGATTTTTCCTGATCTCAGTGAAATTATAAGGGTGCAGAAAGATTATTCACTAGGTTTTCAAAGTGTAATTCCTGAGCCTGGTTTGCCGGTTTATGGAGGAAAAGGAACGTATTCGGATATTCTCAGCCTTAGTAACACCGGACTTCATGGCTCAGGCAAGCTCAACTACCTTAGTTCTGTTACCGAATCCGACAACTTCCTTTTTACACCTGATTCTACTTCTGCCATAGGCCGAAACTTCCAACTGGCCCGCGTAAGCGGTAAGTACGAATTTCCGGATGCACAGGTTATGGATGCGGCCATAAAATGGACACCCGCGAACGACATGATGACTGTTCAGAATATCAGGAAAGATTCCATCAGCATGTTCAGTAATAAGGCCAAACTCAGCGGGTTGCTGGCCGTATCGCCAACCGGGCTACGGGGTAAAGGCCAGCTTGCGTTCGAGAATGCTGAAGTTAGTTCGAAAGCTTTTGATTTTAAAACAAATTCATTTACCTCGGATACTTCGGATTTCAAACTACTTACCGACGACCGGAAAAAAGAAGCATTACGTGTGCATGTGCATCATGCTTCGATTGATTTTGCCACCCGGAAGGGACATTTTGTCGGTACCGCCGAAGGTGCCATCATGGAATTACCGGTGATACAATACAAATGTGTGGTTAACGGATTTGACTGGTTTATGGATAACAAACAACTGCAGTTGAATAACCAGACCAGTTTCTCGCGCGATAAATATTTCCAGATGAAACCAGAGGAATTATTAGCGTTTAACCCTGGAAATGAGGTCTATACTTCAACGGATCCCAAGCAGGATTCAATCAGCTTTTTTGCCCTTCGTTCCCTTTACGACCTTACCACAAACCTTCTGGAAGTGGAGGATGCCAGGATCATAAAAGTAGCCGATGCAGCTATATTCCCTTTCAACGGAAAGCTTTCGATCGGGAAAGATGGCCGGATTACCGAAATGAAAATGGCTGAAATACTAGCTAACAGGACAAGTTTATACCACAGGTTTTATAACTCCACTGTAAATATTGCTTCGCGCAAAAGGTATTCGGCAAGCGGTTTATACGATTATATTCCTTCGGATGGTGATATTACCACGCTCGAAATGAACAATATTGCGGTTAATAGCAATGGATCAACTTTTGCTGCCGCCGAAATAAGCGAATCTGCAAATTTTATGCTCAACAAGTATTTTCAGTTTCAGGGTAAACTGGAAGTGAATGCCTCCACCAGGCTGATTTCTTTCGATGGTGGTTTTGGATTTGTTCACGACTGTAATTATTTGCAGAAAGAATGGGTTGAACTTCGGGCTCAGCTCGATTCGAAGAATATTCTGATCCCGATCCCGGACATGGTTGAAAATACAGGCAACGGAAAATTACGTGTATCCATCTATTTCTCCACAACTGAGAACACGGTAAAACCTGGATTCTTTGCAAAAGCTGAAAATATTACCGATCCCGATATCATTAAATCAGGCGGATACCTGACCTATTCGCCCAAAACATCCGAATATATTTTAGCTGATTCGACAAAGCTTAAAAATCCAATGTTAGCAGGGAACAAGCTGTCCCTCAATACAGTACGATGCATACTCAAAGGTGAGGGTCAACTTCAGGTTGCCACGAACCTGGGTCGGCTGCAGATGAGGTCCGCAGGTGAAATCAACTATTATTCCGATGTTGATTCAACCTCACTCAATATGCTCAGTGCTTTTGATTTCTTCTTTTCTGAAGATGCTATGAAGATATTTGCAGATGCAATAAACGGCTCTTCGGCAAAAGGATTGGATGTTGCGGGTAGCAGTTACACCCGGTCGCTGCGTGAATTTATCGGAAAGGAAGTTTCAGATAAGATCCTTTCGGAATTGAATTTATTCGGGCAATACCGCAGGTTTCCCGAGGTGCTGGATCATACCCTGGTTCTCAATGACCTGCATTTGAGCTGGAACAGGGATATGCGTTCATTCATCAGTAACGGCCTGATCGGCATTAATAATGTGGGTAAACAATCTGTAAACAAACAGATGAAAGGATATGTTGAGATAGGGAAACGGCGTTCGGGAGACATAATAAATCTTTATTTCGAACCGGACGAAAATCACTGGTATTACTTCGCCTATGCCAACGGAACGATGCAGGTTATTTCGTCGAACAAAGCCTTTAACGAAAAACTCAGCGGGCTAAAGGAAGACCAACGATTAATAAAAGCAGAAAAAGGAATGCCCAGCTACCAGTTTATACTTGGAACTCCTGACAAAAAAGCAACTTTCCTGCGTAAAATGAAACAGGCTACCGGGGAAGAATAAGTCCTTTCAATTAATTCTGATACCTTTGTAGTTTCGGATCAGAAGATGATTGGGTTTGCTGTTTTGCTTAAAAATGAAATTTGTGTTTTTGCCTTATACTGATTGCCCGGGTAAGGAATGGTATCAGATCAGATTTTAATTAATGAATTTTAACCTATGAACCAAAATTTAATCCTGTTTGCCGGTTGTGTTTTAGCTTACCTGATGGGATCTTTTTCGTCGGCGGTGTGGATCGGGAAATGGTTTTATAAAACAGATGTCCGCACACAGGGCAGCGGCAATGCCGGAGCTACTAACACTTTCAGGGTGCTGGGCACCAAAGCTGCCTTAATCGTAATGTTTTTCGATATACTGAAAGCATGGGCAGCAGTAATGTTTGCTCCTGTATTTGCAGGTGACAGTCTTAATGCAGCACAATTAATTGATTATCAGATTGTACTTGGCTCTCTGGCTGTGATCGGACATGTTTTCCCGGTGTTTACAGGATTTAAAGGAGGCAAGGGTGTAGCATCACTTGTTGGAGTAGTTATTGCATTGTATTCACCCTATATCTTTCTGATTGTTTTAGTGTGGTTCGCTCTGGTGGTGGCAACTACCCAATATGTGTCTATCGCTTCCATTACGGCAGCAATACTTTTCAGTGTGCTTGCCATATTTATTTTTCACGAACAAAATACGTACCTCATTATTCTGGCAGCTCTTATTGCCGTCTTTATTCCGCTTACTCATTACAAAAATATAAAGCGGCTTCTGAAAGGGGAGGAAAGCAAACTCTCTTTCAGAAAAAAACAAAATTTATCCAAATAGTTCATTTAATGTTAATATCTTAGTACCATCGAATGTTAAAATTCAATTTAAGATTCATAATTTTACAACTTCAAAATCAATACCTGTAAACAACTGAAATACATAATACTATGAAATTTATCATCAATAGTCAGGCATTACTGAAGAAACTTCAGTTCCTTAGCGGAGTTATCAATTCCAATAATACATTACCAATTTTGGATGATTTCCTGTTCGAACTCGACGACTCTGTTCTGCGTATTACTGCCACCGATCTGGAAACCACGCTGATTATGACGCTTGAGCCTTCCATGTCTGACGAATCCGGTAAAGTCACTATCCCGGCAAAGCTGCTGCTCGACTTCCTGAAATACCTTCCGGATGCTCCTATAACATTTAATATTGATACGAATACGCTGGCAATTGAAATTCTATCGAGCGAAGGAAAATATAAACTTACCGGTCACAATGCCGATGATTATCCTGAACTCCCGCTGCTGAATGAAACTACTTCTTTCGAGTTGTCATCAACCATTCTGGCAGCAGGCATTTCCAAAACCGTTTTCGCTACCGGTAACGATGAACTCCGGCCGGCAATGGGTGGTGTATTTTTCGATATTATGCCTGATTACATTACATTTGTTGCAACGGATGCACACAAACTGGTCCGTTATCGCCGTAACGATGCAAAATCCGGAATCTCCACTTCGTTTATTATTCCCCGCAAACCACTCAATGTCCTCAGGAATTTACTTTTAACCGAAGATGTGAACGTACAGGTTGAATATAATATAACCAATGCTGCATTTGAGTATGAGGGAGTGAAATTGTACAGCAGGCTTATCGAAGGTCGCTATCCGGCATACGATGCAGTAATTCCTAAAGATAATCCGAACAAACTTACCGTCGACAGAGGTCTGTTTATAAGTTCGGTAAAACGCTTGTCGCCTTTCGCCAACCAATCCACACACCAGGTAAGGCTCCGTATAAGTGGCCAGGAACTCCTGATGAATGCTGAAGATATTGATTACTCAAACGAGGGTATTGAACGACTTGCCTGTACCTATGCGGGTGATGATATGGAAATTGGCTTTAACTCCAGGTTTTTACTTGAGATGGTGAATAACCTTGAATCGCAGGAAATATTATTCCAGTTGTCGGGCCCGACCCGTGCCGGAATTATTGTTCCTGCAAATCATAATAATCCTGACGAAGATATCCTCATGCTGGTTATGCCGGTAATGCTGGGACAGAACTAAACAACTACAAAAGCTCGTACAACAAAAACCCCGGGAGTAATTCCGGGGTTTTGTCTTTTTATTGATATAAAGTACTGTTTGTTAGCTTTTTGTATCTTCAATTATCTCGCCCAATTCCATCCAGGACAAGGTTTTTTCATCAATAAGCTGTACCAGTTTATTGTATGTAACCGAAAGGTCAGTAATGCTTTCGGGTGATTCGTTCCCCGAATTCATGCGTTCCATTACCTTTTCCTTTTCTGCTTCAAGCTGGTGTATTTCCTTCTCCAGGATTTCAAAATCCTTTAGCTGCCTGTAGGTTGGTTTTGATGATTGTTTCTTTTCTTTGGCTGCAGGTTTTTCCTCTTTGACAGGCTTTTCAATACGCTGGGCTGATTTCTGCTCTTTCATAC
Source organism: Bacteroidales bacterium (assembly GCA_038213495.1). Classification (GTDB taxonomy): domain Bacteria; phylum Bacteroidota; class Bacteroidia; order Bacteroidales; family UBA4417; genus UBA4417. Next base: position 12,983 of record JBBQSY010000069.1, read on the forward strand.
GCCACTGGTAATAATCCGTATAGTTACCATAGAAATCCTTAATCTTCCCTTGCCCTTCAAAAACAAAAACGTGGTCGCATAGCTTATCCAGTAAAAAACGGTCGTGCGAAACGATGAGAACACAGCCGGCAAAGTCCTGCAGAAACTCTTCGAGAACCTGCAAAGTGTATATATCCAGGTCGTTGGTGGGTTCGTCGAGGATCAGGAAATTGGGGTTACGGATAAGTTGCAGAAGCAGGTAAAGCCGTCGGCGTTCGCCACCGCTCAATGCACTGAAATAAGCCTGCTGAACGGGATAGGAGAAATCGAAATGCTGCAGGAACTGCGATGCCGACATACTGCCTTTTGTAAGTTGAATTTCTTCGGCTACATCCTTTACAATATCAATTACCCGTTTATCTTCATCAAGCACCAGGCCGTTCTGCGTATAATAACTCATCACAACAGTTTGTCCGATCGAAATTTTGCCTTTATCCGGGGCTAACCTCCCGCTGATAAGGTTAAGCAATGTTGTTTTCCCGGTTCCGTTTAAACCAACAATTCCAATTTTTTCGCCACGCTTGAATATATAAGTGAAATCGTCAACAGCCTTAAAGTCGCCAAAGTTCTTGCTCAGGTTATCAATTTCAACAATCTTTCCTCCCAGGCGGTTGGCATTTACTCCAAATTGTATGCTTTTATCATCGCGTTTAAATGTTGCCTTATTTTGCAGGTCATCAAATGCGGATATTCTTGCTTTTGATTTCGTTCCCCTGGCTTTTGGCATACGGCGGATCCATTCCAGTTCGGTGCGATACAGATTTTTTGCTTTTTCTGTCGACTGATCTTCGGTTAATTGCTTTTCAGCTTTTTTTTCGAGATAATACGTATAATTGCCCTTATAGGTAAAAATTGAATTTTGATCCATTTCGAGGATGGTGTCGCAAACATTGTCAAGAAAATACCTGTCGTGAGTAACCAGCAATAAGCTGAGCGATTCGCGCGAAAGGTAATCTTCGAGCCATTCAATCATCTCAAAATCAAGATGATTAGTAGGCTCATCCATTAGTAAAAGATCGGGATTTCCGAGCAGTGCACGGGCAAGGGCAATCTTTTTCCGCTGTCCGCCCGAAAGTTTGCCTACCAATTGCGTTAAATCGTTGATGGCAAATTGTCCTAGTATTTCCCTGGCACGGGTTTCATAATCCCATGCCCCTGAAGCGTCCATTTCGGACATCGAACGGTTTAATCCGTTTTCACTTTCCGGACCGGGATTGTGTTTAAATTCCTCAAGGGCATACTCGTAGTCGTGAATTACCTTGATTAAGCCGGTGCCTGAAGAAAAAATTGTGTCAAGGATTGTTTTTGATTCATCAAGTTTTGGATTCTGCTGCAGGTAATCAATTTTAAGATCCCTGCGTGTAATGATTTTCCCTGATTCAGGCGCTTCGAGTCCGGCCAGTATGTGCATCAGGGAACTCTTGCCGGTGCCATTCCTGGCTATCAGCGCTACTTTCTGACCTTTATCGATGCTGAAACTGATGTTCCTGAAAAGGATTTTTTCGCCGTATGCTTTGGATAGATTATCGGCTTGTATATAGTTCAATGCTGGAAAATATTAGTGGGAAACTTTGTGCAAAAGTAGCAAGATTAGCCGGATAAAGGCGAAGATGTGAAGAGGCTAATATAATATGGACAGATGCGACCTTTTCAAAAAAAAAAAGCTTCCTTATGGAAGCTTTTGTAGTAGTTCTCAATGCCGATTTATTGTATCTTAACATCGATAGCTTTTGGACCGCGACGATCTTCAACGACTTCGAAAGTTACCAGATCGTCATCCTTGATTTTGTCAATCAGGCCGGTAACGTGTACAAAAACTTCTTTCTGAGTTTCATCATCAACAACAAAGCCGAATCCTTTCTGCTGATTAAAAAATTTTACTTTTCCAGTAGACATTGTAATGGGTATTAGTAATTAATTAATTGATAGTTGAATACAAAAATAGAATATATTCTGAATAATTAACACTTTTTTTGGAATATTATTTTAAACAGCTGCTATTCAATGAGATATTCCCAAAAAATATTGCGTATTACGGGAATTAATAACTCAAACAGATCAAAAAAAAGTCAGATCTTTTAATATTTATCGCTGATTTTAGGCTATTTATCCATCAGCCATTCCGCTGTTTTTCTGGCCTCTTCGGCTGTATTTCCGCAGAATAACACATCAGCCTTAAATCCTGAACACACTTCCGGGCGCGAAGGAACATCGAAAATTGCACATTTGAGATCCTCAGTGAGTTGTAAACATCTCACCCCGGCTGGTTTGCCCGTTGGCATTCCCGGAATGGGAGAACTTATTGAAATGTGTATGCAGCAAACACCACATTGGGGTCGGCATTTCATGGAGGAGTATGGGGTTTGAAGGGTTTGAAATGTTTGAAGGGTTTGAAGGGTTTGAAATGTTTGAAATGTTTGAATGGTTTGAAGGGTTTGAAATGTTTGAAGAGTTTCAGATTCAAATGATCAAATGTTTATAGCCCCTCAACTCCCTGATTCAATTTGTATTATCCTGATTTCGTTTGTGGCTTTAAGGTTAATCATGGCGTAATGGACATTTCTCCTTGATACTTTCACTGCATACGGCATCACAGGGGGAAATCTCCTGGTAGACTCTTCAAACATTTCAAACACTTCAAACATTTCTTAATTCCAACTCACAACTGCGGGCCGGCAGCAACAAGGCGCTTGCCTTCATCATTATCCGTATATTTTGAGAAATTATCGATAAACCGTTTAGCCAGATCCTCCGCTTTTTCCTGCCACACCGCTGGATGTTCATAGGTATCCCGCGGGTCGAGTACGGCAGGATTTACGCCATGCAGTTCAGTAGGGACTTCGAGGTTGAAGTAAGGAATCATCTTGGTAGGGGCATGATCGATGGAACCATCCAGGATGGCATCAATAATGGCCCGGGTATCTTTAATCGAAATACGTTTCCCTGTTCCGTTCCATCCGGTATTCACCAGGTAGGCTTTTGCACTTGATTTTTCCATACGCTTAACTAGTTCAACAGCATATTTCGTAGGATGCAATGTAAGGAAAGCATTGCCGAAACAGGCAGAGAAAGTAGGTTGTGGTGAAGTTACGCCCCGCTCGGTACCTGCGAGTTTTGCAGTAAATCCTGAGAGAAAATGATACTTGGTCTGGTCGTCGGTTAATTTTGAAACGGGTGGTAAAACCCCGAATGCATCGGCGGTAAGGAATATTACTTTCTTTGCATGACCGCCTTTGGAAACAGGCTTTACAATATTATCGATATGGTAAATAGGGTAGGAGACACGGGTATTTTCGGTTTTGGAGCTGTCCGCAAAATCAATTGAGCCATCTTCGCGTACGCTCACATTTTCGAGTAATGCATCGCGGCGGATGGCATGAAAAATATCAGGTTCATTTTCGGCACTCAGGTTGATGCATTTCGCGTAACAGCCTCCTTCGAAATTGAAAACACCTGCATCGTCCCAGCCATGTTCGTCGTCGCCGATCAGTGCGCGGTGCGGATCGGCCGAAAGCGTTGTTTTGCCGGTTCCCGACAAACCAAAGAAAATAGCAACATCCCCGTCCTTGCCCATGTTTGCCGAGCAATGCATCGCGGCAATTCCCCGGAGTGGAAGGTAATAATTCATCATCGAGAAAATGCCTTTTTTCATTTCGCCTCCGTACCAGGATCCCCCGATAAGTGACATACGCTCAGTAAGATTAAAAACAACAAAGTTCTCCGAATTCATTCCTTGTTCTTTCCAATCGGGGTTTGTAGTTTTTGATGCATTTTGCACTACAAAATCAGGTTTGAAATTTTCCAGTTCTTCTTCCAAGGGCCGGATGAACATGTTTTTAACAAAATGTGCCTGCCATGCAACCTCAACAATAAAACGGACTTTAAGCCTTGTATCCGGGTTTGCACCGCAGTAGGCATCCATAATATACAGTTTCTTTCCTGATAATTCTTTCTGCGCAACCGCTTTCAGGTGGTTCCAGATTTCAGTTGAAACAGGTTTGTTGTCATTTTTACCAATCGTTGACCACCATACCGTATTCTCAGAAACGGAATCGTAAACAATATATTTATCCTTTGGCGAACGGCCTGTAAATACACCGGTATCTACATTAACAGCTCCAAGGTTCGTAAGTTTTCCGCGCTCAAATCCTTCGAGCAGCGGATCCATTTCATGTTTAAAAAGTTCGTCGTACGCCAGGTTGTAATACACTTCTTTAACCCCTTTTATACCGTACTGTTCAAGGTCAATACTGGTTCCGGGTCTGTTTAATGCAATAGCCATGAATTAGATTTTAGATTGGTTGGTTATGAGGTTGGTTGTTTAATGAAAATATCTATTTATATACAAAAAACATATTTTCATTGGATTGATAGGGGCAAATATATAAAAAAAGGCATTTAAAAAAATAACTGCCTTTTTTTATTGCAAATTAATCGAAAATCGTATTAAAAATACGTCTAAATATTTATAAATCAAATAAATACAAATTGAAATTAAATTAGTATTATCTCTTTTTATCTCGTCCTTTGAACGTTTTATCTCCCTTTGTTTTAGGTTTTTTATATTTCTGAGCCAATTCTCTTTTATACGATCCACCTTTATTCGTTTTCATGTTTTTGGCTTTCTTTTCATGAAAACCCGGGGCCAACTCAACTTTCTTCACATTCCGGTTAGGATTCTTGGTATCCCCGGTTTTTGCCCTTTCCTCGGGTGTTTTCTGCTCCGAAATTATAACCTGCTCCGGAAATTCGATCTGTGGAATTTTGTACGACATCATGGTCTCAATCCGTTCTTTTGCTTCTGTTTCTGCAAAAGTGAAAAACAATATCGATTTTCCCTGCTTTTCAGCCCTGCCTGTACGCCCGATTCGGTGTATATAGTTTTCAGGGAAATTGGGTGTATCGAAATTAAAAACATGGGTAACCTTTTCGAGGTCGAGGCCGCGGGCAATAATATCAGTAGCAATCAATATCCTGTTTCTGCCTTCATCAAATTCTTTTATCGATTTGAACCTGTAGTTCTGTGTTTTATTGGAATGTATGATGCCGATTTCGGAGCCGTTTATTTCCAACAGGGCTGTGAAAAGGCGGTCCGCGTTGTTTTTATTGGAAACAAATACGAGTACTTTGGTAAATTCTTTTTTATCACTTACCAGGTGCGATAATAAATTAACCTTCGTGTAAAAATTCGGCACTTCATAGCATTGCTGCTCAATGTTTTCTAACGGAGCGCCACTTAATGCAATGGATATTTTTGCCGGAGTAATAAAATCATCGTCGATCAATTCAGCTACTTCATCCGTCATAGTAGCTGAAAACATAATGTTTTGCCTGCGTGCCGAAAGAAGCTCAAAAATATTTGTGAGTTGAAAACGAAATCCAAGATCCAGCATTACATCTACCTCGTCAATAACTAATTTGGTGATGCCTTTCAGTTGAACGGATCCGCATAAAGCCAGGTCGTACAGTCTTCCGGGAGTTGCTATAAGTATATCGGCGCCCTGGGCAACCTTCTGCTTCTGTGTATTGATATTTATGCCCCCGTAAACGCCCAACACCCTTACATTCGTGAATTTGGCAATGCTTTCGGCCATTTCAACTACCTGTTTCACCAGTTCCCGGGTAGGGACAAGTATCAGTATCCTGGGATTCAGTTGCTTCGAGAACTTCATATCCTGAAGTATAGGAAGAAGATAAGCCAAAGTTTTACCTGTGCCGGTTTGCGCGATGGCGACAACATCCTTTCCCGAAAGAATTACGGAAAAAGCTTCATCCTGAATGGGTGTAAGTTTGTTAAATCCCATCTCAGCAATTGCGGTTTGCAATGGATTCGACAGCTTAATGGTTTCAAAAGTATTTATCATAAAGTGGGTTCAATTCTGCAAATAAGTATTACAGGTATAATAAAATACCCTCAGTTAAGTTACTATGTTTTCTGTGAAAAGTATGTTGACGAAATTACTTTCGGGTGTTGTCCGCAAACGCGGATACTGATTTCCGGAACTCACTACATGGTAAAGTGCTCAAAGATACGACTTTCCGGTGAAACAGAGCCAAACTCATTGCTTTCCTTTGAAGTTTTCCACTTGGGTTCACTTCTTCCTGAAACTAATCAATCTCTTCTAAATCAAGCTTGTTGCATAACAACTCAAGTTCTGTGTTTGCGGATTCAAACGAATATGTCTTTTTCAGAGGCATCAATTCCTTGGAGTCCTGATCAAAAAGAACAAGCCTGAAATCTTTCTCCTCAACATCAAGGGAACGATTTCCTCTGCTGTAGGATCGCCAGGTTACATTTGAATCAGTTATCCCTATTTTCATTGTAGTCTCAACGGCAATCCATTTCCCGATAGGAATAAATCCGAACAGGTTATTTGAAAACTTGATTCTTCTTTTTTTAAAATCTATCTGAGTGCTGGTGGACGAAAGGCCTACAAATGCACCTATCAAAATAAGGATGAGTCCGAATAAAGAGGTAAAGGTTGTCGCAATTCCAACAACTAAAATAAATAAGCCTGCCGCACCGCCAGTTGGTCCAAAAGCTTTGTCAAGCTTGTTTTTGATTATCATTTTTTCCTGTTGTTAAATAATTTTATTTTGTCTGAAAATTCGTTGCGAATATAAAAACGTTATCATGAACCTATTTCCTGAGCCTTTCAAAAACAGGGATTAAGCCTGCCAGAATATATTCAAATAAATGGGGTATCCGATCATCTCCCGTGCTGATTTTTGATGATATTTTCATAAGAAATAGGCTCAGCCGTTACCCCTTGCTCAATAAGTCTCAGGAACAATAGCCCTCTACTTTTTGATGTTCGTCTATTATACCTGAAAA
>JBBQSY010000070.1:0-19786 GCA_038213495.1 Bacteroidales bacterium
TCAGCTTTTGTTGATATATCGGTGAAATGAGTCTGATTGCCGGCACAGGAAACGGCCGTTTTAAAATTAGCATCCGGAAGTCCGTTAACCACAATCTCTTTTTGAATGGAATCCTTGCAGCCAATAACGTTTCGTGCCGTCAGTTTTATCACATAGGTACCCGGGGCATTATAAAGATGAACAGGATTCTTCAAACTGGAAGTATCGCGCTTTGCGGATGATGGCTCCCCGAAGTTCCAGCTGTATTTGTCAATTTTGGTTCCTGTACCCGATGTCATATTTGTAAATACCGCATTGGCTCCGTGGCAAACTACATTGGAAGTAAAATCAGGAAGAGGTGAAGGATTGACATTAATTAATATCTGCGCTGTGTCACTCACTTTCCTGCCATTCACATAGGTCGTGAGTACCATCCGCACTTTAAAAGCACCCGCTGTTTTATACGTGTGAAAAACCTGGCTTGTATATGTTTCGGTGGTGATGTGGTTTCCGTCACCAAAGTCCCAATACCAGATATTGGCCGGTAAAGCGCTAAAACTGTTGTTGGTAAACGACAGCCTGTTGTTCTGACAAACCTGCTTTTCGGCCAATTCGATAACTGCATCCAAACAGGGAACAACCTGGATATTTTTATCCGAAACACTGTTGGAACATCCATTTGCGTTTGTTACTCTGAGATTTACATTGTATACACCCGGAGCCAGGAATTTGTGCGACACATCAGGTGAGTCGGGTGCCGAAACGGTTTTTGCTGTTCCGTCACCAAAATCCCATTTCCAACGGCTGATCTGACTTCCATTTCCGGATGAAGACTCATCAAAATAAACCGTACTGTCGCACACTCCCCTTGTATATGCGAACACAGGCACAACAGGCAAGGGGTAAATTGTAATATTCTTATAAATTGTCTTTTTACAATTATTGATATCGGAAGCCTCGAGGCTGATAGTATAGGTTCCGGGTTGAGCATAATAATGGAAAGGCACTTTCTTTGTTGAAGTATTATTTGAGCCTGAGGATTGGTCTCCAAAATTCCATTTGAACAGAACAAGCTCCCCTGATAAAGGAGATACAAGCTTAGTTGTAAAGTAGGTTGTATCTTTAAAACAGGAGGATGAAGTTGTAAATGAAAAGTCAAAATCGCCAGGCACACATACTTCCTTGATAACCGAACCGACACATCCCCTGTTATCTTTTACAATTAATTGAACCTTATAACACGAATCAGTCTGGTAAAACACATACGAAGGATTCTGTAACGAGGAAAAAGCATTTGATCCAAACTTCCATTCGGATGAAACTATGCTTGATTGTTGTCCAAGGGAAGTATTCTGAAAACTAACGCTTCCATTTTCACAGGCAGAAGCCGTATAGCTGTAGTCGGCGGTCGGGTTCCCGAATACCTGTACCAAACGGGTGGCTACATCCTGGCATCCGTTTTGTGTTGTAATGGTAAGCGTAACGGCGTAAACTCCCTTTGCCGGATAAACCCATTCCGGATTTTGCAGTACAGAAGTATCATTTGTTACCGACGACACTCCAAAATCCCAGCGCCGTGATGTTATCGGTACCCCTGATGGTGAAAAGGACAGGTCGGTGAAAAGGGTGCCTGAGCCGGCACAAACTTCCGTTGAATTGAATGAAACTACCGGCCTGGCTGAAATGTTTACTACATGGGAAACTATATTCCTGCAACCGGCGGAGTTGGTTATAGTAAGGTTAGCAGTATAAGTGCCGGCCAGTGTGTAGGTGTGGACCGGGTTAAGCTGTGATGTATTATGTACAGTCCCGTCACCGAAATTCCAGTCGAATGATGACACCGCAGCAATATTTGTAACGAGCGCGTCCATAGCGAAAGATGCCTGATTGCCGGCACAGGAAGCAGCCCGGGTAAATTCAACAGCCGGCTTGGTTTTAATTACCAAAGACTCGGAAGAAATAGCCATACAACCTGTTGCGTTCTCAACCTGTAAAGTCGTTATATAAGTTCCTGGTGTAGAATAAACATGATTCGGGTTGGTGAGGCTTGAGGAATTATTTACACCCGATGCCGGATCACCGAAATCCCATGTTCTTTTTACAATGGAAGTACCAGGGTAAGACTGAGAAAGATCGGTAAACGTAACAGCGGCTCCTTCGCAGGTGTTACTGTAACTGAATTTTGCCTGCGGACCTGCTGAAATATTCAGTGTGCGCTGCGATTTAGCCGAACACCCCTTTGAGGAAAGAATAGTTAAAGCAACGTAATAACTTCCCCCGGATTTGTAAGTGTGTGCTACATTTCCAATTGCCGGTGCATTGACCAGAGTATCTGTACCATCACCGAATTGCCAGAAGTAAGAAGATATAGTCCCCTCAGTAGATGACGAAAGATCGGTAAAAAACACCTTACTGTTGCTGCAGGATTGGCCCGAAATAGTAAAAAATGAGACAGGCGGCGCAATCACACTTAATGTATGTAATTTGGATATCGTACAACCGGAAACATCAGTTATTGTTAGGGTGACGGTAAAAGAACCCGGGGTAGTATATGTATGAGAAGGGTCCGCCTCAACCGATGAATATCCATCACCGAAATTCCATTGCCTCAAGGCTACGATAGCCGGATTCACTAATGTTGAGCTTATAAATTGGGTTGCGCCATTCACACAACCCGGCACGGATGTAAAATCAATAACTGGCAATGGTTTAACATTTACTGTTTTAGTAACCGTATCGTTGCATCCTGATGTATTGGCTGCAATTAGAGTGACCTGGAAAATCCCTGAAGAACTGTACAAATGTGCCGGATTCTGCAGAGAAGATGCGTTCTGGATTCCGGAAGCAAAATCACCGAAATTCCAGGACCACGAAGCTATCCCCCCTGAACCGGGTTGCGACTTGTCTGTAAACTGCACAGGTGAATTCTGGCAGGTACTCAGGAATGTGAAATCAGCCAATGGTTTTGATTGCAGGGTTACAGGCAGCGTTATAGGCTTCCTGCAACTGTCGCTGGTTATAACAGTAAGGGTAACATTGAATGTTGTCGATGAAGGATATGTGTGCGACACTGAGGCAAGTGAAGGCAAAGACATAGTACTTCCGTCGCCAAAACTCCATTCACTCCGCACAATAATTCCAGTTGCTGCACTCGAAAGGTTATTGAATTTGACCAACGACTGGTTGCAGGCAGGCTGTGCATAAGAGAAATTAGCTGTAGGTTGGGGAAGGATCGTAATGGGTTTGCTGACCGAATTGCTACATCCTTTATTATCCGTTACAGTAAGCTTAGTATTAAATGTTCCTGTATTTGTGTATACATACACAGGATTTTGATTTGCGGAAAATGCACCTGTGCCAAATTCCCAAAACCACGAACTAATCGTGGCTGTATTCATTACCAATGCATCAGGATTGAATTGCACAGCATTATTCTGACAATTGGTAGCAGATGAAAAACCGACAGGAGGAGCCGGATTTACCAATACTGTTTCTGTTGCTTTACTGCTGCAGCCATTTCCGGAAGTCACGCTGAGTTCAACACTATAATTCCCGGCTGAGTTGAATACATGATTTGGATTTTTAAGGGTTGAAGTATTCAATATTCCTGATCCGCTGTCGCCAAAATTCCATTGCCATTGTACAATTGAACTTCCCCCGTTAAGTTGGGTGAGGTCAGTAAAATCAACGGGTGTTCCTGCACAGGCAGCCGAATTTGTAAAACCGGCAACCGGGTTTGGAAGTATTTTTATAAGTTGGGTTTCACTTCGGTTACATCCGTTGGATGCAATTACCGTTAGTGTGGCATTGTAGTTGCCCGGTGTGTTGTAGATATAATTTACGTCCGGATCATTGGGATGATTAACCGTAACTGAATTTCCATCACCAAAGTTCCATATCCATTTCACAATATGGCCGGCTGATGCGGACGACTGATTCTGAAATAGTAATTTTGTACCCGCACAATTGGAAAGAGTAACATTGAAGTGAGCAACCGGCAAAGGATCAATCACAATCGATTTCGAGACTTCATTCATACAACCAAATATATCAGTAACCCTAAGAGTTACTTTATAATTTCCGGATACCGCATACAAATGGACCGGGTTGACTGAATTGGAAGTGGTGCCATCACCAAAGTCCCATTGCCATAAAGCAATTTGAGGAATATTAGTCGTAAGTGGATTTGGATTAAGATATATCAGTTCATTCAAACATGCTGATGAGTAGAGAAAATCAACGGGAGAATGCGGGTTGATTGTTACCGGTTTGGTAATAATATCAGTACATAAATTGAAATTTGTAACAATCAGTTTCACCTGGTAAGTTCCTGCATCCGAATAAATATGGGCAGGATCTGTTAGATTTGATGTATTATTAATGCCGCTCAGAGGATCTCCGAAATCCCATTTCCATGAAACAATATTTCCGGCCCCGTTTGCAGATGAAGCATCTTTAAACGTAACCAACTGGTCTTCACAAATGCCGTTAAAATGAAAATTTGCAACCGGATTTGCCGGAACAGTAACCGGTAATGATATTTTATTCTGGCACTGGTTGGAATTAATAACGGTGAGTGTGACATCAAAAATACCGGGATTTGGAAATACATGTTTCGGATTCGGATCCCCCGGAAAAATAATTATTTCATCAACCGAACCGTCTCCGAAATTCCATCTCCATTGCTCGATGTATCCGTTTGCCGTGGTCGAAAGGTTCGTAAACTGTATTGGATAATTACTGCAACTTGGCGTTGCGAAGGCAAAATTAGTTACCGGAAGTTCTTCTATTTTAATCACATGGTTTCTGACACCCTTTTGGCCTAATGTATCAGTAATAGAAAGCTTTACCGTATAATTGCCCGGACCGGCAAATGTATGAGCCGGGTTTTGAATGGTCGAAAAAATGCCATCGCCGAAATCCCATAACCAGTCCGCAACCGCGCCTATATTGGTAGCACTGTTATCAACTGTAAATTGTACCGGGCTCCCGACACATTTACCGGAAAATGCAAAATCAACTGATGGAATGGCAGAAACGGAAGTGAATTTTCCTTGCACCCCAAGGATAAGAAGGGTGAGGAACAGGCTAAGGTATATTTTGTCTCTCATACGGAACGGATCGTTTAAACAGGATTTGGCAGTATGTATAAGTACACAATTTGTTAATATTCAGTATTTCGGAACAAAAGGCAAGCAGATTTTGCGATCGGCCAATTCCTTTCCTTCTTATTAATTGCACAATACACTATTAGTAATACAGAATTTCGAAAACATTTTTTATTGAACCGTAAAAGCCTGTTTAAAACAAAAAAGCCGTCCCACAGGAACAGCTTGATTGAATGAAATCAATACTTTTTTAATAATTAAACTAAGGCAGATTATGCTTTATTTCTCCATTTCAGGTAAGGAAAGAGCAACATGAGAGAGCCAAAAACAAGCATTAACAAACCAGTCCACAGGTTGATATTGCGGCCAAGTGAACGTGCATATAATTCGGCATCATTCATTGTAAAAAGGCCTAATGCAGTAAGTATTGCACCTAATACAACGAATAGCAGTCCGATCGGAATTCTGATGTCCATATCCATATTTACCTCCTACCAGAAAATAATTGTTAATACTATACTTATCGCTCCGATTATTACTGCCATAATAACCGGTTTTTCATACCATACAATTCCGGGTTCATCGTAGGTTTTGGGAGTAAGCGAATAAACCAGTCCGCGAAGGTCATCATCTGTTTTTAACTGCTTTGTTAAAAATGTAAGTACAACAGTTACAATAAAACATACGCTCCAGGCATAAATGGCAGTCCAGAAACCCTGGGCCATGCCACTTGGATATTCAACCAGATGAGCGAGCCAGCCGCCTTTTCCTTCGGCAATGGTAAGACTATAATGAACCGCTGCAGCCGACGTACCTGCCAGCAATCCCCAGAAAGCTGCGTTGCCGGTAGTTTTTTTCCAGAACATACCAAGCATGAATGTGGCAAAAAGAGGGGCATTTACAAAGGCAAAAACAAGCTGCAGGAAATCCATGATATTATTGAAATTGGCAGCAATATATGCAGCGCCGATACTCACTGCCACTCCAAATATTGTTGCAAACTGACCAACTTTAAGATAATGCGTATCCGTTTTTCCCGGGTTTATATAGGATTGGTAAATGTCATAGGTGAACACAGTATTGAAGGCTGTTACATTACCCGCCATTCCGCTCATAAACGAAGCCATAAGTGCAGTTATACCAAGACCCAGCAAACCGGTTGGATAATAATGTACGAGCATGGTCGGAATGATCATATTGTAATCTGTTTGACCGTTATTTCCAATCAGCAGCAGGCCTTTATCAGGCGACGACATAAGAGCAATCGCTATCATTCCGGGCACTATAACCAGTATGGGGAGGAACATTTTCGGAAGTGCTCCTATCAACGGAGTGCGCCTGGCCCCGGACATTGAATTGGCAGCCATGGCACGTTGGACGACCAAAAAGTTTGTGCACCAATATCCAAATGCAAGTACAAATCCAAGTCCCATGAACATAGCAATCCAATCAACTCCCATTGGGTTGGAAGCGGCAGATCCAAGGAATTTCCAGGTACTTGTCCATGTGCCTGCTGCATAACCTTTTTGTATGGCTACTTCGTTGAGCCTGAGCGTAAGACCATCCCATCCGCCTACATCCTGCAACCCGATAATAACCAATGGCAAAAATCCGATCACTATCAGGAAAAACTGCAGTACTTCGTTGTATATGGCTGATTTTAAACCGCCCAGGTATGTGTAAACCAGTACAATTACAGCCGATGCAATGATACTGTAATGAAAATTCCAGTGTAACATAACTTCCATCAACCTGGCAAGGGCAAACATCGATATACCTGAAGCAAAAATTGTCATGATGGCAAACGAAAAAGCATTGAAGCCACGGGTTTTCTCATCGAATCGCAGTTTCAGGTATTCGGGAACGGAACGTGCCTTGGATCCGTAATAAAACGGCATCATAAACAAGGCCAGGAAAATCATTGCAGGGATTGCTCCAATCAGGTAAAAATGGGCGGTCATCAATCCGTATTTTGCACCGGAAGCACCCATTCCGAATACTTCGAGGGCTCCTAGATTGGCCGAAATAAAAGCTAACCCAGTAATCCAGGAAGGTATGTTTTTACCCCCTTCGAGAAACTGAGCGCTCGATTTCATGTATTTCTTTAACGCCCAGCCAATCCCAAGCACAAAAACAAAATAGATCGCCATAATGGCGTAATCTATTATACTGAGCGTGAAGTGTTCAACCATTTGTTTTGATTAGATTTAGTAAATAAAACATGAATCCAGAATTGCCAACCTCAGTTTTAAGAGCCAGGAAGATTTCCCCAAAAATAAAAAGCTGTTTTAAAATCAAATTAAAACATTTGAAGGTCTGAAATTCAGAAAAAACTGTTTTAAAAGCCTGGACAAATTTCCCGCTTAATCGCAAATAATTTACAACACAAACGCAATAAGCTGGCTTACAATGCTTTGAATTTGTGTCATTTCTTCAGCTTTGCACATTCACCGGTTAATCCAACTTTTAAGACACCCTTTAGTCAAAGGCAAAATGTTATTTACCTTGTTTCTCCATTTCTTTCCACACAAGCGCGCTGGCTCCTACGATGCCTGCGGATCCCAGTTTCAGGCTCGAACGAAGAATTTTTACCTTGTTACGGAATATAGGAAGGAGATGACGCTCCAGACTGTCTTTTGTTGGTTTAAAGATAAAGTCACCCGCTGCAACCGGTCCGCCAAACAGGAAAATAGCTTCAGGACTCAGGTGATGAACAGTATCAGCCAAAGCCTCGCCTAATAATTCACCGGTTACGTCAAAAACCTCTTTTGCAAGTTTATCCCCTTTTTCTGCTGCATCGAACACAATTTTTGAAGTCATCTGGTTAAAAGGAATATCGGCAAGCACACTTTCGGTATTATTATACTTAGCCAGAAGCTCATAAACGGTACGTTTCATACCGGTAGCTGAGCAATACGCTTCGAGGTGACCTATTCCCCCGCATCCACAGGTACGCGTTCCCCTGCCTATGGTAGTATGCCCGATTTCTCCGGCAAAACCATCAGCTCCGTATACCAGGTCGCCGTTCACTATGATCCCGCTGCCAAGCCCGGTACCCAGGGTGATCATTACGAAATTCTTCATCGCTTTTCCACCGCCGAAAATACATTCTCCGATTGCAGCTGCATTAGCATCGTTCGTGAGTTTGATGTGTTTTATTTTTGGAAATTTTGCCTGTATCAAATTTGCAAACGGTATCACTCCTACGAAAGGAAGGTTCGGCGCATATTCAATAGTACCGGTATAGTAATTGGCATTGGGAGCTCCAATACCAATACCCATAACTTCGATGGCCGGATTAATTTTCGATACAACTTCGATCGCTGATTTTATTTCGAGCGCGAGTAAATCGATAAATTCAGTTAATAGTTCATCCGAAATCTTTTCACTTCCGGTCGGGTTATCCTTCTTCTGAGGTGTTGGCACCTGCGGTTGTTTCTCATAAAGGATATTGCCATCCCGGTCAATTACACCAATCGATGTATTGGTGCCGCCTATGTCAATTCCTAACGCTACTTGTTTCATAGGTAATAGGTGTTTTTTAAAAATTTTGATCATTTTATCACTTTAGATTAAAATGGAAATCTTAAGTCGGATACGAATGGAGAAAAGTCTATACTGAACGAAGTTTGCTGCCCTTAACCGCGTAAAAGAAGATATACAGGTAACAAATGGCGGGTACAATAAAAGCCCACGAATATCCTGACACATCAGCGATTTTACCCATTATTAAAGGAATGATGGCTCCGCCAAATATTAAAGTATTAATAATACCCGATGCAGTGCTGAGTTCACCAGGATCCAGATCCTTAACAGCAAGTGTAAAAATATTAGGGAACATAATAGAATTGAACATTCCGATAGAAACAACTGCCCAAAGTGCAATACTGCCTGATGTAAAAGCTGTTACAATTGCCAACGTTGCAGCTATTAAAGCGAAAACAGCCAAAGAACGCCCGGCACTTCCCTTTCCCAGTTGCATAAAAATGAAATTGGCAACTGCTACAACCATAAAGATCAAACCGATATTCCAACTCCAATCGGTAACAAATGAACCGGATACCAGGGCAAGAAGTAACACCAGCACGACATAAGTATATTTCCTAAAGGTATCAGTGATATTTGAAAGCATAATTGAGCCGAAGAACCTGCCGATCATGGCGCCACCCCAGTATATCGCGACATATTTGCCGGCAACCGCAGGATCCAGGAGCATTTCAGTTTTTAAATAATTCAGTATCAGTCCGCCTGTACCAACTTCAGCACCTACATAAAAGAAAATTCCAAGTGCGCCCAGTAATACATGAGGATGTTTCCAAACGCTTTTCTTAAGTTCAACACTACTACCAACAACATTGGGAAGTTTTATCAGCGCAATGGCAATAGCAACCAGCACCACAATAACTCCAATAATAACAAATGGCATCTGCACCGTTTCAGCTTTCTGCATGGACGTCAGCATTTCGCTTGCCCCTCTGAAAATAAATACAGCGATTATCCAGGGAGCCACCATGGTTGCAATTGAGTTAAGTGCTTGTACCAGGTTAAGACGCCCTCCTGCCGATTCTTCTGAACCCAGGGCTGTAACATACGGATTGGCTGCAGTTTGCAAAAACACAACACCCGAAGCAAGTACAAAAGTTGCTGCCAGGAATAATGGAAAAGAAGGTGCCTTAGCTGCCGGGAAAAACAGGAAACTTCCGGCCGCCATCAGCAACAAGCCTGCTATCAGTGCACTTTTGTATCCTATCTTTTTGATATACAAACCGATAGGAATCGAAATAAAAAAGTAGGTGATAAAAAAGGAGAAACTCAGTAACTGAGCTTTAAACTCTGTTAGCTCGAAAATATCCTTTACCTGACCACTCAGTGTAATAATAAAGGTAGTGGCAAATCCAAATATAAAGAAAATGGATCCGATTACAGTCATTCCAAGACCATAGTTTGCGTGTCTTTGTTGTTCCATAATGTTTGGTTAAAATGGTTTATTAAAATGAAATTTAAAGGTAGGGTAATCTCAAAATAAACTGTAATCTTCTTTTCCGGTACATTTTTCATGGTGATCAGAATCCAGTCAAAGGAAAAGCAAAGGCAAATATAATACTTTCCGGTAAAAAATGCGATTTAAGAAGATGTAAAAATAGCAATCTTAGTGTTATGTTAACACAAACAGTAAATGTTTTTAATTAAATTCATGAAAATATATGCAAGCAGTTGAATATCAGTATATATAATGCTATTGGCAATTAGGTTTTCTGTTTTTTCTTTTTTGCTGCCGGGAATAATACGTTATTTAATATCAGCCTGTATCCGGGTGAATTAGGGAAAAGATTCAGATCGGTAGGAGGATCACCCACACGATGCTCATAGTCCTCGGGATCATGCCCACCGTAAAATGTCCATGTTCCTTTACCAAAGTCGCCATGAATATACCTTGCTTCATCCAGTGCTTTGTTTTCGCCCATGACGATCACTTCAGGTTTTACACATTTCTTTTCAAAAGCGGTTGTCTGTCCCCGGAAACCGTGAATGACCTGCATGTGGTTCTGGCAAAGCATGGTAGGCACCGGATCCCATTTTGCCGAAAAATCGAAAAGCGTGAAAAAATCATTGGTCTGGCTTACTTTCCGGTTCGTGTTCACATCAATGGATGATATTTCGTATTCATACGGATTGGTGACCAGGCTGAAATTCCTGAAAGCAAAACAGTTATCATATTTAAGTTTCGACTGTGCCTTTGGATCAGCAGCATCACCATCGAACATAACATCACAAATATCTACCCCATCGGAGGCCAGAGACACATCATAACTATCAGGTGCCGAACACATGGCAAAAAGATAACCGCCCCCGGCAACAAAATCCCTGATTTTTAAAGCAACGGCATGTTTCATTTCCGAAACTTTTTTAAAGCCGAGTTTGGCAGCCATTTCCTCATTGGTCCGTACATCTCCCCTGTACCAGGAAGCATTGCGGTATGCCGCCCAGAACTTCCCGTACTGCCCGGTAAAGTCCTCATGGTGCAGATGAAGCCAGTCGTACATCGGGAGAACTCCTGAAATCAGTTCTTCATCGTACACAATATCATACGGGATTTCTGCATAGGTAAGTGCCAGGGTAACTGCATCATCCCAGGGAAGTTTGTTTTTGGGAGAATAAACTGCAATCCTGGGTGCTTTATTCAGCTTCATTACATCCATATTAACCTCAGGATCAGCTATTTCCTGAAGTATGGCAGTGGATTGGGCATCTGCAATGGCTTCGCAGCTAACACCCCTGATAAAGCACTCATTTTCAATGGATTTCACATATTTTACCATAAAAGCTCCGCCACGGTAATTTAACAGCCAACTAACTTCAATATCCTTTTGCAATACCCAAAAAGCTATTCCGTAGGCTTTCAGATGATTTTTCTGATTCTGATCCATAGGAATCAGCAGGTACGCAGCCTGTACCCTGACCATTAACAAAAACAAAACCATGAACAGAATGCTCCGTCTCATTTTAAACTTCTGATTTATATTAATTCCTGACATTTCTACACTCCATTTGAAACAGTCTCCTGAAAAACCTGCTTGTATAGATCTGTGTTATTTTGCTTTGTGCCGGTTTGGTAAATAACTTACCCATATTGTTTTTTCCCGGTTTAAGGAGAACCCGAAGCTTGCGTAAATTCAGCAGTTTGCTGCCATTAAACATGTAAATATGAACAGATTTTGTATACAGCATTAAAAATCGGATGCACCAAGGTCAGTTTCATCGTCCATGCTATTCAGCCTCGACTGCATAATAACAGTTGTATTACCAGGTTGTTCGAATCCTGTATTTGGAGCGAGGGTCATTTTGTCAATACTAAGTCCGGCTACATCCTGGAAACGCGCAAAACGACTGATAAACTGAAGCCAGATTTCGTCGGTAGCTCCATTCCTGTGCTTGGCTATGATGATCTGGGCCCGGCTTTCGGTTGAATTGCCCTCTTCATCTTCCATAATTTTGTAATATTCAGGCCGGTAGATAAAAAGCACAAGGTCAGCGTCCTGTTCAATGGCTCCTGATTCGCGAAGGTCGGATAACTGTGGTTTTTTACTTCCCTGGGCGGTGCTGCGGGTCTCGACCGATCGGTTTAGCTGTGAGAGCGCTATAACCGGAATATTTAATTCTTTAGCAAGGCTTTTTAATGATCGTGAAATCGCTGATATCTCCTGTTCGCGGTTTCCTCCACCCTTGCGATCGCCACCGGCTGTCATAAGCTGGATATAATCGACCACAACCATGTCGATATCGTACTGTGCCTTTAGCCTGCGGCATTTAGCGCGAAGTTCGAATAATGACAACGATGGAGTATCGTCAATATAAATTGGTGCCGTAATAAGTTTCGAAATGCGGGAATTTAACTGTTCCCATTCAAAATTTTGTAATTGTCCCCTGCGCAGTGCACTGGCCGAAAGTTCAGCTTCGGATGCAATCAAACGTGCAACTAACTGGTCGGCAGTCATTTCCAGCGAAAAAAAGGCAACTGCTTTTTTGGATTCTATCGCAATGTTGCGGGCCATGGAAAGAACAAAGGCAGTTTTTCCCATACCAGGACGTGCTGCAATGATAATGAGGTCGCTACGCTGCCAGCCCCCCGTTATCTTGTCGAGGTCAATAAATCCGGAAGGAACACCCGATGAAACCCCGTCGTTTTTGCGGGCATTATCAAACTGGTTCATTACTTTATGGACCAGTTCGGGCATGAGCTGCGCTTTCTTGCGCAGGTTGTTCTCGCTGATGGAGAAAAGGCTGCTTTCGGTTTCGTCGAGAAGATCAAAAACGTCGGTCGAATCCTCGAACGATTTCCGGATTGTATCCGTAGAGATTTTTATCAGTTCGCGCTGCAGGAACTTTTGTTTGAGGATACCAACATGAAATTCAATATTTGCCGAGGAAGCAATTCGCGATGTTAGTTGTGTAATGTAAAACGGACCGCCGACTAATTCCAGCTTGCCTGTATGCCTGAGCGCATTAGTAACGGTAAGAATATCAACGGGTTCATTATTATGAAATAGCATTGTTATGGCTTCGAAAATTGCCTGGTGCGATTCTTTGTAAAACACAGCCGGAACCAGCATATCAATAACTGCTGCAACAGCGTCTTTTTCGAGCATCAGGGCACCTAAAACAGCTTCCTCCAGGTCAGTAGCCTGCGGTGGCAATTTCCCATGTTCCTGAAATGCATCCCGGCCAATGGATGGCCTTTTTATTGCTTTTCGCGATACCAGCGCATCGGTTCTTTCATCCTGTTCCATATGGGCCAAAATTAGCTAATAATCATCCAGTTTTAGCTTTAATGTGCACAATAATTTATTAACAATACAGAAAATGGCTATATCGTTATTTGAATTGCCAATTTTGAAATAGAACTTGCTCTTAGTATATGTTTTTTATTTTGTTCTTTTGTCATGACACAAAAGAACCAAAAAGTCTAGGCTTAATATAAATTTCACACATATGTATGCCTCGGTAAAAGCTCGCAAAACAAGGCTTAAAACTTCAGTGCCATTGCCTTGCAGCACGTGAAGCTGTGTTTTGCTACACACTTCCCTGCGCATTTTACCTTCGGCTACATCTGTTGTAAAATTTCTATAAGGCCGGTCCCTTATAAGTGAATTCACCCTTATGGCAACATTTCGAAATAAAAATTTGACTTTTCAGCATAGATCTTCAGGTTGTAGTACCGACATTATAAAGTTTAAGTAGTAGTTCAAGGAAGGTTTTGTGAGCGCAGGGCATACCAAGCCATGCAGAAGTGAGCACCGTTGCAAAGTCTATTCATATCTTTAAACCTTTCACAGCGAACGGCTTGTCCCGCAAAAACGGGATAAACTGTGGCGTAGCAAAAAACCTGACGTAGAAATACACTGAAACTTTATAAAGTCTTGATCTTTTCTTTGTTACTTTCCTTTTGCATCAAAGCAAAAGAAAGTAAAACAAAACATTCTTATTTCGGTTCTTGTGTCTTGAGACAAAAAAACAATCAAATACTAACGTTTTCAGTCCAGCACTTTAAACAACGATTTAGCCAAGAAAATCGTTGTATGCAGAAGCATAGCTGTATACTGATGCTTTGCTGAAATACTTCAAAGAATGGAAATCAGAGAATTGTAAACGCAAAAAAAAGACCGCCAAAATAATGACAGTCTTTCAATTCGGAGTAAATAACTTTTATTTTGCAACCGGAACGGCTCCGGCGTTCACGTTATTCTGCGGCATCTGTGCACCGTTAGTTCCTTCCACAACATTGCCGGTGATCCGGAGTTGAACGGAAGCATCCTTTGCATTCGACATAACCGTAACGGTCTTGTTGATAGGTCCTATACGATTCGTATCATATTTTACCTTTATTGAGGCCGATTTTCCTTTAAGAATAGGTTCGCGGGGCCATTCGGGAACGGTACATCCGCACGAAGAAGTAACATTTGATAAAATAAGCGGCTCAATTCCGGTGTTTTTAAACGTGAATTCACAAGTGCCATCACCTCCTTTGGTTACAGTTCCATAGTCGTGAACCGTTTTATCAAAACTGATGCCGGGAGCGTTTGGATTAACAGCCGGCTGAGGAGCAGCATTTTGTGCAATTGAGGCAAAAGCCAACATGAATGAGACAGTTAAAGTAACAAGTACTTTTTTCATAGTTTGAATTTTAAATGATTTGTTATTTGACATTTTTCTAAAAGGCAGACAAAACCTGTTTGATTATAATACTCTGCTGGTTGCAATTTCCGTGCCAACGGAATATTGAAATGCAAAAATATCACTAATTCGGTAAGGTAAACGAATTTGCACTTATAAATATTATAAATTTGTCTAAAATAAAATATTATTATGAGAAGAGTAGCATTATTTACTTTGACTTTGCTGATCATTTGCATCTCATCATCCTGCTGTACGATGAAAAAAAAGGAATCAAAAAAAACCGGGCAGGCTGCTTTTGTAACTGGTCCGAAAGCTGTTATTTACCAGACTGTGAAAGACTATTCCCAATTAGTACCTATTCAGTTGAGTGATGACAAAAAAACGATCGAGTCGTATCCTGACGTTACGGATGTGTATTACAACGGGATGCTGGCTTATCCAGGCCAACTTCACAAAGGGTATTGGCTCGACAACCGGGGGATCGGTAAGAACGTCGCTTTTATTAAACTAACCTATGAGGAATATTCGAAGCTACCCGCGACACCTTCGGCAGAGGAATTAATGAATATGATAATTGATGATCAGCCATTGATCAGTATGTATAGTTGCGGTTTAAGGACATCCTATAAAGATATTGAAAAGGAACTGAATACGAAGATTGACAAGGGTGATTACTCTGCTTTTACGAAAATAAAATAGAAAAAGTAAATCTTCTTTAAACCGAGTATTTGCAAGGCTTGCAGAATTGAGCATTTAGTCTTGTTAGTAACTTTTATGGAAAAATATGAATTAACTACATATTAAAACCCATAGATATATAAAAAAAGAAGTACTTTTGTATTTCAACATTCCGGATTCTGTCCCGTTTTTTCCGGCAAATAATGTAAAAATAAATCAACCCATCTTTGGAAAATTCAATCCCGCTTGTAAAATTACTCGATGGTAGAAGTTTCTACTATGCTTTCCTGGCAGGTGCACAGCGCATATTCGAAAATCAGGGTTTACTTAATAAAATAAATGTTTTCCCGGTTGCCGATGCCGATACAGGTACCAACCTGGCGAGCACCATGCGGTCCATCGTCGACAGTCCTATCCCAACCAACAACGTTAAAATGGCAGCAGCCGCTTTGGCTGATGCTGCTTTAGTCGGAGCCCGCGGTAATTCGGGAATTATTTTTGCCCAGTTTCTTTATGGTTTCAGCAACGAAATTGAAAATGAAGACAACCTTACTGTAGAAAATTTTTCGCGTTCTCTTACCAAAGCTGTAACCTATGCTTACGAAGCCATAGCCAATCCGGTAGAAGGTACAATGATTTCGGTGATCCGCGAATGGGCTGAGTTTATCAATACCATGAAAGGCCTGATTGACGATTTTGTAGAACTCCTGATTAAAGCTTTCCAGGTTGCCGCGGAATCCCTGGCTGATACAACACGCAAGCTGGAAGTTCTTGCAAAAGCAAATGTGGTAGATGCAGGCGCAAAAGGATTCGTATTATTCCTGGAGGGCATGATTGATTTTTTCAAGAACAGGCAAACCATCCGCCGGCTGGCTATCCCGATGAATGACATGATTCAGGAAGAAGTTCAGGCAGATTTGCATGAGGAAATAACACACAGGTATTGCTGCGAAGCCATGCTTGCGCTTGATTTACACCCGGGTGAAACTAAAAATACTCTGCGTGATTCTATAGCCGAAATGGGGGATTCATTGGTTGTTGCCGGTTCCGAAAAACGATTACGTATCCATATTCATTCCGATAATCCCATCAAGCTTTTTGAAGCCATAAGTAAAAGATCATCAATAACTTACCAGAAAGTAGATGATATGATTATGCAACAGGAAATGTCGCATAACCGCAAATGGCCCATAGCTTTGGTTACCGATTCAACCTGCGATTTACCGCAGGAAATGCTGGAGAAATACCAGATAACAATGGTTTCACTCACATTGCAGGTCGGAGCATCAATGTATCTGGACCGTACTACTATTTCGAGCGACAGCTTTTATAACCTGCTCGAATCCTCTCCTGTATATCCCACTACTTCTCAACCCGCTTACAAAGATTTTATCAATAAATATTCATACCTGAGCACACATTACAAATCCACAATCGGAATCCACCTGAGCAAGCAGCTGAGTGGTACATTTTCGAACAGTCAGCGCGCAGCCAAAGCCGTGAGTGAACAAAGTGGTAAGGAAATTTCTGTGGTTAATTCAAACAGGTTATCTTCAGCATTAGGACTTACCGTACTGCGTGCTGCCGAAGACGTTGAACAAGGGAAATCGCATCATGAAATAGTGTCAGCTATTGAAAGCTGGAACGATAAGAATCATATTTTTGTTAGTACCAAAACGGTCAAGTACCTTGTTAAAAGTGGTCGTTTAAGCCATTCGAAAGGCATAGCTGGTAAACTGTTAGGCGTAAGGCCTATTATTTCAGTTAATAACGAAGGTAAAGCCTATACTTTTGGAAAAGCCTATTCCGAAAAAGGAAGTATGAAGCTTTTAATAAAAGAAGCATCACGAGTGCTTAAAAAAGGACCTGTGTGGGGATACTCCATTTCACATATCCGAAACCTTGAAACCGCTGAGTGGTATGCCACTCAAATGGAATTGCTGACAGGTCAAAAACCGCTGTTTATCAACGACTGCAGCCCTGTTCTGGGTGTGCACGGCGGTCCGGGAACTGTAGTACTTTCTATTATGGAAGAATAAACAGGAATAAATTACTTTCTCTCATTTCATAATTTACTTTATCATTTCATCAAGGCTTATTTGAAGCCTTTGATGCAAATCATTTTTTTCTTTTCCCTCTCTTTTCGTACTTTCGCCGCACGGTCTGAAACAATTTCGGTCCGTGACTTTTTTATTGTTAGTTTTTGAAAACCCGTTACTTATATGATAACAGAGCAACTGATTAACCCTTCGAGTATTGTGATTGTTGGTGGTTCGAACGACACCACCAAACCCGGCGGAAAGGTTTTGAAAAACCTGATTGACAATCATTTCAGCGGAAGCCTGTTTGTTGTGAATCCTAAAGAAGATGAAATACAGGGGTTGAAATGTTATAAGAGTGTGAATGAACTTCCCCAATGCGACCTGGCAATTCTGGCCATAGCTGCAAAATACTGTCCCGATACGGTTGAAATACTCGCCCGTGATAAAAACACCCGTGCATTTATTATTTTATCAGCCGGCTTTCATGAGGAAAGTGCTGAAGGCGCTGTGCTTGAAGATAAAATAGTAACGACGGTTAATAAATATAACGCCTGCCTTATTGGTCCGAATTGCATCGGGATGATGAACCATCATCATACTTCGGTTTTCACTACGCCCATTCCGAAACTTGATCCAAAAGGTGTTGATTTTATTTC
Organism: Bacteroidales bacterium; assembly: GCA_038213495.1. Classification (GTDB taxonomy): domain Bacteria; phylum Bacteroidota; class Bacteroidia; order Bacteroidales; family UBA4417; genus UBA4417. The sequence goes on from JBBQSY010000070.1 coordinate 18,139, forward strand.
AGGATCAGGCGCTACGGCTGTTTTTATAATGGAAGCATCCATACCGAAAGGACTTACCTTTTCGAGCGTGTACTCGGTTGGAAACAGTGCCCAGCTTGGCGTTGAGGATGTATTACAATACCTCGATGAAACCTATGATCCGGAAACAAGCTCGCCGGTTAAACTGCTGTATATCGAAAGCGTAAATAAACCCGAGATGTTGCTGAAACATGCTTCGTCGCTTATCCGCAAAGGATGCCGGATTGCAGCAATTAAAGCCGGAAGCTCGGCTGCCGGTAGCCGCGCTGCATCCTCGCACACAGGAGCACTGGCAAGTCCGGATGTGGCGGTTGAATCTCTTTTCCGCAAAGCTGGAATTGTTCGCTGCCACAGCCGCGAAGAGCTTGCAACGGTAGCAGGTATTTTTATGCATAAACCATTGAAAGGAAAGAATATAGCTATAATTACCCACGCCGGCGGACCGGCTGTAATGCTTACGGATGCTTTGTCCGAAGGAGGTCTCGAAATTCCGCACCTTGAACATCCTGAATTGCTTACGAAACTATTTCCGGGATCTTCCGTAGCCAATCCCATTGATTTCCTTGCTACCGGTACAGCTGAACAGCTTGGCTTTATTATTGATGCCTGTGAAAATGATTTTCCGTCCATCGATGGAATGGCTGTTATATTTGGCAGCCCCGGGCTTTTCGAAGTCTATGATGTGTATAAGCTACTGGATGAGAAAATGCATACCTGCAGCAAACCCATCTTCCCGGTGCTTCCTTCCATCATAAATGTGAAGAAAGAGATTGAATATTTTATCGGCCTTGGACGAATCAATTTCCCTGATGAGGTTATTTTCGGCAATGCACTATGTAAAGTTTACAATACACCTGAACCTTCACCGGAAATTATTACCCAACCCGAAATTGATCATGCTGCCATACGCACCATAATTGAACATGCTACAGACGGGTATCTGCATCCAATGAAAGTACAGCAACTGTTTGACGCGGCTGGTATTCCACGTGCAGGGGAAGCCGTAGTAAAAACTAAAGAAGATGCGATTGTAGCTGCTTCAGTTCTGGGCTTGCCGGTTGTAATGAAAGTTGTAGGCCCGGTGCATAAATCGGATGTAGGAGGTGTGGTTCTTAATGTGAAAGACTTCGACCAGGTTGTGGATGAATTTAACCGTATGATTCAGATCAAAGACACTACTGCCATTCTGATGCAGCCTATGCTGAGCGGACATTCGGTGTATATAGGCGCAAAAAAGGAACCTAAATTCGGGCACATGGTTCTCTGCGGTCTGGGTGGCATTTATATTGAAGTATTGAAAGATGTTCAGTCGTCGCTGGCACCGGTTTCGGTTGAAGAAGCAGCAGGCATGATTTCCCGGCTGAAGAGTTACAAAATAATACAAGGCGTTCGCGGGCAGGAAGGCCTGAATGAACAACTTTTTGCAGAAATAATAACGAAAGTTTCAGCACTCTGCCTTGCCGCTCCCGAAATTGCAGAAATGGATATCAATCCTTTGATGGGGAATATGAAGATGCTGAAAGCTGTGGATGCGAGGATAAGGATAGAGAAGTAGGTTTGAGGGTTTGAGGGTTTGAGGGTTTGAGGGTTTGAGGGTTTGAGGGTTTGAGGGTTTGAGGGTTTGAGGGTT
>JBBQSY010000071.1:0-19780 GCA_038213495.1 Bacteroidales bacterium
CTTCGAGGTGAGCTGGAAAAATAGTTTCGATACGCAGTTCCGATTCAGTGTGCAGTTTTCCCAACTCCCCGATAAAAGGATTTGCGCCAGCCAGAGCCCTGAAAGTTCCTTCGCCTGCGGTGCTGTAACTGCAGCAATCGTAATTCCCGATATGACCTGCGCCGGCATTAAAAATTGCTTCGCGGACCTGCAAGGAATAAGAGGGAGGACAAAATGTAACCAGCTTCCTCAAAATACCGGGTAACGGTTTTAGTATTTCAGGATTTAAAATACCGAGTTTTCCGCAAAGGAAATGATTTACACCTTCCGAATGGTTGTCGAGATTGGTATGCATGGCAAAAACAGCCAGGTTCTCCCTGATGGCCCTGATTACCAGGCGTTCGGTATCAGTGCGGCCAGTGAGACTTTTGAGACCTGAGAATATGAGTGGGTGATGTGAAATAATCAGATTACAGCTTTTCGCTATGGCCTCATCCAGCACTTCATCCGTGATATCCAGGCAAATCATTGCCCCTGTTATTTCTGATCCGGCATTGCCAATCAACAACCCGCAGTTGTCATAGCTTTCCTGGAGGGCCAGCGGTATTTGAGTGTTTAAAAAGGCAATAATTTCGGATAGCTTCATATTTGCTGAACAATTATTTTCAGAAACTGTAAAATTAAGAAAAAGCTGTTTCAATGCCAAAACAACTTCAAGACAAGTGTATAAGATTCTGCCCTTTCCGACCAATATTCTTTATCCCGATGCGCTCTGAAAAGATAATATAATAAATTATTTTCAAAACCAATGTGTGCTTGGTTGTTTTGTTTGTATCTTTATCACATGGAAGCATTCCGATTCTTACTTTTCCCTTTTGCGCTTGCATACGGACTTATTATCAGGGTCAGGAACCTGTTATTTGATATAAAAATCCTGAGATCCGTGAAATTTGCTCTTCCGATACTGTCTGTCGGGAATCTTATTGCCGGCGGTTCAGGCAAAACGCCATTGGTGGAATACATCATCCGACTTTTGGGTAAAAATGCCAACCTGGCTACACTGAGCAGGGGATACAAAAGAAAAACGAAAGGTTACCACCTTGCCACTGAAAACGAAAGTGTTGATACACTCGGTGATGAGCCATTGCAATACCACGAGAAGTTTGCAAGCGTTCATGTTGCTGTAAGCGAGAGCAGGCGCGAAGGAATCCGGAGGCTGATGCTTGAAATACCGGATCTGGATGCGGTAATTCTTGATGATGCCTTCCAGCACAGGTTTGTGCACCCGCAATTATCAATCCTGGTAACCGATTATTTCAAATTGTATAGCGAGGACTGGCTTTTGCCGTTTGGGCGGTTACGCGAACACATCTCAGGGCGAAAACGGGCTGATATTATTGTAGTTACTAAAACACCGCGAATTTTTTCTCCCATTGTACGCAAACAGTTGATTGAAGACTTAAAGCCCTATCCGGGACAACAGGTTTGCTTTGCGTATATCAACTACCTGCCTTTCGTACCGGTGTACAAAAACAATAAGCTGAATCAGGAAATTGAAGACAAAGTTTATACTATTATCATGTTAACAGGGATTGGAAACCCCGGGCCTATGCAGGAATATCTCCGCCGGCTGTGTACTGATCTTGAAATTATGGAATTCCCAGATCATCATGAATTCACTGAAAAAGAATTATTGCTTCTGAAAGAAAAGTACAAATATCTGCCTACAAAGCGGAAAATGATCATCACTACCGAAAAAGATGCAAAACGGCTACAAAATCCTGAAGCCACAGCCATATTAATCGATTTACCCATATATTATGTTCCGATTGCTTTCGAATTTCATCCTGAGGATAAGGTAAATTTTGATCAGGCGGTTTTGACGGCAGTTAAGAAGGATATCAAGGAACCCAAAAGCAAAAAAGGTTCTACATCAGTAGATCAGTAATGGCAAATAATGAAAACACAAAGCTTGCAATACCGTTCAGTGTAAAAAATGCCATGTTAACTTTCCGGAGGTCGTTGTATTTCACGATCGTATGCTGGTAAAAGAGAAGGATAGAAAATATTCCGAGTCCGATCCAGTAAATAGCCTTGAAGTCACCTTGCCAGCCTGCTGTAACCAGAAGGATTGCCGTAATTATATGCAACACCAGTGATAAGTTCAGTGCTTTTTTTCGCCCCAACTTTACAGGTATGGAACGTAGATGGTTTTCGCGATCAAAATCGTCGTCCTGCAGGGCATAAATAATATCGAAACCTGACACCCAGCAAAGAACCGATAATGATATAATTACAGGAATCCAGTCGAACTTGCCTGTAACGGCAAGGTAAGCGCCGGTTGGAGAAAGCGCCAGCCCAAGACCAAGAACAAAATGGGATAGTGCAGTAAATCGTTTGGTGAGACTGTACCCTAATATGACTACAAGTGCCACAGGTGAAAGATAAAAGCAGAGCGGGTTAATAAACCATGTGGTAAGAATAAAAAGCAAGGCATTAATAATACTGAAAATGAGGGCTGAGCGCTCACCTATAAGCCGGGCAGGAATTTCACGCTGTGCCGTTCGGGGATTCGCTTCATCTATATGCCTGTCGGCCCAGCGGTTAAAACTCATTGCCGAGTTTCGTGCAAAAAGCATACTCAGTAAAACAAGCACCAAAAGGCTCCAGCTCAGGGATCCGCTGTTATGGATTGTTGCAAGCGAAAATCCCAACAATGCAAATGGCAGAGCAAATATAGTATGCGAAAACTTTACCAGTGAAAGATAATTTTCTACTTTAGCGCTTATCTTTTGAAACAACATGAAATCCGGTTTTTGTTTTAAGAGGAAACAAAAATACACAAGCTTAGTTTCATTTGTGAAATTATTTTTACAATTCCTTCATATTAAGCCATGGAACGAAAATTTTTTGCACTGATAGCCTACCTGCGATACCTGCATAAATCGGGTACACGGCACTCGGTGCATTCCCCTTTCGTATACACACTGGTTGATAAAGTTTTCAGGAACCGTAATGATGACCAGGTACTGAGAGATGTTAAAGACCTCAGGAAAAAACTTTTGCGTAAATCCCAGGTTATCGAAATTACCGATTTTGGATCGGGAACTGACCTGAAAGAATATAAACATCGTTTCGAAAGTGTTGCATCAATTGTTCGTAAAAGTTCTTTGAGTGAGAAATATGGCAGACTTTTGTTCAGGCTTGTGAAATATTTCAAGCCATCCGTAATCATTGAATTAGGAACTTCGGTGGGAATAAGTACCATTTATATGGCAAAGACAAATCCGGAAACTATTGTTTACACCATTGAAGGCTGCACAACAAAATCGGAACAGGCTGCGACTAATTTCACCGGTTCCAAACTGACCAACATTGTGCAACACATCGGCCGCTTTGATATAGTACTTCCTGATGTGATAAAGCAGGCGGGGAAAGTGGATTTTGCATATATCGACGGCAACCATACGTATGAGGCAACACTGGCGAATTTCAATTCGCTGCTAAGCATTTCCGGTAACGATACAGTTTTTGTTTTCGATGATATTCACTGGTCGTCGGGCATGCAGAAAGCATGGCAGGAAATAACTGACCATGAACGTGTTACTGTGAGTATCGATCTTTACAGGATGGGGATTGTATTTCTCAGGAAAGAACTCAGCAGGCAGAAGTTTGTGATCAGGTATTAGATATTAATTTTTCCTTTTGTGGAAAAAGCCTTGTGTCAAAAAAAAAAATTACGATTTACGAATGACGAGGTACGATTAATCACCAATCGTAAATCGTACCTCGTATCCCGATAGCTATCGGGACCAAAATCGTAAATCCTTCTATTCCGCCATCAGTCTTTCTATTTCATCCGCTTCAAGTGGAATTTCAGCCATCAGGTCCACAGGTTCTTCGGCAACCATTATATCATTTTCGAGACGGATGCCTATCCCCTCTTCAGGAATATAAATGCCGGGTTCGCAGGTCATTACCATACCATTTTCGAAAACCATCTGGCGGGAACCCACATCATGTACGTCGAGACCCAGAAAATGGCCGGTACCATGCATATAATACCTGAAATACGCAGGTGTATCGGCGGTTTGTTTTCTCAAATCTTCCTTGCTGATCAACCCTAAACCGACAAGTTCTTTTTCCATCAGTTTGCATACTTCGGCATGCCATTTTTCGATGGTGGCACCCGGTTTTAACATGGAAGTAGCGGCTTTCATAATCCGTAAAACGGCGTCGTAAACCTGACGCTGGCGTGGAGAAAACTTTCCGTTTACCGGAATGGTACGGGTCATATCAGCAGCATAATTTCCATATTCGGCACCCACATCCATCAGCAGCAGGTCGCCATCTTTACATGTATTGTAATTGGTGGTATAATGCAGGATACAGCCACTGGCTCCCGAAGCAATAATAGGGGTGTATGCATGTCCGGTGCCTCCTTTGCGGATAAATTCATGTGTGAATTCGGCCTCAACTTCATATTCTTTCAATCCCGGTTTTACAAATTTAAGCACCCGGCGAAATCCCTGGTTTGTCAGGTCACAGGCTTTCTGTATCTGGACAATTTCTTCGGGTTCTTTCACCAGGCGTAACCCGGTTATAACCGGAGCCAGGCGTTCGTAGGTGTGCACCGGGAAATCCTGCCTCATCTTACCGGCAAAACGGGCATCGAGCACGGGAACTTCGGTTATGAATTTGGGATACTCATTCTGATTCAAATAAACTACCTGCACCCTCGACATCAGGTCGCGGAGCGTAATGTCGAATTCGTCGAGCCACTTTACATTTGCAATGCCGGAAACCTCGCGAACCTCTTCCAACGTATATTTATGCCCGTTCCAGATCACCATCATGTCACTTGTTTTCACGGTGAAAATCATTTCGCGCATGCTTTCAACCGGATGTCCCGGGCATAAGGTAAGGATACACTTTTCCTGGTCGAGGCCTGTAAGATAAAATATATCCGAATTCTGGCGAAAGATAAAAGTCTGATCGCCCGAACGGGGCATTTCATCATTTGAGTTGATAATGGCCAGCGAACCGGGTTTTAACTTTTCAACAAGTTTGGCCCTGTTGCGGATATACATTTTATTACTAATCGGCTGATAACGCATAGTGCTGTTTTTTAGTCAGTTGAAGGAAACCTTTGGTTTTCTTTGAAAAAAAAATAATTTTTCTACCCAGTGAGCCGAAATCAAATAGTATTGTTTCTATATTTGTTCCTCTCACAGGCAACCAAAAGTATGAATTATTTTCAATGCCGAATAAAGTGTTGCCGGTAAAAATATCAAATCAATAATCGTATGGGCAACAAATTATTATCTTACTCATCCATCACCAAAAAAGTGGTAATGGCTCTTGCAGGCCTCTTTCTACTGTCTTTTCTGCTTATCCATCTGGCAATCAATTTACTGCTACTGCGAAGTGATGGAGGTGCAGCGTATTCGGTTGCCGTTGAGTTTATGACAACCAACCCGCTGATAAAAATAATGGAGATATTCCTGATGGGCGGTTTTGCAATTCATATCATTATCGGAGTAATAATCCAGATCCAAAACTGGATGGCCAGGCCTGTGCGCTACAAAGTGGAAGGATTCTCCCATCTTTCATTTTTTTCGAAATACATGATTCACACAGGAGCTATTATTTTTGTATTTCTGGCCGTACATTTCACAAATTTCTATTTTGTAAAACTTGGCTGGGTCAATCCTCCGGAGGGCTTGGGAAAGGAAGAATTTTACCAGATGGCGGCTCTGCTTTTCGCTGATAGATTCTATGCAATCCTGTATGTGGTACTAATGATTTTCCTGGGTTTTCACCTGCATCACGCCTTTCAGTCGGCATTTCAAACCCTGGGCCTGAATCACACCAAATACACACCCTTTATCAAAATAGTAAGTACAATTTATTCGATTGTAGTTCCGCTGGGATTTGCAAGTATTCCTCTGTTTTTCATGTTCATTAAGTAACAGGCACATAAAATGGCTGATGGTCAGCTTATAAAAGCATAAATTGTATGTCAAAACTCAATTCAAAAATACCAAAAGGGCCGGTTGCAACCAAATGGAGCACATATAAAGATCATATTGCTCTAGTAAACCCCTCCAATAAAAGAAAACTTGATATAATAGTTGTCGGAACGGGGCTGGCAGGAGCATCAGCAGCTGCTTCGCTGGGTGCTCTGGGGTTTAAGGTTAAAGCATTCTGTTACCAGGATAGCCCGAGGCGTGCGCACAGCATTGCAGCACAAGGCGGTATTAATGCCTCAAAAAATTATCAGAATGATGGCGACAGCGTATATCGCTTATTTTACGATACCATCAAAGGCGGCGATTACCGTTCCCGCGAGGGCAACGTTTACCGCCTGGCTGAAGTAAGTGGAAATATTATCGATCAATCGGTTGCGCTGGGAGTGCCTTTTGCACGTGAATATGGCGGATTGCTTGATAACCGTTCGTTTGGCGGTGCCCAGGTTTCGCGTACTTTTTATGCACGCGGGCAAACCGGGCAACAATTATTGCTTGGCGCATACAGTGCCATGAGCAGGCAGGTAAGCCTCGGCAACGTGGAGTCATTTACCCGGCACGAAATGCTCGATGTGGTAGTGATTGATGGCCGCGCCCGTGGAATCATCACAAGAGACCTGGTTACTGGAGAAATTGAACGTTTTTCGGCACATGCCGTCGTATTGGCTACCGGCGGATATGGAAATGTTTTTTTCCTGTCGACCAATGCCATGGGCAGCAATGCCACTGCAGTGTGGAAAGCCTATAAAAAAGGCGCCTTTTTCGGGAATCCATGTTTCACACAAATACACCCTACCTGCATCCCGGTGCATGGAGATTTTCAATCGAAACTGACGCTGATGAGCGAAAGTCTTCGTAATGACGGTCGCATTTGGGTTCCAAAACGAAAAGAAGATTGTGAAGCGCTTCGTCATAATAAAATGAAGCCAAAAGATATAGCAGAAGAAAACCGCGATTACTATCTCGAACGTCGTTACCCGGCTTTCGGGAACCTGGTTCCACGGGATGTAGCTTCCCGCGCTGCCAAGGAACGCTGCGATGCCGGTTTTGGCGTTGGAGAAACGGGACTTGCGGTATACCTGGATTTTGCCGATTCCATAAAGCGACTTGGCCGCAATGTGATCGAAGAGCGTTATGGCAACCTTTTTCAAATGTACCAGAAGATTGTGGATGAAAATCCGTACGAAAATCCAATGATGATTTATCCCGCAGTGCATTACACCATGGGTGGACTCTGGGTTGATTATGACCTGATGTCTTCTGTTCCCGGATTATTTGTTGCAGGCGAAGCCAATTTCTCCGACCATGGTGCAAACCGCCTGGGAGCATCGGCCCTGATGCAGGGACTGGCCGACGGATATTTTGTACTGCCTTATACCATCCAGAATTACCTTGCCGACCAGATCAATGTGCCACGTTTTAAAACCGATTTACCTGAATTTGATGAGTCGGAAAAACAGGTGAAAGAACGTCTGCAGAAGCTTTTTGATGTGAAAGGAACCAAAACTGTAGATCATTTCCACCGGCAGCTTGGAAAAATCATGTGGGAGCATGTCGGGATGGCGCGGAATAAGAAAGGTCTGCAGGAAGGTATAAAAATGATCCGGGAAGTGAGGGCGGAGTTCTGGAAAGACGTAAAAATCACAGGGGAATTCAACGAAGTAAATCCTGAGTTGGAAAAAGCTGGACGCGTAGCCGATTTCCTCGAATTAGGCGAATTGATGGCGATGGATGCACTGAACAGGGAGGAATCATGCGGCGGTCATTTTCGCGAGGAATACCAGACACCCGAAGGAGAAGCTTTGCGTAATGATGAAGAATTCATGTACGTGGCTGCATGGGAATATGCCGGTGAGGGCAAGGATGCAATTCTCAACAAGGAACATCTGGAATACGAGGATATTGAAGTGAAACAGCGTAATTATAAGTAGGGGTTAGGTGTTAGGATTTAGGGATTAGGGGTCTAATAATCGAAATTGTACAACAAAACTAAAAGTGCATGATGATGGAAAATAAAAAGGTAGAATCGTTCAAGGATTTGATTGTCTGGCAAAAGGGAATTGAGCTGGTTAATGAAATTTATAAAGTGACTAAACTTTTTCCAAAGGAAGAACTTTATGGTTTGACAAGCCAGATGAGGCGTGCAGCAATTTCAGTACCAACAAATGTGGCCGAAGGATGGGGCAGAGGAACAACTAAAAACTATATCCAATTCCTGGAGATTTCGCGAGGATCACTTTATGAACTTAATACTTTAATAATCATCTCTACCAATCAGGAATATTTAAGCTCAGTAAAATGCGCAGAAATTGAAAATATAATTAATGAAATTGGCAGAATACTCAATGCTATAATAAGCAAGCTTGAAAACAAAATAAAGTAAAACATAAGGATAAAAGGTTCCGATTAAAGGTGTGATTTACTAATCTACTACCCTAACCCCCAACCCCTAAACCCTAAACCCTTTTAAAATGGATTTCACACTCAAAATATGGCGTCAGAAGAATGCCAAAGCCAAGGGCAAATTTGCCACGTATAAAATTACAGGAATCAGCGACAGTAGTTCATTTCTCGAAATGCTTGACGTGTTTAACGAGCAGCAGGTTACAAAAGGCGAAGACCCGGTAGTATTTGATCACGATTGCCGTGAAGGCATTTGTGGCGCATGCAGCCTGTACATTAACGGACGTCCGCACGGACCTGACGATGCCGTTACCACCTGCCAGTTGCATATGCGGAAGTTTAAAGACGGCGATACCATTGTTATTGAACCCTGGCGCTCGAAAGCATTCCCTGTGATTCGCGACCTGATGGTCGATCGCCAGGCATTGGATAAGATTATACAGGCAGGAGGATTTATTTCGGTAAATACCGGGGGAATTCCTGATGCTAATTCCATCCTTATCCCAAAGGATAATGCAGACTCATCCATGGATGCGGCATCCTGTATCGGGTGCGGCGCCTGTGTGGCCGCTTGCAAAAATGCGTCGGCAATGTTATTTGTGGCAGCTAAAGTTTCGCACCTGGCATTATTGCCACAAGGCAAAGCCGAAGCAACCCGCAGGGTGCAGGCCATGGTCGCCAAAATGGATGAACTGGGTTTTGGTAATTGTACCAACACCGGAGCCTGCGAGGCCGAATGTCCGAAAGAAATTTCAATTGATAATATTGCCCGCATGAACCGGGAATTCCTGGGAGCGAAAATAGGTGCACAAAAAAAACAAGTGAAGGCAGGAGGATTTTAGTCAGCCCGCCCACCTTATTTATTTTTATTTGCCTGTTTTTTATTAATACATTTTTTAATACCCCTTATCAAAAGATACTATTTATTGCCTGATTGTTAAATTTTAGCTATTCATTTTAAACTTTTTTTTCATGACTAAACATACACTGACCATCGCACTGCTCGTGGGATTCATTGGAATTGCCTGCGCGGAAAAAGCCCCAATCAAATTCGGTGATATCAGCAAAGCCGATCTGCTGAATAATGTTTATGCCCCCGACACCAGTGCTCCGGCAGTGGTTTTGTGCGATTACGGGTACTTTAACGACACCAGGTTTCAGACCACAAGGACTCTACGGATTAAAATCCTTAAAAAAGAAGGATATCCTGTAGCTAATCAAACCTTTAGCCTGAATTCGAAAACCAGCATCCGCGGTATAACGTACAACCTGGAAGGCAACGAAATTGTTGAAACCAAGTTGAAAAACGAATCAATTTTTAAGACCCGGGTCACCGATGATATTTACGAAATGCGTGTTGCAATGCCTAATGTTAAGGTAGGGTCCATCATCGACATACAATTTATGTTCAGCGGCATACCTGATGCCTGGGATTTTCAGCAGGAAATTCCGGTTGTACGGAGCGAATTGGTGCTGGAGCCCAGTCTTTACGTCACTTTCAGTAAAAACTTTTTTGGATATTTCCCTCTGAAAACAATGTCAGCTAGCCAGTGGGTATCGGAGAATGTACCTGCATTTAAGCCGGAACCCTATATGACTTCATCAAAAAACTACAGGTCAAGGTTCGAATTTGATCTGGAAAAAATTACCTTCCCCGGGTATTACCGGGAATTTACCACAACCTGGGATGCTGTTCGCGAAAGGCTTTACGGCAGCACCTATTTTGGCATAGTGCTGAGCGGCGACGGTTATATCAAGTCAGTAGCAAAGGATATCAAATCGCGCTGTAACAGCCAGGAAGAAATGCTGAAGATGGCCTTCGAGTATGCAAAAAAAATTAAATGGGACGAAAAAGAAAGATTGTTTACCGACAAAACCGGCCTCGGCAATGCGTATAAAGAAGGTAAAGGCAATTCATCCGAAGTGAACCTGGCCCTGGTTCAACTCTTGCGCCGGCTCGATTTCAACGCCGGCCCGGTCGTAATGAGCACACGCAGCAACGGGAGACTTTCGGCATTTAAACCCAGCATCAGCAAACTGAATTATGTGATTGCCGCCGTTTTCACGGAAAAAGACACCTTATTGCTCGATGCTACCGAAGCAAAATGTCCTTACACCCTTTTACCGATGCGCGACCTGAACGGGAGCGGTCAATATATGGATAAGAATATAACCGGATGGATTCCTTTACAGGCTAAAGCGAAAGACAGGCAGAGTGTTACGTTTAACCTTTCCATTGAAGATGATATGAGTCTTAAAGGAAAAATTGCGTATTCAAAAGCCGATTATGCAGCGCTGGATTTCCGAAACACTTATGAAACTTTCAACAGCGATGATGAATACCTGACCGATTTTAAAGAAGGGAAAAAGGGATTAAAAGTGGTATCGCATAAAATTGATAACCTCGACAGCCTCTATATGACTGTAAATGAAGAGTTTGAAATAGCAAGCAATAATTCAGTAAGCGAAATCGATGGCGAATTGTACATAATGCCTTTATTATTTGAGCAGATAAAGGAAAACCCGTTTAAAGTCAGCAAACGCGAATATCCCATTGATTTTGGTTATGCACGCGAAAAATTTATTATAATAAATTATACTATCCCGCCGGGCTACACCGTGGTGAATCTGCCGGTAAATGCCAATTTTAAATTAACGGATAACTCAGCGTCGTTTGTCTGCAAATCGTCTTCTGAGAATGGAAAGATTTCTTTGATCTACAGGTTCAATATCAACAACAGCCTGATCCTGCAAACCCAGTATGCCGACCTGCGCGAATTCTATAACCAGGTTATTGCCAAGCAGGCGGAACCAATTGTGTTGAAAAAGATTTGAGTTAAATGCTGATACCAGCCCGGACCTGGAACAAGTTTGTCTGCCGCAGACCTGCTTGTTCCTGGTTCTAAAATCTATCCTTTAGCAAGAAAAAATATAGATAAAATCGGAGTTTTACTCAATTATAGTACAGATTCCTTTTAACAGATTAATATCTCTTTTAAAATTATTTTATGAAAATAAAGTCCCTCTTACCGGCTTTCCTGCTCTTACTCTGCATCGCATTTTCGTCGCCTTCATATAGCGGTAATGATATAAAATACCGTGTGGCCGATATCCCGAAACAACTATTAAAAGATGCCAAAGCTGTTGTTCGAAGCGAAGAAATTACCGTTGAAATAAAATCCGATGAAAAGTTAGTGGAAAAGGTGACCTATGCAATCACTATCCTGAATAAAAACGGAGCCCGTAATGCAAACTTCATGCAACCTTATGCCAGAAACATGAAAGTGAGTGGTATTAAAGCTCAGATGTATGATGAATCCGGTTCCGAAATAAAAAAGAAAGGTGGCTTCGATATCCTCGATTATGCTATGATTTCGCAGGGAACCACATACGCCGATAACAGGATCAAAGCTATATTACCCGAACATCTTGAATACCCTTATACCATCGAATATACATGGGAAATTACTTTTTCGGATGTTATACAGTATCCCGGCTGGCAACCGGTCGAAGATTTTAATGTTGCAGTTGAGAAATCAAAATATACGCTTAAAGTTTCGAAACAAGCCAATTGCCGGTATTATGAAAAGAATATTACATCCGGGGCAAAGGTTCAGAATACGGCTGATTTTGATACTTATTCCTGGGAAATAAGCAACCTGCCAGCTTTTGCAGATGAAAATTTCTGTCCGGCACTTGTTGATATTTCACCGGTAGTGTTAATTGCGCCATCCAAAGTAAATGTTGAAGGCTATGAAGGCAATTTCGAAACCTGGACAGGATTTGGCCAATGGATTAACAAGCTTAACAAAGACAAGGACATCCTGAACGACGAAACCAGATTAAAGATTAAAAAATTAACTGAAGGTCTACCGGATGATCGCACCAAAATAAAAACTTTGTACGAATACATGCAAAACAAAACCAGGTATGTAAGTATTCAGGTCGGATTAGGCGGATTTCAGCCTTTTGATGCCGGAACCGTTGACCGTCTTTCGTATGGCGATTGCAAAGCCTTATCGAATTATATGAAATCTTTACTTGAGGTTGTCGGGATTAGTTCGAGGTACACACTTGTACAGGCTGGTCGCGAAAATCCTACCATACATCCTGATTTTCCATCGAACCAGTTTAATCATGCCATTCTCTGCGTTCCCCTCGAAAAGGATACAGTGTGGCTCGAATGTACCAGCCAGCGAAATCCGTTTAACTATATGGGCACTTTCACTGCCGACCGCAACGTACTGGTTATTGATGAAAATGGAGGCAACCTGATAAAAACACCTGCATTAAAGACTGAAACTGATCTTGAATCACGAAATGTAACTGTAACCCTCGACCAGTCAGGAGGCGGCTTTGCAGATGTGAAAACCATTTACCACGGTTCGGTTTACGATAGTTATGCACAGATTCTGAGCAGCGACCAGGTTGACCGGAAGAAACTGGTTACCCGGAGGATTCATGTTCCGAATTTTGAACTGGATAATTTCAACATACAGGAAACAAAGGACGAATTACCTTATGTAACAGAAAAGCTCAACCTTTCCATCAGCAGCTATTGCACCAGAGTTGGCGAAAAGCTGATGCTTTGCCTCAATATGATGAATAAACTGAGCGAATCACCTTTCCAGGCAACTGTACGAAAGTACCCTGTTTCATTTAAATGGCCTGTGTATGAAATAGATACAGTTACTTACAACCTACCAAAGGGATTTACACTGGAAAAGCTGCCGGCAAAAGTAAGCCTGCAGTCCGACTTCGGGCAATACACTACCGAAGTAAGCAGGTCGGGAAATACACTTCAGTATGTGCGTACTTTCAAAATATTTAAAGCCGAGCACCCAGTGGAACGGTACGATGAAATTGTAACTTTCTTTGAAAAAATAGTTATGGCTGACGAAAACAAGGTGATGCTGACGAAAGTATTGTAGATAATACCATATGGCAAAGTTCAAATAACTCAAGCAAAGTCTCTTTTTTCATGCTCTTCTAAAAACTGCTTCTATTGGGCTTTTTTAGTGTCCACAACAAATTTAAAAAAAATTGATTTGTTGCTTCCGGCTATTAACTCAAGGGAAGGTCATCTGATTCTCACAATACAATTTTCTTTTAAATCAAAAATTCCTAACCTGTGGTAGGTATATTTTAATGCCTTTTTTATATGATATTTTAATTTCAAACAAAATAAATCATCATACTTCCCTAGAATTTGTTAACCACCATGAAAATATTTTAAAATATTTTTATTGTTATATTACTGTATATCAACACTATAATAATTTACTACTGAAATATTAGTTATATTACTGTATTTGCAGTTGCATTACTGCATTTACAGTTGTATATTTGTCGCGAAATAACTTTTTCTTTTATCAAATTTAGTCCCTTATGAAAAAATTAACTACAGCCGAAGAAGAAGTGATGCAGATTTTATGGAAGCTCGAAAAAGGATTCATAAAAGATATTCTTGAACAATTTCCTGATCCGAAACCGCCTTATACCACTGTTTTATCTGTAATCCGTGTTTTGGAGAAAAAGGAATTTGTAAGCCATACTCAATTCGGAAATACATACGAGTTTTTCGCGCTTGTTACAAAGGAAGAATATGCCGGCGAATATTTTAACCATTTCCTGTCGGGATATTTCAATAACTCCTTCCCCAAAATGGCTGCATTTTTTGCCCAGGAAAATAATCTGAGTATGAGTGAACTCGAAGAAATTATGCGCCTTACTGAAAAGGAACTTAACCAATCAAACAACGAAAACCATGGATAACATAGTGGAATACCTTATAAAATCGGGCATAGCGCTCAGTGTTTTCTACCTGTTTTATTGGCTGCTGATGCGTAAATCCACTCATTTTGGACTTAACCGCATAACCCTGGCAATTTCATTGATTGCTTCATTGATTTTACCTTTATTCAAAATCGATCTTACACCAGAAGTAGTTGCTGCCAATATTCCTGTAATGAATATTGACCTGGCGAATGTAGTACGAATTGTAAGCAAACCGGAACCATCATGGGGGATTCGTGAAATTGTGCTTTTGATTTATTTTTCGGGATTTGTAATCACGTTTTTCAGACTAATATATCAAGCTTTTTATATACATGTGATTTCAAAAATGTCGCGGACAATAACCAAAGGCAGGCACACCATTGTGTTGGTCGAGAAAGAGATAACTCCTTTTGCATACTTCAGTAAAATATTTATTCCGGCATCAAAGATGCAGGAAACTTCATTCGAAAGCATACTGGCACATGAAAAGTCACATCTCAGGCAATACCATTTCCTTGACCTTTTCCTTATAGAAATTGTAACCATCGTTCAGTGGTTTAACCCGATTGTATGGCTTTATGAGCGCTCAATGAAAGAAGTACATGAATACATGGCCGATGATGAGGTTCTGAAACAGGGAGTATCCAAGGGGAATTACCAGGCATTGCTAGTGAACCAGGCTTTAGGAGGCCCGGTATTTACCATATCTCATCAATTCAATCAATCACTTATTTTAAAACGAATCGTTATGATGACCAAAATGAAATCCCCGCAGCTGGCAAAGGCTAAAGCCCTGCTTTTCATCCCCTTAACAGCCGGTTTGTTAATGGCTTTTTCGAACCCGGAGCCGCTGGTAAAACCAGTAGTTGAGAAGGTAGAATCTTTAAAACAACAAATCACTGATGGCAAACTCCTGCCTGATCTGGCTTCCCAAAATAGTTCGACTCTGGAAAAGGGAACTATTACATTAACAGGCAGAGTTATTGACGGATCAACATCCAAACCTCTTGAAGGAGTTAATATTATAATAAAAGGCACTACGAAAGGAGCAATATCAGATGCAAAAGGGGAATTTAAAATAAAAGCAGACGGAGCCAAAATGACCCTGGTATTTTCTTATATTGGTTATACAACTCTAGGTCAAGAGTTTTCGGTAAGTAATACAACAGATATAAAAATGCAAAAAGCTGCAATAAATATTGATGAGGTTACAGTAACAAGCCATGGAGAGGAAAGGGGCATAGAAATAGGCATGGAATATAAAGAGGGCATGGAAACGAAGCCTACCCCCTATCCCTATCTTATTATTGATGGCGTTCCATCAGAAAGATCAGCACTTAAGGAATTGAATCCCGATATGATTGAATCAATTGATGTATTGAAGGACGAAAGTGCAATAAAGCTTTACGGCGATAAAGGGAAATACGGGGTTATTCTGATAGTTACTAAAAAGGGGGAACCAACTCAATCAAAAAACCCTGAAATAAATAAAAGCGCTAATGCCAGGATTTTTACAGTAGTGGAGGAAATGCCTTCGTTTCCCGGGGGCCTGTCGGCACTTAACCAATTCCTTTCCAACAACCTGAGGATGCCTGTTGAAAGAGATAAAGCTGAAGTTGAGGGGACTGTTTACGCAAGTTTTATTGTAAACGAGGATGGTTCAATATCCGGCGCAAAAATTCTCCGGGGGCTCGGGCAAAGCTACGATGAAGAAGTATTGCGTGTTATCCACCTGATGCCCAAATGGATACCCGGCAAACAAAACGGGAAAGCAGTCGCGACTTTGTTTAATATACCGGTTAAATTTTCGAAATAATAATGTACACATTAAATTATTTTATGAACCGGGGCCGGATAAAAACCTGACCCCGGTTTTTAAAAAACTGAAAACCAGAATAAAAATAGACTTTCAGGTTTCAGATCAATGTGCTTCCAGCCAGTTATCGCCCGTATTCATCTCTACCTCCACCGGCACATCCAGCGGTAAAGCGGAACGCATCAAATCGCCGACAATCTGTTTTACCTGTTCCACTTCAGGTTTAAATACATCAAAAACAAGTTCATCATGCACCTGCATGGTCATGCGGCTTTTTAAACCTCGTTTCAGGAATTCGTTATAAATATTGATCATGGCAATTTTGATCATATCGGCAGCCGAGCCTTGAATAGGAGCATTGATGGCATTCCGCTCGGCAAAGCCACGCATTACGCCATTTGCTGAATTGATATCACGTATAATTCGGCGACGGCCCATCAGTGTTTCCACGTAGCCTTTTTCCCTGGCCGAATCCATGGTAGTATCCATGTATTTCTTAATGCCGGGAAAGGTTGTAAAATATGTATCAATAATTTCTGCGGCTTCCTTACGGGGAATTCCCAGGTTTTCGCTAAGCCCGAAAGCAGAGATACCATAAACAATCCCGAAATTTACTGACTTTGCGTTCCGACGCATATCCCGGTCCACCTGGTCGAGAGGAACATTATAAATATTGGCAGCAGTAGCCGTGTGAATATCAAGTCCCTTTCGGAAAGCTTCTTTCATGGCTTCGTCACCACTCATGGATGCAATAATACGGAGCTCAATCTGCGAATAGTCGGCCGAAAGCAGGGTGTAGTCTTCATTTCGCGGAACAAAGGCTTTGCGGATTTCGCGGCCGCGTTCGGTACGGATGGGGATATTCTGCAGGTTGGGATTGGTGGAGCTAAGCCGTCCGGTTGCTGCAACTGCCTGGTTATAACTTGTATGAATACGACCTGTAACCGGATTTACCAGCAATGGCAATGCATCCACATATGTTGATTTCAGTTTGGACAAACCACGGAAATCAAGAATCAACTGCACTATTGGATTTTTGTGAATCAGTTTCTGAAGCACATCTTCGCCAGTCTGATATTGTTTAGTGGCTGTCTTTTTAGGCTTATCGTCAATTTTTAGTCTGTCGAAAAGGATTTCGCCAAGCTGTTTTGGCGAAGCTATGTTAAATTCCACACCGGCATGTTGCCAGATTTCTTCCTGTACTTTAATGATTTCCTTGTGCAACTCTTTCGAAAAATCATTCAGTGCCTGCGAATCAAGTTTCACGCCCACAGCTTCAATTCCGGCCAGAACCGGCACCAAGGGCATTTCGATTTCATTAAATATTTTTAGGGTGTCCGTTTCTTTTAATTTGGGCTCCAGTATATTTCGCAATTGCAGTGTAATATCAGCATCCTCGGCAGCATATTCCTTAATCTCTTCGAGAGGAACTGTGCGCATGGTAGTTTGCATTTTCCCTTTTTTCCCGATAAGGCTTTCGATACTTACCGGCGAATAATTGAGATACGTTTGAGCGAGTATATCCATATTATGCCTCATATCAGGCTCTATCAGGTAATGTGCAAGCATGGTATCAAAAGTTGGTCCTGCTATTTCAACACCATAATTTCCAAGCACAGCCAAATCGAATTTCATATTCTGAGCAGTTTTTCCGATGGCAGGATTGCTAAAAACGGGTTTAAACCTCGCTACCAGAGCATTTGCCGCTGCACGGTTTTCGGGCACCGGCACATACCATGCTTTGCCGGGAGTTGTGGCAAACGACATTCCAACAAGTTCAGCTGTAATTGTATCCAGTCCGGTAGTTTCTGTATCGAAACAAAACGAGTCGGATTTTTCAAGTTCTCTTATTAGTTCCAGCAGGCTGCTATCTGAATCGGCAGCCCGGTATTCGTGTGGCGTATTTTCAATCTTTTTTAATGAACTCTCAACAGGTTCAAACGGCACTTCGGCTAAGCTGAATAAATCGCCCTGGCCGTTTGATGCAACAGGTTTGGAAGAAGCAGATTTTATAGCTGTTGCCGTTTGAATGCCACCCGGATTTAATGACAAATCAGTAAATACACGCTGTGCGAAAGTACGGAATTCCAATTCATCGAGCAGCACTTTTAGTCGTTCAACATCAGGCGGATCGAGATGAAGTTTTTCTTCGTTAAACTCAATCGGCACATCGAGGATAATGGTTGCCAGCTGTTTTGAAATAATAGCTGACTCGCGTCCGTTCTCCACTTTATTCCTAAGCGTATCGTTTTTGATATTTTTTGCATTTTCGAGCAGGTTTTCTACCGAACCGAATTCAGCCAGCAGTTTCCGTGCCGTCACCTCCCCTACTCCCGGAATTCCCGGGATATTATCCGATGCATCTCCCATCAGTCCCAGGAAATCGATTACCTGGAGCGGATTTTCAATCCCGAATTTTTCGCATACTTCGGGAACACCCATAATTACTGGCTTTTCACCACCTTTTGCGGGTTTATACATGAAAATATTCTCGCTCACCAGCTGACCGAAATCCTTATCCGGAGTAACCATATAAACCTGGAAACCTGCCTGTTCAGCTTCTTTGGCAAGAGTGCCGATTACATCATCCGCTTCGTATCCATCCACGTAAAGTGTCGGAATATTAAATGCCCTTATCAGTTCTTTAATATATGGTATGGAAGCAGCCAGATCTTCGGGCATAGCCTGCCGGTTGGCTTTATAGCCTAAAAAGTCCTCGTGACGGGCAGTTGGAGCCTGGGTATCGAAGGCAACTCCAATATGTGAAGGTTTTTCATTTTTCAGCAATTCGTACAATGTGTTGGCAAATCCCATTATAGCTGAAGTATTCAGCCCTTTGGAGTTATAACGCGGTGTGCGCTGCATAGCGAAAAAAGCACGGTAAATTAACGCCATGCCATCTAACAGAAATAATTTTTCCACGGTGGTTGTTTTGGAAGCGTAAAGATAAGCAGAAGTAATTTATGATGTCGGATTTATGATGTCGGATGTCGGATTTGTGAAGTCGGATGTCGAATGTCAGATGTGGATGAACCAATTTTAAACCCAATCCCTAAGCCTTACATCTTACAACTTACATCTTACATCTTAGACCTTACACCTCATTACTTATTCCATACTTCCTCTCTTATATTGTTATCTTCCGATTCGTGTACCACGAATAATCAGTTGCAATAATCCTGTATTCGGTTTTAAAAAGCTCCGACGAAATAATAAAATCAGCCGTTGAACGGTTGCATGCAACCGGGATATTGTACAAAACAGAAATACGTTCCAATGCTTTCACATCCACTTCATGCGGATGCGGTTCCATGGGATCCCAGAAAAATATAAGCATATCAATTTTGCCCTCGGCAATCATGGCTCCCATTTGCTGATCGCCTCCAAAGGGACCCGATTTCAATCTCTTAATGCGCACACCTTTACTTGTGCCTTTCTCCATGCGCGAAGCAAGAGCTTCGGCAACCATGCGGCCGGTAGTACCCGTTGATACTATTTTATGATCCTTTAAAATCTCCCAGTTCCACTGTACCCATTCAACCATGTCTTTCTTACAGTTATCGTGTGCCACGAGGGCTATATTCTTCACTTTTGCCATTGCTTATTTATTTTGAGAAGTAAATTATAAGTTATAACCTTAAATCCGCAAGAAGGTTACCAACAAAATACGCCAAAACATTGTGTATAAGTTATATACACAACATTTTGACGGTATAAAAAGTTCACCTATCTTAGTGCTATCAAACAAACCAAGTAGGAATAATAACTTTTTCAC
>JBBQSY010000072.1:0-19714 GCA_038213495.1 Bacteroidales bacterium
CTTCTGCTGTTGCCTGATTTTGCTGTTGCAACCGGTTTACCTGTTATTTTACTATCCTACCTGCTTGCTTTCAGTATTGGCGGGATAGGTAAGTTTTACAATAAGATCAAAACTTTCGAGATATGGTTCAGACGGATAGTAGCTGTAATGTTTATTGTTACAGGATTTTATTTTATCTGGATTTATTTTGCATGAGATAATAAATTGCAGAATGCCAATATGCTTTGTTAGTATATTAATTTTAAATAAGCATAACATTCATCTCGATTTAACCGTTTTACAATCTTACTATGAAAATCGTACTCGAATCCACCCTCACCTGTCCCCGATGCGGATATCAAAAAACAGAACGGATGCCGGAAAATTCATGCCAGTTTTTCTACGAATGTGAAAATTGTCATACAGTTCTGAAGCCAAAAACAGGCGACTGTTGTGTTTATTGCTCTTATGGCAGTGTTCCATGCCCTCCAATTCAGGAGAATAAAAAGTGTTGCTGAAAGTTTAAATTATAACATAGCATCATGAAAAAGGCAATTGGCTTTGATTGTGGTTACGAAATTACCGGAATTATTCTGCAAGCTATTGGAACAAAAAAGGATGAAATTCAAAACATTTGTTAATCAATCAGAAAATTGTGTTCCAATGGGAAATTATTCAATTTGTTTGTTTTAACATTTATATTACTTTTACCGCCTGCAACAGATATGAAAAATATTGCCATCATATTATCCCTTTATTTGCTCACACTCATTGCCCTACCCTGCATTGATGTGCAAAAGGATATAGCAAAACATCAGGTCGAACTTTCGCAACAAAACCAGGATGAACATCATCACAGTGACGCTGATCATTGCTCACCTTTTTGTACCTGTAATTGCTGTGCCACTTCGCTGATTATCCAGGAATACATAGTTCAGAGCAACAGTTTTTCATACCACGAAAAACAATATTTCCCGGTCAGTTCCTTTTCTTTTTCTGATCCATTAGCTTCAATCTGGCAACCTCCTAAAATTTCTTAGTACTAACCGAAAGGTATTTGATGTTTCCCGCATAGGTATTTTATGCCCGGGGAATGTTAATGTTTAGTATTAACTTTTTCAGGAAGTAATTATGATTGAACGAATTATCTATTTTTCAATAAAAAACAAATTCATTGTAGGGTTATTTGTTGTTGCATTAATTGGTTGGGGAACGTATTCGCTCACCCGTTTACCTATCGATGCAATCCCCGATATTACCAACAACCAGGTACAGGTCATTGCGCTTGCTCCCTCGCTGGCAGTACAGGAAGTGGAAAGCTTTATTACCGCTCCCATCGAAGTAGCTGTAGCAAATATTCCCGATATTATTGAACTTCGCTCTATCTCACGACTAGGCCTTTCGGTAATAACCGTTGTGTTCAGGGATGGAGTTGATGTATATTGGGCCCGACAGCAGCTGAGCGAACGTTTAAAGGAAGCTGAGGAAGCAATTCCTGCCGGAATGGCGAAAATTGAACTGGCTCCCATTTCGACAGGTTTAGGGGAAATTTATCAATATACGCTGGCTGTACAAAAGGGTTCGGAGAAAAAATATTCTCTTATGGAGCTCCGCACCATTCAGGACTGGGTGGTACGCCGCGAAATGCTGGGTACTCCGGGGGTGGCTGATATCAACAGCTACGGTGGTTTTGTAAAACAATACGAAATAGCGGTAAATCCCGAGCGTCTCAGGGGGATGAACCTGACATTGACCGATATTTTCGAGGCACTCGAGAAAAATAACGAAAACACAGGCAGTGCATACATCGATAAAAAGCCGGCAGCCTATTTTATCCGTGGCATCGGTCTTGTAAAAACGTTGGAGGATATTGAAAAGATTGTTGTCAAAAACAGCCCGTCGGGAGTACCTGTACTGATCAGGGATATAGCAAGCGTTCAGTTCGGTAATGCCACCCGGTATGGAGCTTTGGTGGTCGACACTACCGAAGCCGTTGGTGGAGTGGTGATGATGCTGAAGGGAGCAAATGCCCATGAGGTTATCGATAACGTAAAAACCCGGATACAATCCATCCAAAAATCTTTACCAAAAGGAATAATTATAGAACCTTATCTTAACCGGTCCGACCTGGTTGGCCGGGCAATAGGCACTGTTTCACGCAACCTCCTCGAAGGGGCGCTTATCGTTATTTTTATACTGGTGCTTTTGTTGGGTAATCTGAGGGCAGGGCTTATTGTGGCTTCCGTTATTCCACTGGCTATGCTTTTTGCATTTTCGATGATGAATATTTTCGGAGTTTCAGGAAACCTTATGAGCTTAGGAGCTATTGACTTCGGGCTTATTGTGGATGGGGCAGTTATTATTGTCGAAAGTGTCGTACACCGTATCTCGTTGAGCAAACATCATCATGTTGGGGTAGCCAGGCTTTCGCAGGATCAGATGGATGATAATGTATTTCAATCAGCAAAGCGGATGATGAGTTCGGCCACTTTCGGGCAAATTATTATCCTTATCGTTTATTTACCCATTATGGCACTGGTTGGGATTGAGGGTAAAATGTTCCGCCCTATGGCCGAAGTTGTAGCTTTTGCCCTGTTGGGTGCAGCCATTCTCTCACTTACTTATGTGCCGGTGGCTTCAGCTTTGTTCCTGAGTAAAAAGACAGAACACAAACGCAATTTTTCCGATAAGCTGATGGATGGTATTCATAGAGCATTCAATCCTGTTATTGCATTTGCTCTGAGACACAAATTGCTGGTTTCCGTATCCGCGATTATCCTGTTCGTTATCAGCATCATACAATTTAATCGACTAGGAGGCGAATTTATTCCGCAACTTGAAGAAGGCGACCTGGCTGCAGGAGTTATTACTCTACAAGGTGGTTCGTTGAGCAACACTGTAGAAATGGTGCAGAAAGCCAATAAAATACTTCTCGAAAATTTTCCCGAAATAAAACATACCATCTGCAAGATTGGCGCCGGTGAAATTCCTACCGATCCAACACCCATGGAAACAGGTGATTATATAATTACACTTAAAGATAAAGATGAATGGACAAGCGCCGCAACCCGTGAAGAACTGGTTGCAAAAATGGAGGAAAAACTCATTGTGCTGGCAGGGGTTAAATTTGAATTTCAACAGCCCATACAGATGCGTTTCAACGAATTGCTGTCAGGATCAAAACAGGATATTGCCGTTAAAATATTTGGCGACGACCTGAATATTTTATCAGCGAAAGCAGAAGATGTTGAAAAAATAATACAGGGAATTGACGGCGTTGAAGATCTGAATGTGGAAAAGGTGACCGGGCTTGCACAGGTACAGGTAACATACAATCGTGATCGGCTGGCCCAATACGGAGTTTCGATCGAGGAATTAAATCGTGTGTTGCGTGCGGCTTTTGCCGGAAGCCAGGCCGGCGTGGTGTACGACGGAGAAAAACGCTTCGGTATGGTAATCCGTCTCGATAAAGATTACCGGCAGAATATTGAAGATGTCAGAAATTTGTCCGTTGCATTACCGAATGGAAGTCTGATCCCTTTTGAACAATTGGCTGAAATTGAAATTAAATCAGGACCGGCACAGGTTTCGCGCGAAAACACCAAACGCAGGATAACGGTCGGGTTTAATGTACGAAACCGCGATGTTCAGAGCGTGATAGATGAGGTTACATCTAAAATCGAAAAACAGGTAATATTGCCAACAGGATATTATTTAACCTATGGCGGACAGTTCCAGAACCTGGTTGAAGCAAAAGAAAGACTTGCCATAGCAGTGCCGGTAGCCCTTTTGCTAATTTTTGTTTTACTTTATTTCTCTTTTCATTCAGCAAAACAGGCCCTGCTTATTTTTTCGGCTGTTCCATTGGCGGCTATTGGTGGTGTATTTGCCCTGTGGATGCGGGGAATGAATTTTTCCATTTCGGCCGGCGTCGGCTTTATAGCCTTGTTTGGTGTGGCTGTATTGAATGGGATTGTGCTGATAGCCGAATTTAACCGCCTCGAAAAACAAGGAATTACCGACATTACCGAACGGGTTCTGAAAGGTCTTCACTCACGTCTTCGACCTGTGATCATGACGGCTGCAGTTGCTTCGTTCGGATTCCTTCCAATGGCCTTATCAACATCGGCCGGCGCTGAGGTGCAGAAACCGCTGGCAACCGTGGTTATCGGCGGCCTCATTACAGCCACACTTCTCACATTAATAATTCTACCCGTGTTTTACATCATCTTTTCATCCGGAAAATTCAAGTCTTTCTTTAAGAAGAAATCGATAAAGACATTATCGCTAATTGTATTGATTCTGGCTGGGTCTTCATTTTTAAATACAACTAAAGCTCAGCAGGTTAAGCGTATCAGCCTGCAGGAAGCGATTAAACAGGCGTTGGGCAATAACCTTTTGATCCGTTCGTCGGAATACTCACTCGAAGAGCAAAAAGCTTTGAAAGGGGCTTCCTGGGATATTCCAAAAACCACTGTTGAAGCTCAGTATGGCCGATTTAATTCCTATGACCGTGATAACAGTTTTACATTATCACAGTCCATGTCGTTTCCAGCGGTTTACAGCAACCAGAAGAAGTTTGCAGAAGCAAATATTAAAAGCAGTGAATGGGAGTTAAAAGGAACTCAGCTCGAAATTGCCACACAGGTAAAACAGGTTTACTGGCAGTTGGTATATCTTGAAGTAAAACAAAAACTACTTGTTTACCAGGATAGTCTGTTTTCAGGATTCCTGCGTGCAGCCGAACTAAGGGCGAAATCAGGCGAAACCAACCGTCTCGAAATGATCACTGCCCGTTCGCAAAGCCTCGAAGTAAAAAATCAGCTTCAGCAGATTACATCCGATATCGGCATTTATGTACGAAAACTTCAAACACTTTTGAATACTGATACAGCCTGGTACCCGGCAGATACGGTTCTGAAAAAACAAATCCTGCTTCTCCTCCCCGATTCAGTTGCTACAGCCGATAATCCATTCCTGGGAATTATCCGGCAACAGGTTGAAATTTCAGGTGTTGAGAAAAAACTGGAACAAAGCCGCGCCTTACCCGATCTTTCGATAGGATATTTCAGCCAGACTATGAATGGCGTTCAGGAGATAAATTCGGTTCCACGCACTTTTGGCCCTGGCGACCGTTTTACAGGTATTCAGGCCGGAATAACGATTCCTTTATGGTATAAACCATATTCTGCAAAAGTAAAAGCTGCAAGTATCAGGCAAAATATAGCCCAAACCAATGCCGAAGCCAGTTCAGTGATGCTTTCAGCTGATTATCGCTCATTGCTCGACGAATATGATAAATACAGCAAAAGTGTGGATTTTTATGAGCAGCAGGCAGTTCCCGAAGCAGGCTATATCATCGAACAATCCGGTCGCAGCTACAAAGCGGGCGCTATGGATTACATGGATTATGTGCTTAATCTGAACCGTGCGCTCACCATCAGGCAAAACTACCTCGATGCACTCAACAGTTACATCCGGTGCGTTATCAATATCGAATATATTTCAGGTAAAACATTGTAAATAAACTCAGTATGAAAACATATAATTTAAAGTCGCTGTTCATCATTTCATCATTCGTTGTTGTATTAGCTTCATGCAGTAATGGAAAATCAGCAGTCGAAATAAAAGAAGCCGAAATTCTTCCTGACGATATCGTGGAATTGCGCGACGACCAGGTTAAACTCGCCGGTATCGAAACCGGAGCCATAGAACTGCGCTCCCTCAGCGGATCATTAAAAGTAAACGGGCTGGTAACCGTGGCACCCCAAAACCTTGCAACTGTTTGCATGCCTTTGGGTGGATTTGTTAAAAGCATTGCACTTATGCCGGGTAATGCTGTTGCAAAAGGCCAGACGCTTGCCATACTTGAAAATCAGGAATTTATTGATATCCAGCAGAACTACCTGGAAGCGAAAAATAAGCTTGCATTTGCTGAAGCCGATTATAAAAGACACTCGGAACTTTACAAGGATGATGTGTATTCGCAGAAAAACCTACAGCAGGTTACAGCCGACTATAAAAACCTGAAAGCCCAGGTAAAAGCCCTTGAGCAAAAACTTGCCCTCATAGGTATAAATCCCACCGGCGTTAATGAGGAGACACTTACGCGATCGGTTGCTGTGATTTCCCCTATTAGCGGCTATGTGAAATCAGTTAAAATAAATATCGGCAGGTTTGTTTCGTCATCAGACATATTGTTCGAAATTGAAAACAGCGATAAACTTTTCCTGGAACTCACCCTGTTCGAGAAGGATGCCAATAAAGTTTCGAACGGACAGAAAATCCGTTTTTTTATCAATAATGAAACCGAAGAGCACGACGCTGTACTATACCAGACCGGCAAATCGATAAACGCCGATAAAACCTATAAGGTTTATGCCAGTGTTCCGGATAACTGCAAAAATATTCTTCCGGGAATGTATGTGAATGCCTTAATTGAAGCAACTTCGAACCGGGTAGCGAGCCTGCCATCAGAAGCAATTGTGAGTTTCGATGACAAAGAATACATTTTCCTTTTTGATAAAAACAAGATGGAAGATGGCAAGCCATTTACAGAATACCGGATGATACTTGTAAAAAAGGGCGTAACGGACGGCGGGTATACCGAAATAACTCTGCCTGAAGGTATAGATATTAAAACAGTGAAAGCCGTGATTAAAGGCGCTTATAACCTGCTATCGGCAAAGAAAAATGCCGGGGAAATGAGTTGTTAAATTTAATACTCCAGGCTATTTACCCTCAGCTTGCCTTTTGTGATTCTGGATTCTTTCGAAAACTAATTCCGGCTCATTTGTGGTAATAAAATCAAACTTATTATCCAGAAAATGGTCGATTAATTCTACATCATTAACGGTCCATGCATTCAGTGTAATATTATTTATTCTGGCCTGTTCAATCCATTCAGGATGATCTTTATAAACAGATAAATAATAATCGGCCCCGCTGATACCATCCGACTTTAATTCCACAGGTGATTTATTCCCTGCAAGATATTGGGTTGACGCTTTTGGATCAATTTCATGGATTTTTTTCAGGATTTCGTAATCAAAACTGATATAAACTGTTAATTCATCCGCTTTTAATTCTTTAACCAGTTTTACAGCTTTTTCGGCAATCAGTCTGCCCCTTTCTGTGCTGATTTCGGAAGGCTTTATTTCGCAAACCAGCCGTGTCTGTTTATTGTTTTCCATTCCCGACAATATGTATTGCCGAAGTGTTGGCAGAACTTCTCCGTTTGGAAGCTTATATTGAATAAGTTCCTGGTAACTTGATTTTTCGATATCCAGTTCATGGTATTTCGGATCATGATTGATGATGAGTGAATCATCAGCTGTCATGCGAACATCAAACTCTGAACCGGTGCATTTCAGACTTATTGCATGTTTTAAAGCTGCAACTGAGTTTTGCGGGAAATTATTTTGTTTCCAGGCACCGCGGTGGGCAACTACGCAATTATCGGCAAATACCATTTTATTATTTGTAACATGTTTGGAACTATTGCATGAAGCAAGGCAAGCTATAAGAATTACTAGTAAGGTAAGACGCATAATTTTGATTATTTTAGGAATGAAAACAAAAAACCTGCCAGCAAAGCGCCGGCGATAGGTCCGGCAACTGGTATCCAACTGTACCCCCAATCACTTCCCCCTTTGTATTTAATAGGTAAAAGAGCATGAATTATCCTGGGGCCTAAATCTCTTGCCGGGTTAATGGCATATCCGGTTGGCCCACCCATTGAGAGTCCTATACCAAAAACCACTAATGCGACCGGAAGAGCATCCAAAGCGCCAAGGGAGTTGGTTGGTTTTGCCAGGTACAATACCCCAAACATCAGGATAAATGTTCCGATGATTTCAGTAAGTACGTTATGCAGAGTACTTCGGATAGCAGGTGAAGTGCAGAATATGGCCAAAATCAAATCTTTGTCATGTGTTTCATCAAAATGCTGGCGGTAAGCTAACCATACAACCATTGCGCCAATCATGGCACCTGCAATCTGACCGGCAATATAAACAGGTACATCATTCCACGGAAATCCGTTAAAACTGGCTAAAGCTAAAGTTATTGCAGGATTCAGATGAGCGCCACTGCCGTGAGATGCCACATAAACACCTGTAAATACACCCATTGCCCAACCAAATGTTATTACAATCCAGCCACTGCCGTTGCCTTTTGTTTTGTCGAGTACAACATTAGCGACAACACCGCCGCCAAAAATTATAATAAACATCGTACCAAGTAATTCTGCTATAAATGGAGTCATGTGTGATTTTATTAATCGTAAATTAAATACCCTTTTGCAAGTTCATTGAATGCCTGTAATTGTTCCTTCTCCCAAAGGGCATCTTTTCCGGTTAGGGACGAAAGAATTTTCACAATGCCTGGTGCGGCTTCCATAGCAGCTCTTGCATCCATAAACAGTATACGCAGTCTTCTTGCCAGGATATCTTCCAGGGTTATGGCCATCTCATTTTCAATGAACCATTTAACTTCTGCTTTTGTGTATGGGTATGATGGATGGATTTTTTCGGATAAAGAATGATCTGTTTCGATCAGGGCTATTATTCCATCTGCATCGGTGCCATATACTGACAAATCATTTTCAGGATTTCTTACCAGGTATCCGTGAATTTTCAAATCCCGTGTTTTGCTTGGAACAAATTTAAATCCTCCCGACTGAATGGCTTTGTCTATCGTTTTTTCAGCCATGCTGCGATAGGTAGTCCATTTACCGCCTGTTATGTGAACGAGGCCCGAAGGTAACACTTTAATCACATGATCCCTTGGCATTACTGAGGTTTTCTTTTCGCTGCCAACTTTTGCGAGCGGGCGCAAACCGACAAAAACACTTTTAACATCTTTGTAAGAGATGTCGGCCGTGGTATATCGGTTAAAATGCCGGATTATAAAATCAATTTCTTCTTTGAGTGGCCTGGGCTCCCATGTGATATTCTTAATCGGGGTGTCAGTTGTACCCAGCACCAGTTTATCATGCCAGGGAATTGCAAACAGAACCCGGCCATCATCTGTTTTTGGTATCATCATACCAATATTTCCTTTAAAAAAATGTTTTTCCACCACCAGGTGAATTCCCTGTGATGGCGCTATTGTATGTTCGGAATGGCCTTCCGCCAACTGCATCAAAGCATCTGCAAAAACTCCGGTGGCATTCACAATCACTTTTGCATTTACAATTATTTCGTTTCTGCTTATTTCATCCCTGGCTTTAACTCCATTGATGGTATTTCCATTTTTAACAAAGCCGGTAACGCCAAAGTAATTGATTACTACAGCTCCCTGCTCTATGGCAGTTTGGGCAAGGTTTATAGCCAGCCTGCTGTCGTCGAACTGCCCGTCGAAGTATAAAACGCCCCCGGTCAGGCCGTTTGCTGATAAGTCGGGTAGATCTTCTAATGCGATGCGTTTTGAAAGCAACCTGGTTTTCCCGAGGCTCAATCTGCCTGAAAGTAATTCGTAAAACCATAAGCCAAATCCGTAATACCATTTCTGCCACCATTTGTACGCAGGGACCACAAAAGATAAGGTATGGCAAACATGTGGTGCATTGCGTAACAGTCGCCCGCGTTCCAGCAAAGCTTCCCTCACCAGGTGAATATTGCCCTGAGCCAGGTAGCGAACGCCACCATGCACTAATTTTGTTGAACGGCTTGATGTGCCTTTCGAAAAATCATATTTTTCCAAAAGCATTGTTTTAAAACCCCTCGAAGCTGCATCTACAGCACATCCCAAGCCGGTAGCACCGCCTCCGAGAATTATTATATCAAATTCTTTTTCCTGCTGGAGTTTATCCAGTTCTTCCTGTCTGTTCATTTAGAGGCTAATAATAAAACGTTAAAGGATAAAGGATAAAGGATAAAGGATAAAGGTTAAGGGATAAAGGTTAAAGGTTAAAGAGGGATTTAAATCAGCAAATCTTATCCTATTCCAAACAAAAACTATTTATACCCTACAACTAATGAGCATTGTATCATTTCTATCGCATCAATCTTATCAATCCCCCTAAATCCCACCAATCCCATCAATCTTATCAATCCCCCTAAATCCCACCAATCCCATCAATCCCATCAATCCCATCAATCCCACCAATCCCACCAATCCCATCAATCCCACCAATCCCACCAATCCCACCAATCTCATCAATCCCCTCAATCCCCTCAATCCCACCAATCTCATCAATCCCCTCAATCCCACCAATCCATCTTCCCTATGCAATCGAAAGTGAAGCAGTAACTGCTGTCTTCCATCCTTTGGTTAATTCATTTCTTTTTTCGTCGGTGATTTCAGAAGTAAATACCCGCTCAATCTGCCATTGCTGCTGCAACTCATCGATACTCCCCCAAAATCCCACAGCCAAACCAGCAAGGTATGCAGCACCCAATGCAGTGGTTTCGGTAACGATTGGCCTGATAACTTTTGTATTCAGTACATCACTCTGGAACTGCATCAGCAAATTATTTTGTGTAGCACCACCATCAACACGCAATTCTTTAATGTGAATTTTACTGTCAGCTTCCATGGCTTTTAACACATCCATCGTCTGATAAGCAATACTTTCGACCGCTGCTCTTGCTATATGGGAAGCATTGCTGCCACGTGTTAAACCTGTTATTGTCCCGCGTGCATGCTGGTTCCAGTATGGCGCACCCAGTCCTGCAAATGCAGGCACCACATATACGCCGTCAGTTGTATCAACCTTCATCGCCAGCGCTTCTACGTCGGCTGATGTTTTAATAATACCCAGTCCATCCCTCAGCCATTGTACCACGGCACCGGCAATAAATACACTGCCCTCGAGTGCGTATTGAGTAATGCCATTTATTTTCCAGGCAACTGTGGTTAATAAATTGTTGTTCGAAACGATCATTTTCTCACCTGTGTTCATTAGCATAAAACAACCGGTGCCATAGGTATTTTTTACCATACCGGGTTGTGTGCATAACTGGCCAAAAAGGGCCGCCTGCTGGTCGCCGGCGATTCCTGCAATGGGAATGCGCGTTGCACCATCCAATAAATCAGTACTTCCATAAACTTCGCTGCTGCTGCATATTTTCGGAAGCATGTTTCCCGGTACATCCAGCATTTTTTCCAATTCTCCGTCCCACTGGCAGGTTGTTATATTGCAAAGCATGGTGCGACTGGCATTGCTTACATCGGTTGCATGAACTTTACCGCCGGTGAGTTTCCACAATAACCAGGTATCAACTGTTCCAAAACATAATTCTCCATTTGTGGCTTTCTCCCGTGCACCTGATACATTATCAAGTATCCATTTCAATTTGGTACCGCTAAAATAAGCATCTGCCAGCAAACCGGTCTTTTGCCTTATCATTTCCTCCAAACCTTTTACTTTCAGTTCATCACAAAACAAAGCTGTGCGCCTGTCCTGCCAAACGATGGCATTGTATACAGGTTCGCCGGTATTCCTGTCCCAAACCAGGGTAGTTTCCCGCTGGTTGGTAATGCCTATGGCTGCGATATCAAATGCTGAGATATTTGCCATCGCCATTACCTCTTTGGCCGTTGCAATCTGGGTTTCCCAGATCTCAAGCGGGTCATGTTCCACCCATCCCGGTTTTGGGAAAAATTGGGTAAATTCTTTCTGAGAAACAGCCTTAACGGTTCCGTTTTTGTCAAATAAAACTGACCTGCTGCTGGTAGTGCCCTGGTCGAAAGCTAAGATGTATGAAGGCATAAGTGAATGGTTTTTCTGCGGTTAAAGCAAAGGGAATTTCTGATTACGTTATTTCCGGACTAAATCGTCCATCCAATTCGTCATTGTTTTAAACACTTCCGACTGGATTGGTTCATTATGTAGTTCATGGAATGCGTTATCGAACAATACAAGCCGGCACTTTTCTTTCGATGCTGAGGCAAACTCAATACTGCCCGAAGGGAAAGCAATAGCATCGGCTTTGCCGTGAATTAATAAAAGCGGAAGTTCGAACTCTGCAGCATGCTGCAAAGTCCACTGAGCCGTAGAAAGCATGATTTTACCGAAACCTAATGAAACCTTATCATGCACAAGCGGATCGTTTTTGTACTTTTCAATTACATTTTTATCATGTGAGATAGCATTTACATCCAACCCACTTGCAAGAGAAACTTTCGGTATTATTGCTCCAAGAATTTTCGCAGCTAAAATTTTGACCGGTTGTTTTTCCAATGCGGTTCGTAATCCTGAGCTCGTGGCAAGAATACCCTTTACGTCTGGCTTACGTTTTAATCCATAATTTAAAACAAGAATTCCACCCAGGCTATGACCATATACAATCAGAGGAAGCCCATGATAACGGGATTTTGCCTGCTCGATAAACAAATCGATATCCGATAACACGGCTTCAATGGACGGAATATGGCCCCGTTGACCTCCGGAACGCCCATGTCCACGCAAATCGGCTGCAAACAGCGCGTAACCTTCCTCAACAAAAGCTTCAGCCACATGTGTGTACCGCGAACTGTGTTCGCCCAACCCATGTACCAGGCATACTACTGCTTTAGGTTTACCTGCTTCAGGCTCCCAACCCTGGGCAAAAATATCGGTACCCTCATTTGAGGTCCACTTTGTTTCAAAATGTCGCATATCAGAGCCTGTATTTGGTTTTGTTGTTGATTTATTCTATTATTCACCAAAAGCTTAATTCTTCACAATATTAAGGATTTGTGGAATACGTGCTGCATTGAACTAAAGAAATATTGGCTTGTATTACTACCCTTTTTGAAATAAATAAAGCTGAATATCTCATTCCTGAAAAAGTTTAATTACTCTATGACGGAAAATCGAAAATTATATAAGGAAGACGTTTCACCTGTGAATAACCACATTCACTCAGGATTTAATTTTGTGGAATGCAATCACAAAGCTTTTAGGCCGGTTGTTTGCTTTAGTGAGAAATAGTTATGGAATCAGTACCGGCAACAGCAAAATACTGTTACTTTTTCGTAATATCCCGGATCAGGAAAGGAAATTGTGATTGCATAAGAGAAATAACAACGACAGCAGCAATCACTTGCTGCTGTCGTTGTATATTGAACCTGTTTTTTTATTTGCTTCTGTATACACAGATTTTACTCCGGTTCAGAACGTATATGTTACCGTATGTTTCATTCCATTAGATGCCGTAATAGTGACAATGTCGTAAACCCCTGCCGCACCACCGGGAATATAGAATGAAGCCTGGCCTTTCGAATTCGATTGATAGTTGGATGATTTTGAATACCCATCGGTTCCAGTTATACTGAATGCAACATCGCATCCCACTACCGCCGGGAAAATAGTCGCCGTAACCGTTACGCCCTGTCCAGGTCCGGGATCTGCCGGGCTGGGACTTCCGGATACATATAGTATTTCACTGCAACCCTGGGCCACATAGACTTCTTCCTTGGTGCAAACCTCAATCTTGGTACCGGGTGCAGCGTCTTTGAGCGGAAGTGATTTTATTTCGATGCTCTTTTTATTACCTGCAGCGGGAAGTTGGAAACTCGGAATGTAAACCGGTGCATAACCATCAATGGCAATAGTGAGGTTGGCTCCGTTTTTAAGCAATGTTGTCGGGATTGGATCACCGATTTTTCCTTTGGCCGTAAATACATACATTTGATTCTCAGCAAGGCCGTTTTTCTGAATGCCATAATACCAGTTCGAAATAAGATAATAACCTGTGCCAACAACTGCTCCGACTCCGACAACTGCAATAATAGCCGGGGCGCTCATAACCGCACCAATACCGCCTACGCTCGAGATCGCCGCTCCTGTGAGGCCGGAGGCTCCTGTGCCGAGAATAGCGCTAAAACCAAAGTTTGCAGCCTTTACGGTTTTCATTTTTGCCAGTTGTTTGAGTGCGGCATCATACTGATCTTCGGTAATTTCTTTGTTGTTAAACTTGGCTTCAATCTTTGAAACCTCGCCTTTGGTTTCTGCAATCAGGTCGGCTATACCTTTCATAAAAGCCGGCGACATACCCGATCCATCACCCGGAGCCAGGTCGCAAACGCTGCAAGGAAAATCAGCCGTCGATTTAAAACCTGTGGAAGCACTTTTGGTTTTTGATTTTTGCATCTGGCTTACATCGGCAATCAATTTCTCCCCGCTTGTGATAAAATCATTAATAACCTTAAGCGATTGTTTGGCGTCGAGTTTGTCGTAATTAGAACTCTCGTAAACTTGTGCTTTCTGAATAAAATCGTCGAGCGACAAGGTTACATCAACCACAGACTGATGATAGGATTCAACAACATTGCTTTCGCTTTTTTCGTCCAGTAAATTGCAGCCCTGATTTACCGGGAGCGCCATAAGGATGATAGTGATAAAAATTAAAGTCAGATTTTTCATAACCAGAGATTTTAGTTGTTAATTATAATCGGGATCGTATATAACTTCAAATTCAACAGGCAATGGTTCAATTTTTATCAAAAACAAATATAAGGTAATTAGTGCTTGAAATCAAATAGTTGCGAATTGCAAATATGGATTTTTCGAAAAAATAGCATTCAAATAACTTAATGACAAAGGCTGAATACAAGCAACAATATATGTTTGCGGGCGATATACCTGCTTATCTAAAATGATTATAAATTATATTCGAAAAGCAAAAATCTACTATTTTATCAGGTTTCGTTTAAGAAGGGCCATTATTTGAATGAAAAAACACATTAAAACAGATTATTCTATATTAATATTTCTCCAGGATATTTTTTATTGTTCTTATCTTACTCTCCCTCTCGATGGAATATGTTTTGCCGGTCAGATTGCAAAATTCATAAAGTTGTAAGGCCTTCTGAAGATAGGTTCTTTTTTCGCCCGGTTTATCCAATAACCCAATTTTGAAAACGATATCAGCCAATAGTTCCATATTCTCAGGAGAATTTCCTTTCAACCTTGACAGGTAGTCTGTTGAATCCTGTTCACCCGATAGTATAAATTTGTCAAGATCAAAATTTGCTTCATTTAAAAGCATCTCTTTTGTTTCTTCGAATCGTTTTTCATTGGTTATTGCCAGGTTTTCTTCATTGCGGGTAAATTTATTGAGGATTGCCCGTAACATGATACCTATTTTTGCGATTTCCAACAGAAGGTAATCTTCTTGTCCCATCTTTTTTATCGTTTTATAAAGAATTTATATCTCACTAAAGGAGCATTTCCAAAGCCAAAAACACAAAAAAGAAGTCGCAAAAAATCCTATCCAATTCCCCCATATTGGCATAGAGAATGTCCTATCAACACTTATATAGCTGATGTATTCCTGAGCAGAAGCAGGATAGCAACCATTCCGAAAATAGTGCCGGAGATACCGATCAGGATTTTTTTGATTTCATTATTCTGAGTTTTAGTAACACCTAATAAAGGTACAAAAACACATGACAAATTATTGTGAATCCATTTAAAAACTATTCAAATGCAGTCTTTTACAGCTGTCCGCACCAACATACCAGGCAAACAAATGATCTCCGATTTTATCAACATTCTAAATAACTTATATTTGCATTTCTGTAATCCTGATTCTACAGGTTAAAAAGGTTCAGTACATCTTAAAAACCCTTCAGGTTTCATACATATCCGGCAAAAAATAACTTTTACCAGCATTTTTTGTTAATATAAAAGAATCGATATTTATGTCGGGACGATCTATTGAATGAAAGAACAGTAAAAATATAGTTTTATGAAAATATTAGTTACCGGAGCAGATGGCTTACTTGGAAGCAATCTTGTCAGGGAATTGCTTAACAGGGATCACCAGGTTAGAGCATTTGTCCAGTCAGGCCGGTCAACAGGTACATTGCACAGTCTGAAACTTGAACAATTTGAAGGTGACCTGTTGAATAAAGAATCTTTGGATAAAGCCTTCGAAGGCGTTGATGCTGTGATACATACAGCTGCCTCTGTAAAAATATGGCCCGTGAATTCAAAAACAAATGTGGAAATTAATGTGACCGGCACTTCCAATGTGATACAAATGGCCTTGAAACATAAGGTCGTCAGGATGATACATGTGGGAACAGCAACCTCTTTCGGTTACGGGACCAAACAAAATCCGGGGACAGAGGAAAATCCTTATCGCGGATCCCGCTACCAGCTTGGTTACCTCGATAGCAAGTTTAATGCCCATCAACTCGTTTTAGACTCCGTAAAGCAAGGGCTGCAGGCTGTTATTGTAAATCCGACTTTCCTGATAGGACCATTTGATTCTGCTCCCAGTTCCGGAGCCATGATCATGGCAATATATAAAAACTCCATTCCCGGTTATGCACCAGGTGGCAAAAATTATATCAGCGTAAAAGATGCATCAATAGCTATTGCCAATGCAATAACCATGGGACGCATCGGAGAAGGATACATACTGGGAAATAAAAACATGAATTATCACGAAGCTTTTTCAATGATAGCCAGGATTGTAGGTACCAAAGCCCCGACCCTGAAATTACCCCGTCTGGCAGTGCTTTCGTACGGATGGCTAGGCTCATTCATCGGATCAATTACAGGAAGGGCTCCGGCTGTGTCGTACCCGGTTGCACGGATTTCGTGCGACGGGCATTATTATTCGGCCCGGAAGGCCGTTAATGAACTGCTCCTGCCTCAAACACCCATTGAAATTGCCATGCAGGATGCTTTTGATTGGTTATTGAAAAATAAAATGAAAAACTGATAAACTCATCAGTTTTATTTACCTTCGATGTTGTTTGACATTTTCCTGATTCGAAATTGTTTTTGTTCTGACATCGTGTCCACACTTTTTCCCAAATCGGTTACGTTCCTGCTTCCGGCCGAATCCTAAATAAAACTTAGAAGTATGACAAACCCTGAATTTTTCAAAAACAAAGTGGTTGTTATCACAGGTTCGAGCAAAGGAATCGGTAAAGCAATTGCCGTTGAACTTGGGATGTCCGGGGCAAAGATCGTTTTGAACGGTCGTAATTTACAAGCATTGCAACTGGCTGAAAATGAATTTAAAAGTAATAATATCGATGCTTTTTCCGTTGCGGTTGATGTTTCAGAAATTGAGGGGGCTGAAAAACTGATTCTTGAAACCATAAGTCATTTCGGCCGGATTGATGCATTGATTAACAATGCCGGAATTGCTGTGCGGGGGCTTTTTCTGGAAACGGAACCTCAGAAATTCGAAGAAGTTTTCAGGTCAAATACGTTGAGCTACATTTACCCCACGCGATTTGCATTGCCTTTCCTGATCCAAACCAAAGGAAGCATTATTTTTATATCGAGCATCGGCGGAAGAGGCGGACTGCCCGGACACTGCCTCTACAGCTTATCCAAGATGCCTTTGAATTCGCTGGCGCAAACGCTTGATATTGAGTTGCAGCAATACGGAATACATGTTGGAATAGTTTACCTGGGTTTTATCCGGAACGAAACCGACAAAAAAATCATGGACGGATCCGGAAAGTATCAGAAACTGGAATCAAGGTCGGAAATGCTGCTTACTGACCCTGGGAAAGTTGCAAAAAAAATCAAAAATATACTGCTGAAAAGAAAGCGGTCAAAAGTAATATCTTTTATCGGCCATCTGCAATCGGTCTTTTACCTGTTTCCTCCCATGAGAAGACTGATAATGACGAACATGCTCAAAAAATACTACACAATGTACCGGGAATAATTTAAACCCGGCTTTAAAGGATTAAAAGGGATAATCAGCTAATGGCCTTCAACGGTTTTAAAAAGTTGAGGTAACAACTTAAAAAGCTGAAAATGCCTGATTTTCATTAAATTTGATTTTCGAATATAACTAAATCTGTTGTTAATGCTGAATGCAAGGATCATTTTCTGTATTTCATTTATAAGCCTGATCCTGATAAGCGGGCTACGGGCACAGCCATGGAATTTTATTAAAGAAACTGACGGAATAAAAATATATACGCGAAATGTACCGAACAGCTCCCTGAAAGCTTACAAAGGAGAAGTGATTTTTCATGCCGGCATGAAGAAAACCTGCTCTATGGTTAGCAATTCCAGGAATTTCGACTGGTGGGGTCCGGAATTCCTCAACATTAAAGTGCTGGGTTACGAGGACAACAAGTACGTAAATTACTACTACATATATGATATGCCCTGGCCCTTTACCGACAGGGACCTGGCAGTAAATGCAGTGGTGCATACCGATACATTAAGCGGCATATATACCGTACAGGCTAAACCACTTTTAAATGTAGTTCCTGAAAAACCCGACCTTGTGCGGATAACAAATTACTGGCAGAAATGGACAATCATGCCATTACCCAACGGCAATATACACCTGATCCTGGAAGGGATAGTTGATCCGGGAGGCAATGTACCTGCCTGGCTGTATAATATGCTTGTCACCGAAATGCCTTTGAAAACTATCCATTTATTCAGGGAGCGGGTATTATCACCCAAACCGGAAAACTAAAGTCCATTCCCGCAATTTTCATTCGTGATATATATACGCTGTGTGGATTATTTTTTCTCCAAATCCAAGGTCATCGTTTTTATCCGCATCATACGCGTTCCATATTAAATTCCGCCATCCACAATCCAAACTAAATGCCTATCTTGTATCCCTCGCCCGCGAATGCTTTTAATAATCACATAAGGTTTTATATTAGCCGCTAAATAAATGATTCTTATAGAAAGTGTAATTTTATGACAAAAAGAAATTCCTTTCTTTCCAGGTTATGGATCAATTTAAGATTTCAACACAGGCATAACCAAAAAAGAGGGTTATATAGTTATTTGGGTTGGAATTCCTTAAAAATCATCGCCATTTATATTATCATTATTGTACCATTAATCATTATTGCAAGGAACTTTTTTGATTTTAACACAATATTCAGCTATTTTACTGATAATGTTTCGCCCTGGTTCGTAATACTTGTTTTCTTTATTTCAGAATCTTTCCTTGGAATGATTCCTCCCGACCTTTTTATGATTTGGTCCACCAGGTTCGATCAACCATTTCTGATGCTGTTGCTCCTTGGGGTTCTCTCATACCTGGGAGGAATCGTTTCATACTGGATAGGATACTGGCTTTCGGCCAGACCAAAAATCAGGGCTTATACAGAGCGCAAATTGGAAAAATATATCATCTTAGTGCGCAAATGGGGAGGCGCTTTTATTGTGATAGCAGCCCTCTTCCCTTTTTCACCACTCTCAACGGTAATAATTGCTGTCAGCCTTCTGAAATATCCATTTAAGTCGTACCTCCTGTTTGGTCTTTCACGTATACTCCGGTTTCTTTTCCAGGGATTACTATATATGGGCTTATTTAATATGGATGCAATTTTTAGTAATATCTTCTGATATAAATCCGACAATACCGTTCCGGATTAAACCGGGCTCAACGAGCTCACCGAAGGTAATCCCATGATTGAATTTATCATACGAATCAAGGGTTGAAATTGTAACTTATTGGTTGCCAGGCGAACTCTTCCAGAGTTTAAAACTCTGGAAGAGTTTAACGCCCCAATAGACAAAACATGAATTCAACCCTTGATTCGCATTTATCACTAAAAACAGATCAAAAACTAAAAACCAATGAATCCCTGGTGTTTTCGTTGGTTATCAATTTATGATTTATGAGCAGGCGGAGAAGGGGGATTAACTGCGGTGAGCCCTAAAAGAGAGGGCTTAAACCAAAACAATGACCGGATGCTGCGCATACTTGCTTTTTTTTATTTCCTGATCCTGGTTTCATGCAAGCATGACCATGATCAGGAAATAAAAAACCCCGCCGATGGCGGGGTC
>JBBQSY010000073.1:0-19297 GCA_038213495.1 Bacteroidales bacterium
TTTCTTAAAAGCCTTTGAGATAGAATACGATGAACGATACATCTATAAACCAATTGAATAGAATGATATGTTAATTCCCTCCGGGAAATCATTGTCATTTTTGTTGTTATTCTATTGATATGCATGCCCTACGGGCAAAGCGGTTTTAATGAAAATGGTAGCGGAGCATATTTTAGCGGGCTTTGCAATCAAACCGGGAAATCTTTGTCATTTTTATCGTTATGCTATTGATATGCATGCCCTACGGGCAAAGCTTTTTAAAGAAAATGGATGCAGAGCCTTTTTTTGTCAGTACTTTGCAATCAAATATATCACCTACAGTTGGCGTACATCATTATTTCAGACACTTGCCGTTAAGAAATTAATTTGATATGGAATACCTGCCGAACGCGACAGGAGACGCACCCGAACAATGCTTCAGAAATTAGATTTTACGCCACCTCTTCCAGTATCTTCTCCTCTATTTCGCCTTCGTTCCGCAGGTTATCAATAATAAAGAGCTGCCTCTCAGGAGTATTGCTGCCCATATAAAACGAAAGGATTGCATCTATCTCCGAAAGGTGTTTAAGAATAACCGGATCGAGGCGCATGGAGGCCCCGATAAAATGGCGGAATTCATCCGGCGAAATCTCTCCGAGTCCTTTAAAACGTGTGATTTCAGGATTTGGACCAAGTTCCTTTAACGCCGCCTGCCTTTCCTGTTCGGAATAGCAATAATTGGTTTTTTTCTTGTTCCTCACCCTGAAAAGTGGCGTTTGGAGAATATATACATGACCGGATTTCACCAGGTCGGGGAAAAACTGCAGGAAAAATGTAAGCAGCAACAAGCGGATATGCATTCCGTCCACATCGGCATCGGTAGCTATTACAATGTTGTTGTAACGCAGGTTTTCAATATCATCCTCAATATTCAGAGCAGATTGCAGCAGGTTAAATTCCTCATTTTCGTAAACCACTTTTTTACTTTTTCCGTAGCAATTCAAAGGTTTTCCTTTCAGGCTGAAAACGGCCTGGGTATTTACATCGCGCGATTTGGTGATGGATCCGCTCGCCGAATCACCCTCGGTGATAAACAAGGTAGTTTCGAGACGGCGCTCATCGTTGCTGTTGTAATGCAGACGGCAATCGCGTAGTTTTTTATTATGTAGGCTGACTTTCTTAACGCTTTCCTTTGCCAGTTTTTTAATGCTGGCCATGTCTTTGCGCTCTTTCTCCGACTGAAGAATTTTACGGTACAACCCTTCGGCAGTATCCGAATTCATATGAAGAAAGTTATCCAGCTTCTTCTTCAGTATATCGGTAATAAATTTGTTGATGGTAATGCC
Source organism: Bacteroidales bacterium (assembly GCA_038213495.1). Taxonomy (GTDB): domain Bacteria; phylum Bacteroidota; class Bacteroidia; order Bacteroidales; family UBA4417; genus UBA4417. The sequence goes on from JBBQSY010000073.1 coordinate 1,326, forward strand.
ACCCGGCTCAATATGCTGTGATCCGAGCTTGGTTTTGGTCTGCGATTCGAACAAGGGTTCGCTGACTTTGATGCTGACTGCGGCAATAATAGAAGAACGTATATCGCTGTATTCAAAATCCTTTCCAAAAAATTCGCGTATTGTTTTCACCAGTGCATCGCGGAAAGCGGCCAGGTGTGTGCCTCCCTGCGTGGTATGTTGTCCGTTAACAAAAGAATAGTATTCTTCGCCATATTGTTTTGCACTGTGCGTAAATGCGCATTCGAAATCCTCTTCCTTTATGTGAATTATAGGATAATTAACCGGATTCCCGTTGTTTGACTTTTCGAGCATATCAAGCAGACCGTTTTTTGCCTGGAAACGCTGCCCGTTAAAAACGATTGTCAATCCATTGTTCAGAAAACAATAGTTCCACAACATTTGCTCAATGTATTCCTTGAGAAAATGGTAATTCCCAAACAACTGGTCGTCAGGCGTAAAGGTTATGAGGGTTCCGTTCCTGAGATCTGCTGCCTGTTCTCCGGTTTCGCTGATAAGTTCTCCCTGTTTAAATTCAACCGTGTTGGTTCTGCCTTCGCGGACTGCCTGGGCAGTAAAAAAACTTGAAAGTGCATTTACCGCTTTGGAGCCAACCCCGTTTAATCCGACTGCTTTCTTAAAGACTTTCGAATCGTACTTAGCGCCGGTATTTATCTGCGATACACATTCAACCACTTTACCCAGCGGTATTCCGCGCCCGTAATCGCGGATTGAAACAGTATGTTCTTTTATTGATACTTCAATAATTTTCCCATGCCCCATTGTAAACTCATCGATACAGTTATCAATGATCTCTTTAATCAGCACATAAATACCATCATCATGCGATGAGCCATCGCCTAATTTCCCAATATACATTCCCGGCCGTAACCGGATATGCTCTTTCCAGTCGAGCGACCGAATGCTTTCTTCGTTATAATTACCAATAGATTCCATAATGTGGGCGCAAATATAAAATTTTCCTGTATAGCAATGTACGCCTGTCCCAGGAAGTTATTACTGAGTTTTGCACAGGAGGATTAATATCGGATGTCGGATGTCGGATTGTGGATGTCGGGTTGCGGATGTATTTTAATACTTCTCCTTTTCACTTTTCACTTTTCACTCTTCACTCCCGATAGCTATCGGGATCACTTTTTTTACACCCTACCTCTTATAAACCCAAATCCCGGGTACAGTTTTTTGCAAACTATCTTTCAGTATGTCTGCTTTAACCTTGGTATCAAAAGATGCAACAGCAATACGATAGGCCGACTCTCCCTCAAGTATGATTGCATGAGGATACCCTTGTGATATAATAATATTTAATCCTTTATTTGCAGCTTCAGCAGTTTTAAAACTGCCTGCAATAACATAGAATCTTATCCCTGTTGTTGTAACTATCGGTTTGTTAATGCCCTCAATAGTTGCAGCTTCGTTTTGTTTGACAACATTTTGGGGTTTAACAATATCATTTCGGATTTCAGGTGCTTTTGCTATACCAGCTTCTTTGGATGAAGGTTTTTTTGTAACAGGAGTATAATTGTCAGGTTTTTTGCTGGCATTGTTTATAATTGAATCACCTAACCAAAGTATTGCAAAGCCTTCTTTTATTCCTACTCCCATGGCTTTCCATTGATATCCTTTCCATTTTGCACGCCCCAAGATCATATCCGATGAAGCGGCAACCTGTTTCCACAGATCGGCAGCCTCCGAAGGTGTTGCTTTGTCTTCGGCCCAATAAATCAATTCATAACCGTCGCCCTGGTAACCGGCAATTTCCCTGGGTTTTGATTTCATACATTGTATTCCGAAAAATTCTTTCGTATTGCAGCACGCAGTCCATTTACCCGATCCGCTCCAACTGTGCAGGCTACAGCCTTTTTCCTGAGGTTTCCATTTAATAATATCGGCAATATGTGTTTGCGCTACCTTACATAATTCAGGCGACAAAGGGATTGACGGAAGCTTGTTCAGCCTGCGCATATCGTTAATCAGATTATAAAGAATGGTTTCATCCTGCGTAGTATTAACAGTCAGCGTGTCATCGTCTCCGGCAATAAGGGAAATATTTCCTGAAAAAACAGGTAACACGAAAATCATAAGTATGAAGAGGAGAATCCTTTCTTTGCGGAGTAGCATAACGTGGTTGCCTAAAGTAAAAAATATTGGCTAAAATACTAAATTTACAGAAACTACTGAGTTTGTTTTCAAACCATTGAAAACTAAAAACGCTTAGTCAGTAAAATACAGAAAGGGATCAGTTGTTTTTATCCCAACCTTTTAAAACAAATGCATAAAAGATATTCACTGATTTCAAAGTGATTCATTAAGTTTGCACAAAATGAAAAACTTATGTCCCTGAAACCTGCCGCTTTGCTCACCGGATACCTGCACCTAATGCAATTCGACATTCATAGGGCAATGATGCACGCTAAACTGAACCATTTTGCCAGTGACATAAAGGGCCGTTGGCTCGATATAGGAGCCGGCGATCAACCCTATAAAAAGTTTTTTGCCGGAGCAGAACACTATTTAACAACCAATACCAAAAGACACTACAAGCCTGAGGAGTTCGAAAAGCTTGAGAAAAGAACGACCTATTGGATTGAAGACGGAAAAGATCTGCCTGTTCCTGATAATTCCATCGACGGTGTTGCATGTTTCCAGGTATTGTCGGTAATTGAGCAGCCTGACGCATTTTTCAGGGAAATAAACCGCGTTCTTAAACCAGGTGGGAAATTACTGCTGACCACTGATTTCCTTTATCCGCCCTGGAGTGCTGAAGACAGGTTCCGTCATACGGCTTTTAATCTGAAACAATTGTCAGAAACAAACGGGTTTAATGTCCAAACCATTGAAAGTTTTGGCGGATTTGGTTCTGCAGAATATGCCTTGTTTATGCGTTTCATGCGTTCGTTCCCTGAAATCTGGAAAAGAAAAAAAATATTGGCCCGTATAATTTCAGCTATACCTTATTGCTTATTACTTATGTTGCTACCGATTTTCAGTCTGGCAGGGCTGATCGTATTTCTTCTTGAGAAAGAGAGCAGACTCAACACTGACTTTACATTTAATCTGTTGCTTTCGGCTGTAAAAAAAACGACATAATTATTTAAACGTCTGGATATACGCTCTGGTATTCTGCATCGTACTAATATTGTGGAATGGAATTTCAGGCAATGCTTCGGCTGATCGGAGAAAGTGTCTTAAATAGGTTTCTATTTCCGTCATACCTTTAAAGTTTATCAGTTCAATATCATCCTCTGGCGTGTGGTATTGAGGATGCAAACCAGTTGTAAAGTAGATAACCGGAATGCCCTTTTTGAGGAAAGGCGCATGATCAGAGAAAGAAGGAGCTCCGGATATCTTTTTGATGGCAAAATCCGGATGTCCGATTGAATCTATAAGGGGTTCCCAAACATCGGAAGATGCAAGTCCCAGTGCATTTATGGTGTCGCCCTGGCAGCCAAGTCGCCCCACCATATCCATATTGAGCATGTAAACTATATTGTCATTATTCACCCAGGGCCGGCTGCAGTATGCTTTCGAGCCGAAAAGTCCTTTTTCTTCGGCGCTGAATGCCGCAAAAATATAATTATACTTCAGGTTTGTCTGGGTTACAGCCCAGCGCGCAAGTTCAAGCATTGCTGCCGTTCCGCTTGCATTATCATCAGCCCCGTTATGAATCTGAGGCGTTTTGTCTTTTGCAGACCTCGGTTTCGCTATACCCAGGTGATCGTAATGGGCTCCGATTATAACAGTTTTAGAGGACTTGTTATCAATCCAGCCTATAACATTTACCGGTTTTGAAACGGTACGGTCAATTTCAACCGAAATTGTGCAGGTGCTTTTTTTTATCCTGCTCATTTTATTAAACGGTAATCGCGCCACATATACAACCGGTATATCCAGCGACTCGGTGAAAGGTGAGCCAAACAGCACATCTTCGGTAGCTTTGCGCAAACTATTGTGAATTATAACACCAACTGCCCCTTTTTGTATTACTGCTTTCACCCGGGCAATTATATCTACCAGTACTTCGTAGTTATCTTCCTTTGGTGATCGGTCGATATCTATCACAACAATTTTCCCTGCAACGTCACTTTTTACGGTATTTTTATCTGAATCATAATCAGAACCAGCTATACCCTTACCAATATCAATCAGTTCGGCCGTAATATCGCCCGCTGCCGAAAGGTCAGTTGCACCGAACTCTTCATTATGTTTAAAATCGATATCATTAACCCGGAGTTTTGCATTTTTAAACACAACGGGATAATTCATCCTGAATTCACTCAGGTATGAGTTCTCGCTGTCGCCCTTTGGCAGCAAACCCATGGCGTGCATCTGTTCTGAAATATATTCAGCAGCCATTTGCTCATTTTTTGTCCCGGCTTCGCGGCCCTTTAATGAGTCGGAGGCGAGTATCAGAATATCATGGTACAACCTCGCTTCCGAAGCAGCATTATCAGTACTGAATATTTGTTGCGCCTGTAAATTTCCACCAAAAATCAGGCTAATTGTGAATATAAGTAAGGTAAGTTTAATTTTATTCATCTGATATTATTTGCGCATTCTGTTAATTTTAGCCGATAGTTTTCGTGCAAATGCCTGCCAGATAAAGCATTCGCTTTTACTGTCAACAATAACCGAGCCATTGGTAACGCTAAACGTATGCATTCCATCAGGATAGGCCGATGTAGGCAAAGGACTTAAAACAGTGTATACATCTTCAACAAACTCAGTCGGCGAAAGTTTTATGATCTGATTTATGCAAATACGGTGACCTGAGCGAATGGCACAATCCTGGGCCGGACGTAACAACTTTCCATCGAGGATAAAAAGGTTTCCGGCAGGACGTGATGAGTGTATATCTTCCTTTACCGGATTGTTACAATGCCCTTTGTAGGGTCCGTTTATTGCCGTCGAATACCATATATGCAGCCGCTCGTTGGTTGAGACCGTATCAGTAAAGAACAACCACCAGAAACCTTCGTAGTAATAAAGTGTCGGATCTACGGCTTGCATGTTTTCGATAAGGGTCTGCTCAAAAATAAGTTTTCCCGATTCAATATCATAGCGGTACAAATCTACATTTCCGTTTTGTACGTTTTCGGGTATGCAGAAGAATTTGTTCTCATATTCAAACAGGTACGGAAACGCCAGGTGATGGTCTTTTTCGAGGGCAATGGTTTTATTGTGTACCTGTTTGGTTTGCTCATCCACCTGAAAGGAGGTAAGTACTCCTTTGGATGTTGAATAATCGTATTCCTCGCAAAGTATGTGGTAGTTACCATCCCGCTTAAAACCAAACGGATCGGCATGATAAACGGATTTCCCTGTGTTGACATCTAACCATAAAGGTTCCGGTATTGTATGCTCTCCGGGAAGAACCAGGTTTTCAGCAGGCAATGGGATGATTCCCACTTTCCATTTTTCGGTAAGAAATAAATCGCGGTAATGAAACCTGAGTTTATTTGATGCTACTTTTAACAGAAAACGCATCATTACGAAGTTGCCGGGCATTTTATAAATTGCTGAAGCCGGCGAATTATCCACCGAAAGAAATTCAGTCTGACCGTTTTCGATCTTTCGGCAGACCTGCAGTGGCCATCCGGTGGATTTTTGGAGAAGATTCTGCAAGTTAGCCTGCCAGGAGTGGTTTATGGTTCCGAAATAGGCTTTATGAAGAATAACTCCACTGTCAATTTTATCGGTAAGACGCTGAAGAACTGCAGCATTAACCGGATCTGCAAACATAATCTCCCAAAAACCCGTAGGCACTCCACGGTACTTACGGTCGTCGTCGTGGTGATAGGACCAGACCCCATATTTCGCGGCTTCGAGGATGTCGCCCTTAATTATTCCAAAACCAAACCGGAGCATAAAATCGAGGTTATACGATTTGATACGCTCAATGTCTTTTTTATCGAAATACTCTGAATATCCTTTCGCTGTTGTTGTGCATGAAATCCGGGGCAGATCCAGGTACAAGTCCCTGATGTCAACACTCTTTTTCGCCTCTGGTTTGATTCTGTACCTGAACCAGACGCGGCAAAGCATTTTTGAATACGGATAGTGAATAAGCTTTTTACGAAAGCCCTGCGATTGAACCGGGTTGTCGTTTACAATAAGCAAAGAGCAGGTATGACCACCTTCCTTCAGAAGTGTGATGGTATCGAGTTGCCATTTCTGAATAATATACCCGTTGCACAGTATGCCAAAATTCATAATTACTGTTTCAATATCAATATTTTACATTACCGTAGAATGCTTGCAGCTTTTCAGCTACAGCTTGTTTCCCGAAAATCCCAACTGCATTTTCCCTTATCTGATTCCTGTCAAAATCCGAATAATGATCCAGCATAAAATTAACGGCATCAAATAATGCGTCCTCATCGCGGGCATCAACCAGCCTGCCATTCTGCGTGTTAATATATTCAGGTATTCCTCCCACAGTGGTAGCCACAACCGGCAATCCACACGAAAGACTTTCGCTGATCACAACCGGCATATTTTCGAAATTACTGAACATCACCATAAATTCAGCACTTTGGTAAGCATCCACAAGTTCCTGGTTTTCAAGCAGGCCTGTAAACCTCACGATGGATTCATCCAAAGCTAGCTCAAGCGCAAGTGATTTCATTTTTTCAAGATCAATCCCCTCTCCTACCATTAAGCATTCGAAGTCATTCCTTAATCTGGCAAGTTTGCTGATTACACGTAACAGACCGCTGATATTTTTCGAACGGTCCTCAAAACATGAAATATGAATAAATCGTGTTTTATCTCCGCCTGGCCTGGAGGTTGGAATAGTATATTCTTCAGTATCAACTACATTGTGTAAAATCATATAGTGATTGTTTTGCAATCCATGACTCTGCATGGCTGTTGCCAGATTTTCGGAAACTGTGCTTACTGCTTCCGCATTGCGAACAACCAGTCTGGTGAAAAGTTTCCGGAAAAATCCGTTATAAGTCCCGGTAATTTTAAGGTACCTCGACCAATGTTCAGTAATCACATATTTTATTCCACGAAATTTTCGTAACCACAAAGCAAATATTCCTATCCTTGTTAAAACATTCACATGAATAATATCAGGCTTGCCCCAGGAACCAATTAAAAATTTGTAGCCTTTTGTAAAAGCAACCAAATAGAAAAATCCTGCCAATAGGGTTGCGACAAAAGTAGGGATCACGTTTTTTGTTCCGTAATAAACCAATATTGTTTCGACTCCATTCTCAAGTTTATGTTCAATCTCGTATCCGTAAGGCTTATCTGGTGCCGCACGCAGAGATAAAACTGCCACATCAGCAAACTCTGCCACTACTTCCGCATGCCGCTTAATAAACAAGCCCATCATCGGATCGTACCGGTCAGGATACCAACGTGCAAGAAAGAGTATTTTCGGTTTAGAATTCAAAAAGCGAAAGATTAATGATTTTCAAAAGTAGAGATTTCTTTCATGACTTATTGCTAATTTATAATGCGAATCATGAGTTGAAATTTTAAGTTGTAACTAGCCAGGCGACCCCTTCAAGGGTTTTAAACCCTTGAAGGGGTTGACTGTCTCAACCACAATAGTTGGACTCAAACCTTAAATTGCATTAATTATGAATGACTTCCTTGACAATTTACATGTTTAAAAATGAGAACCTGTGAACCTTGTGCAAGCTATGGCAGTTGTTCATTAATCTTACCGGCTGATTTCATATACTCATCCACAAAAGCGATGGCATTATGCAACCTTTCTTCCCCGGTTCCATTGACAATACGGTAATTAAAACGATGTTTCCCCATCATATCCCTATACATCTTAAACAGTTCGGTACGCATTTCAGGATGTTCACGCAGCGGATCAAACTCCCAGGGCAAATCAATATCACAAAGAAGATAAAGATCGTAATGGTTCTCCTGAAGCATGTCTGTAATCCAGTCGTGGCATTTACCATATTTCACAGTGCACCATATGCTTGTAACAATAAAATCAGTATCGCAAAAAATCAGGTCTGTATTTTGAGCGGCTAAATTTTCTTCCTTATACTGGTTTTGAGCAATAACAAGAATATCATCATAGGTATAAGTTCTGTCGATCTCCTTAAGGTATTGTCGTGCATATTCCGGCACCCAGCGTGTGTGGTAATGTTCAGCCAACTTCTGTGCCAACCACGATTTACCCGTTGATTCGGGGCCGGTTATTGAAATTCGTATCATTAGGCTTCCATTGACTTTAATCGTTTACGCCATTCAACATATCCCATAATGGCCAGTACCAGGAAAACTATATACTGAATACTTGTAAATGCAAGTCCCTTGATGGAAAACATGGGGATTACCAGCAAATCGCCCAGTATCCAAAAGAGCCAGTTTTCAATCTTCTTGAGAGCCATAAGCCACATACCGGCAATGAACAGAGCCGTTGTAAATGAATCAAATAGCGGAACCGTGCTGTTGGTAAAATGCGTGAGAACATAATATATTGTTCCGAATGCAACCGCAATAAGAATAATATAGAATAGCCATTGCTTTAAGCTCAATGCACTGATCGGTACATGATGTAGATTTTCGTCGCGCCTCGTCCAGTTATACCAGCCAAAAACACTCATCACAAAATAAAAAGCGTTTATGGCCATATCGGCATACAAACCAGCAAAAAAACACAGATAAACATAAATGAGCACATTTATTATTCCGGTAGGATACACCCATATATTCTCTTTACGGGCAAACCATACGCTGAGAATTCCGAAAACAACTGCAACCGCTTCGAGCCACGAAGTATCAAGGATATTGGAATATAACTGGCTTAGTACTTCGGGCATAGATATATCTGAAAAGAGCGGCAAATATAGTGAATTGTTTAAGTGGCTTAATACTATTAAGGGCTTTCCATCGACTTATTGGCTGTTTCGGGAACTCTCAAAACTGATTTTCATATTTTTTTTTAAAAATCACTTGCTATTATAGTATTACAATCTAAATTTGCCGGTATCCTTTATACTAAACCGAACTTTTAAATTATTTCCAAAATTAACGCTTATGAAAAACAGTATCCTGCTGATTTCAGTAATCTCAATTATTATGATAACAGCTTGTAAGAACGAAAAAAAGGCAAAGGACAATCCTTTCTTTGCCGAGTACTCAACTCCTTTCCAGGTTCCTCCATTCGACCAGATAGATACTACCCAGTACCTGCCTGCATTTTTAGAAGGAATAAAGCAACATGATTCAGAGGTTGCTGCTATTTCAGACAATTCTGAAGAGCCTACTTTTGATAACACTATTATTCCTTTCGATAAATCAGGTAAGTTGCTTACCCGTGTAAGTAAAGTTTTTTTCAACCTTACGGAGGCACATACCAACGATCAGTTACAACAGATTGCAACAACAGTGACACCGCTAATGTCGAAACACAATGATGATGTTTCAATGAATGCGAAATTGTTTGCCCGCATAAAAGCCATCTACGACAAACGAAATGACTTGAATCTGGATGCGCAACAAATACGTGTTGTTGAAAAATACTACCGTGATTTCGAGCGTCAGGGTGCCAATTTACCCAAAGAGCAGCAGGACGAGTTGCGGAAAATTAATGAAGAGCTTTCGATGCTTTCGCTCAAATTTGGGGATAATCTTCTTGCTGAAACCAACAAGAACTTCAAACTTGTAGTAGATAATAAATCTGACCTTGATGGACTGCCCGACGGAGTTATATCAGCTGCTGCCGAAGCTGCCGAAAAGGATGGCAATAAAGGAAAATGGATTTATACACTGGCAAAGCCCAGCCTGATCCCGTTTTTGCAATATGCCAAAAACCGCGATTTGCGTGAGAAAATATACCGCGGGTATTTTATGCGGGGCAATAATGAAAATGCAAATGATAACAAAGCTATACTTGCCGATATTGTAAGGCTCCGTGCTGAAAAAGCCAGATTGCTTGGATTCGAAAATTTTGCAGCCTATGTTATTGATAATAATATGGCTAAAACTCCTGCTGCTGTTGATGCCTTTCTTAATAAACTTATGGTGGCTTCGTTGCCGGTAGCAAAGGCAGAACTTTCGGAAATGCAAAAGATAGCTGACAAAGAAGGTGCTAAATTCAAACTTCAATCGTGGGATTGGTGGTACTATGCCGAAAAACTCCGTAAAGAGAAATATGACCTGGACGAAAATGAACTGAAACCTTATTTCAGCCTCGAAAATGTTCGTAACGGAATGTTTGCAGTTGCCGGAAAATTATACGGGATTACTTTTGAAAAAGTTACGAATCTGCCTGTTTATCAGAAGGATGTGGAAACATTTGAAGTTAAGGAAGCCGACGGATCTCATCTTGGAATTCTTTATCTTGATTATTATCCGCGTGCTGAGAAACGTGGTGGTGCATGGTGTACTGATTTTCAGTCCGCCGGTTGGGAAAACGGGAAAAAGGTTGATCCCGTAGTCTCCCTGGTATGCAATTTTACTCCTCCCACCGGTGATATGCCTTCACTGCTCAACTGGGATGAAACATCCACATTGTTTCACGAGTTTGGACATGCTCTCCATGGACTATTCACCATAGGTAAATATAACAGGACGGCAGGTAGTGTACCAAGGGATTATGTAGAATTGCCATCGCAGATTATGGAAAACTGGGCAGGCGAACCGGAAGTACTCAAGATGTATGCAAAGCATTATAAAACAGGTGAGGTTATTCCGGATGTGCTGATTGATAAAATCGTGAAAAGCGGCCTGTTCAACCAGGGATTTGTAACAGTAGAATATATTGCTGCTTCCATCCTCGATCTTGATTACCACAAACTTACTTCGCCTGCAAAAGTTCAACCAGTTGCTTTTGAAAAAGCAGCTATGGAAAAAGCAGGCTTGATACCGGAGATTCTGCCACGCTACCGCTCTTCTTATTTTGCCCATATCTTCAGCGGAGAAGGTTATGCTGCAGGATATTATGTGTATATCTGGGCTGCTGTGCTTGATGCCGATGCTTTCGACTATTTCAAGCAATCGGGCAATATTTTCAATCCTGAGTTGGCATCTAAATTCCGCAAGAATTGTCTGGCCGAATCAGGTGATGATGAAGGTATGGTTCAATACGAAAAATTCAGAGGACAGCAACCATCGATGGATCCATTGCTGAAACGTCGCGGACTTAAATAGGATTTGATTTCCTATTAAAAAGCCTTGCTCTAAAAACAGAGCAGGGCTTTTTGCATTTGCTTTAAACCGGGCTAAAACCTACTTTTGTTAGCTTAAAGGATTTCTATGTCAGAATACAGTCTTTCCAAGTCCACATTCATACGCGGCCTGCAATGCCATAAATCATTGTATCTGAATAAGTTCAGGCCTTACCTGCGCGATAAAATCACCGAAGAGCAACTTGCTAAATTTGCCAGGGGACATGCAGTTGGCAAAATAGCCCAGCAACTTTTTCCGGGCGGAATTGCCATGTCGCGCCCGGGAGCGGCTTCGGCTGTCAAAACAGCTCAACTGATCAGCGAAGGATTCCCTGTGATTTACGAAGCCTGTTTTATATCCGATAATGTAATTGTTGCACTTGATATACTTGTAAAACAGGAAAATGGCTATAATGCCTATGAAGTGAAAAGTAGCATCGCTCTCAGCGAGGTATATTATAACGATGCATTTCTGCAATACCATGTCATCAATGCTTCGGGTCTTAAACCGGAAAAATTCTTCCTTATATACCGGAATGCGGAAATGGAATTAACAGAATCTGCCGATCTGGAGAAAATGTTCATCTTCACCGATGTGAGCGAAGCGTGCGAAAGCAGAGAAGCAACTATTCACGAAAATATCGGACTCATGCTTGATGTTTTTAAACGTGATAAATCGCCTGATATTCAGCCTGGCAAACACTGTATGAAACCCTATCCATGCGATTTCAGGGGAGTATGCTGGAAGAAAATCACAAAAGAAGAACAGGATGATTTACTGAATTTCAATGATTGAGTCCACTTCGAAAAGCCACAATTTATTGATTTTCAACTTTTTAACCCCTAACCCCTAAAGGGGAATGCGTTGAAAATCAATAAATTGAACTAAGTCCCCTTTAGGGGATTTAGGGGTAAAAGACTTATCGGAATAGACTTATGATTAGTGACTTAATAAAAATATTTGTGTGTTTCCTGGCAAAATTTCTGTCCCACGAAGACACAAAGTTCACTAAGCATCTTTGTGTTCTTAGTGGCTTTGTGGGAAACCAGCTCGGTTCTGTCCCGATATCGGGATGTCCAGCTTAGGTTTGTGAAATTCAAATTCGAAATTCAAATTATAAAAGCAGAAAATGTGTATGAAATTAATTGACCTGACCCATACCTTACGTCATGGAATGCCGGTTTTCCCGGGCGAAAAACAACCTTCCGTAATTCGTGATGTTTTACCCGATGACGCAGGCTATGTAATCCATAGGCTCGAAACGAATATGCATACGGGAACACACATAGATGCGCCTTTTCATATAAAAAGCGATCTACTTACAATTGATAAATATAATGTGGATTTATTTTCAGGATCAACCGTTGTGATCGATGTACAAGGCCTGTCAAAAGTTTTTATGAAGCCTGGCTGGAAGCAAATTTTCAGCAAATATGAAATTGTGCTTTTTTGTACCGGCCACAGCCGGAATTGGGAAACCGGCAGCTATTATGAAGATTACCCTGAGTTTGATTCAGAAATAGCAGAAGCGCTTGTAAAAGCCGGAGTCAGGATTGCAGGCTTCGATTCGCCGTCACCCGACAAATCACCTTATGCTTTTCACAGTATTTTCCTGAAAAACGAACGATTCCTGGTCGAAAATCTTACCAATCTTGATCAACTCGTCGGAATAGAAAATAGTACGTTTATGGCATTCCCACTCAAAATTGAAGCCGAAGCTTCCCTGATCAGGGCGGTTGCTATGGTTCGGGAATGATGAGCAGCGGTTTATTTACAAAGTTCTTTCACTTTGCTTTCCAGTTCATCGCCACGCAATTTCTTTGCAACAATTTTCCCTTTTCTATCCACCAGCACTGTAAATGGAATTCCTGTAACACCATAGGCTAAAGCACCTTCTGATCTCCAGTACTTCAGGTCACTGACATGGTTAGGCCATACGAGATTATCTTTTGCAATGGCTTTCAGCCATCCGTCGCGGTCCTTATCGAGCGAAACACTATACACTTCGAACCCCTTATCGTGGTATTTGCCATAAATGGCTACTACGTTTGGATTTTCTTTCCGGCATGGACCGCACCAGGAAGCCCAGAAGTCGATCAGCACAACTTTACCCTTTAAGGATGAGAGCTTGCGAATCTTTCCTTCGGGATCTGTAAGTGATATTTCAGGAGCAAATGCCCCGATTGAGGTTTTCCGCTCAATCTCAACCTGCTGATGCATTTGCTTTACAAAGTCATTTTCGGGATAAGCCTTAAACGTGGCGGCATCTGTTATATCGATGATGTCGAAGTCGTTGGTCATATCCAGTTTATCCTGAAAAAACAGCCAGGCCAGTGATGCCGGGTGTTTTAGCATTTGTGCTTTCAGTGCAACTTTTTGTAAGGAATCGTTTGCGCGAAACTGGCTTATAAGAACAGCAGCCAGCGAATCTCGTTTAGGCGACGACTGAATTTCGTTATATTGCTGGTTCAGAACAGCTTTCCGGCTTTCGAAGAGCTGTGAATTATTCATGGTGTTATACAGAAGTTGAGTATGAAATGATCCATCAATTAAGGCATCGCCACCAAGTTTGGAGCTCGTTGTTTTGAGTGAAATCTTTTCTCCGGGCGTGAGGATCAGCATCATGTAGTTCTTATCATCAAGTCTGAGCCTGAAAATATCAGTTTCTGTTATTGGTGCAATAAGTTTGAAAGATCCGTTGCTGTCGATGGCAGCCGAAACAAAAATCCACGGATTCTGTCCGTTGAGAGTATCAAGGTATATTTGTTTGTAGGCACCTTTATCAGCGATTGTACCGCTGATAATTAAGGGTTCCGGAGATTTTTGTGCCTGGGCAAAAGTTATGAAGAGTGTTGATAAAGATATCAGGATTATTTTGAGTTTCAGAAGATTCATTATTTGGAAGTGTTATTGATTGATGGACAAAAGTAGCAATTATTGTTCAAAAATCGTGCCTGAACATTATTTGCTATTGTTATTTCGGACTGGAAGGAGATTGTGAAAGTGGGAAAGATGAAACGTGAGAGCACTCGGGAAGTGGCTTGCAAAAATTTATTACTAAGATCATATTTTGTAAATACTTACTGAACAGCCACTTATCGTCTGTGGGTAATTATTCGATTTAACTGAATTCCGAAAATATTTCAATCAAATAAAATCAAGACACTTATAGCGGAACCAGGTAAGCTGCCACGATGTGACATGCCAGACCCAGCAACACGAAAACGTGGAAAACCGTATGTACAAACTCGCGTTTGGCGAGTGCGTATATTACAGAGCCTGCAATATAAAATACTCCGCCGGCTGCCAGCCAATACAAAACAGCAAGGCAATCTGCTCTCAAGGCCACGTTTATCAGAGGTTTGATTGCGATTAATACAATCAGACCCATGAGTACATACGAAGCCGTTTGGAGGTGATTATTAACCTTTAGCTTTCTAAAATTAAAACCTATGCCTGTCAAAGCAGTGAGCCAGATCAGAGCAAAAATTCCCCAACCCCATATACCTTCGTTTCGCATTAATATCAAGGTGAAAGGCGAATAACTGGCGGCGATAAGCACATAGATGCTGCCGTGATCGAAATGACGTAAAACAGCCTTTAGTTTTGGCTCCTGTATATAATGATAAATAGTTGATGCAAGCATGCAGGCCAACATCCCAAAACCAAATATGGAATAAGCCAGGATAGCCCACCCATTATCAGCAGCTACAGACCTGTATATTAAAACGATGGTAGCAACGAATGCCATAAGCACTCCAAAAGCATGGGTCATGTAATTTGCCTTTTCCTCACGCTTGCTGTAAGATTTCAATTTTTGCATAGCTGTAATAGCCGTAAATTAAAGATGGGGCAAAGTTAGCAAAAGTTGAAAATTATTCCTCTACATATTTACTTTAACACTATAAATCTGTATCCCGATAGGGATCGGGACTTTAAACCTGTGACCTCCATCTAACTCAATCCCATCCCCATACTCACCAGTTCAGCGAGGTCGTAGTTTTTCACGGAATCTTCTTTGTTTTTGGATTTTATGCCATCGGTTATCATGGTCATACAGAAGGGACAAGCTGTAGCGATGATATCACAACCTGTTTTCAGGGCTTCTTCGGTTCTTTCGACAAACACTTCCTTTTCACCTTTTTCGGCTTCCTTAAACATTTGCCCTCCTCCGGCCCCACAGCATAATGCAAAGCTTTTATTGCGCTGCATTTCGGATTTGTGGGACGGAATCGCGCTAAGGACAGAGCGTGGAGCTTCGTATTCGCCGTTGGCACGTCCTAAGTAGCATGGATCGTGATACGTGATTTTTTTATCAGCCAGCTCACCCTTTGTGGGGTCTATTTTTCCCGAATCGATTAATTCCTTAAGATATTGTGAATGATGCACTACTTCGTAATTCCCGCCCAGGTCACAATACTCGTTTTTAATCGTGTTAAAATCATGCGGGTCGCAGGTAACGATTTTCTTTACCTTATAACCATTCAGGATTTCTATATTGGTGAGTGCCTGCATCTGGAAAAGCATTTCATTTCCTGCACGGCGGGCTATATCTCCGCTGTCGGATTCTTCTGTTCCAAGAACGGCAAAATCAACTTCCAGGTGATTGAGAATACCCACAAAAGCCCGCAGCACTTTTTTATACCGGTCGTCGAAAGCTCCCGCAGAACCAACCCAAAGAAGAAATTCAGGACTTCCGCTTTTCTGGGACATAACCGGCACATTCAGGCCCTCGGCCCAAAGTAACCTGTCGTGTGCCGAAAACTGCCACGGTGCACCGTTGTTTTCGATGTTCGAAAACACACTGTTCAATCCCGATGGTGCTTTGGATTCTTCCATCACCAGGTAGCGGCGCATATCAAGTATAATAGCAGGTTGGTTGATATTAACAGGACATTCCTGGGCACAGGCGTTACATAATGTACAGGCCCAGAGTTCTTCTTCGGTAATATAGCTTGACAGGAGTGATTTCCCATCGGTGAAACCTGCTCCGTTTTTTAACAAGCCTGGCCCGATTTCTTTCATTCGGGCTCGCGTGTCCATCATGATTTTACGGGGCGAAAGCAATTTCCCAGTCAGGTTGGCAGGGCATACCGAAGTACAACGGCCACATTCGGTGCATGACAGGGAATTCAGATAATTGATCCAGTTCAGGTCTGTTACATCTTTAACGCCAAATCGTACAGGCTCAATTTGTCCTGCAGGCGCATCCTCAAAAACGGCATTCGGATCGAGCATCAGTTTCACCTCTTTGGTGATATTTTCCATGTTTTCGACATACCCGAGCGGCTTCAGTTTGGAAACAAACACGTTGGGAACCGACATAAATACATGGAAATGCTTGGAATAAGGCAGAATGTTGGCAAAAATGAAAATCAATACAATATGTGTCCACCAGTTCATCTGATAAATTACCCACGATTGTTCATGAGCAATATTTCCAAAAAAGCCAGACAGCCATTGGCTTACAGGATAAATACCGACCGTAGCTTCTCCTGAACTTTGAGTCCAGGCGACATAAAATGTATTCATTCCCAGCAAACTGATCATCAGTAATAAAATAATGGTAAGTGCCAGGTTGGCATCAGCTTTGGAAACAGGTTTCATCTCCGGTCCGTAGAAGCGGCTGATGTGCATAAACAACCTGCGGAACAGGAAAGCTAAAATCGCGACAGCGATAATCAAACCAAATATATCACCCGAAGCCATCAGGAAACTGTAAACAGTACCCAGGAATGAAAATGCTTTTTCCGTGCCAAGCAGCCCGTCGGTCACCATTTCGATACTTCCAAAAAGAATGAGAATAAATCCCCACCAAACCAGCGCATGCATGATCCCTACTAAGGGACGGCGAAGTATTTTTTCCTGGAAAAGAGCAACTTTCACAGTAATCCACAGGCGTTGGCCGATATTTCCCAGAGGGTGTTTACGGGTGAATTTAAAATACCGGAAATAACGGATCATTGAATAGGCAAAAACGCCCAGGGTTATCAGTAGAACTATCAGAAAGACCAATTGCTTTATCATAGATTAAGTCAAATTAATGATCAATATTATTTGTTGCAAGTTTAGCGTATTTATTCCATGCTATAAAAATAAATTTCAATAAGGTTGGCTCGTCCACTCCTCGTTATAATCAGCAAACTTGATCGTCGGGCATATCTACCATTCCGGATTTGTCGGTATAGCCATATAAGCGGTCAAATTTAACCCTGTATTTTTCTTTCAGAAATTTACGTTTAACTTTTAGTGTTGGTGAAAGCTCGCCTGTTTCGGGAGTCCATTCAGCACATGTGAGTTCAAATGTTTTTACCTGTTGATGATTTCCCAGGTTTTTGTTGATTTTATCCACTTCTTTTTGATAGCGCTCAATGACTTTCGGGTTTTGAATCAGTTCTTTGTTGTCATGAAATTTGATTCCATATCTATGACACCATAAATGAAGAAAATGAAACGTCGGACAAATAATTGCTGCAGCATATTTCTCTCCTTCGCCAACCACCATAATCTGTTCGATAAACGAAGATTCCTTAAACCGGTTTTCCACCACTTGCGGTGCTACATATTTCCCTGTACTTAATTTAAAAATTTCTTTTTTCCGATCGGTGATTTTAAGGATATTTAAATCATGCAATTCGCCTATGTCGCCGGTATGAAACCAACCTTCACTGTCGATGACTTCATTGGTAAGGTCTTCAGCTTTATAATATCCCATCATCAGATTCGGGCCTTTCATAAGGATTTCTCCATCCTCGGCTATTTTTACCTCTACATTATCC
>JBBQSY010000074.1:0-19165 GCA_038213495.1 Bacteroidales bacterium
TAAATTTCCACATTCATTAAATCTCAAATTCCAAATTCCAATCTCCAATTCCAAGCGGGGTTTAAGAGTAGGCCTTGGTTCTTGAGATTTGGGATTTGAGACTTGGGTCTTTTTTTAATGCGTACTTTTATCCCACACTAAGTATAATATAATTGCTTCCCTCACTTCTGATTCCCATAAACAGTGTATTAAAGATGAATTTAAAAAACTGAACAAAATTATAAATATTATATTATATTTGCATTCTATAGGATGCATTAATGAAAATGAAAATGACAATATGAATCCTATAGACTACATATATTTATATTATTATAAATGACAACCATACAAAACCCGACATCTTGGAACACAATGAGTGAACAGGCTATTGTAAACGATCTGGGCGCAGTTCTCCGGCAATTCCGACTGCAGCAAAATCTCACCCAGGAAGAACTCGCCATGGATTCCGGGCTATCCCGAAGTGCCATTTATGAATTGGAAAACGGGAAAACTGCAACCTCACTTATTACTGTTGTAAAAGTTTTGAGGTCTTTACACATGCTACAGGTATTTGATTCATGGAATACTTCTGAACCTGACATTCATTTTCAAAAAGAAAAAACCAGTAAAAAGACCATTGAACACGCTGCACAAAATAAACTTCAGCAAAAAAAGAAAGAAGATGAATGGGAATGGTTGTAGCCGGGAATTGACTCCTTTCCCGCCTAGACAGTATAAAAAGAGAACCCTATTTTAATAAATCGTCTGAATATATTTCATCCTTTTTGAGCTACCATCCCGTTAGCAGGCATTGAGCCTATTCCCGATAATGGGATCGACGACATTTAATTTTGTTCCGTATTATATGTAATTTTGTTTTTTAAAACCTCCCGCAATTCGATTACACAGGATCAATCCAAAGCCACATGCACGAACTTCTTGCGAATAACTATTTCCGGATAATCGGCTCCACACTGGCTGTTTACGTGCTTATTGTTGTAGCAATCCGCATTTTCGGGAAGAAAGAACTGGCCCAATTATCGGTTGTCGACCTGGTTTTTATCCTGCTTATCAGCAATGCCGTGCAGAATGCAATGGTCGGGCCTGACTCAACGCTCAGTGGCGGGCTTGTTGCTGCGTCGACGCTGTTCCTGGTAAATTATACTTTAAAATATCTGCAGTTCCGCTTTCCAAAGTTCGGTAAAATGGTTCAGGGTGAAGCCACAATGCTTGTATACCAAGGCAAGGTACTTGAAGATCACCTGAAAAAATCAAAAATAAGTTATGATGAGCTTATGGAAGCAGTACGGGAACATGGTATAGATTCAGTATATAATGTTGACCTGGCCATAATGGAAGTAGACGGAAGCATAAGCGTGCTGTCGAGCCAGTTTCAGAAAAAGACTGTTAAGCGGCGGAAAACGCATAAAATCCTGAACAGGCAAAGTGGGTCACAATAAGAAACACCTGATCCGGTGACATGTATTTTACTATTCTGATAGAACCGGATAAATCAGAATATTGCTACGGATCTTATTTACCTTCTTTTTCCGGTTTGGTCCAATCGACGAGAAATTTCCCTTCAGAAAGCACAATGGTATCCGTTTCGTTGCTCTTTTTTGTATTATCGTGATCGTGTGGGCCACCGTTCACCAACATGCCGCCGCCTGCCTTTGTGATCAGTTTATCCTGTATATTCCCCGAGATTCCTGAGCCTGACAAAGTAGCCATTGTCCTCTTTTTATAATATACGCCTTTCAGGCTTGCTTCAAAAGTGCCTTCTATCGATGTTTTTGTAACCTTATCTATCGTCACAGTACCACTCATCGATTCGCCATCATGAAAAGCATGCCCTAAACCTTTTGTTTCTTCGGTATAATCAACCAAAACCCAAACCAGGTCCTTGTCTGATTTTCTCCTGGCTTTTGAATCCAGGTATTCCTCGGTAATGATCTGGTAAGTTCCGGGTTTAAGGCTGTCGGAAAAATAATACAGACGGATCCAAACCTGCACATCGGGACCAACCTGGAAAGCTGCCAGGGCCAGGTATTCAAATCCGGCAACGGGAATTCTCATCCGCTTAGCTTCGGCTTTCCACTCCTTGCCATCGGCTTTGCATGAAATGAAATTGCTGTATACCTGGGCATGAAGCATCAATCCAAGGCCCGTAAATAATAGGAAAAAGATAAGAGCTGTTTTTTTCATGGTGTACGTTTTTAGATTTGTTTGACATAAAAATACTAAAATCATTTCAGAAATTTCATTATTCCCTGAATTTACTTTGCTTTTTTTTATTTTCATAGTTTAAAACCCCCGTAGGTTCCGGAGATATTGAATTTGAAATGAAGTATTTTTCATTGATTTTTTAATCCTGTTTACCTTTAAAAAGCTTCTTAAAAAACGATTTCACCCCTTTATCCTGTTTGCCTGTATCTTTCGGATTCCGCCTATCAGTTTCTTTCTGAGCTTTTCCGCCAAACAACCGGTTAAAAAACCCTTTTATTCCAATCTGCTTAAAAGGTTCACAATGAAGAAATGAATAAACTTCGTCAGAAAGATTGAAGGAGGTGAGGTATTTATCCTGTAATCCGGCATCTTTTTCAATACCCTTTATAACATTGGCAATAATAGGCAATGCCAGCGAAGAGCCCGATCCGTTACCGCTGAAAAAATGGATATCCGGAGAGCGGGCACCTACCCAGGTTCCCAGAACCAGATCAGGTGTATATGCAACAAACCAGGCATCCGAATAGTTTTGAGCAGTGCCGGTTTTCCCCGCAAGTTGAGCACGGATAACATAATTGCTGCGTATCCTGGTTCCTGTTCCCTGGTTAATAGCTTCCTGTAAAATGGCTGTTATGATCTGGCAGGATTCTGCAGAGAAAACCTGTTCAGGTGAAGATTTGCCCCTTGTATATATGGTTTTCCCTCCTGCATCGGTTATTCTATCAATCATAACAAGATCGTTGAATTTGCCTTTATCTGCAAATGCTGCATAAGCTCTCACAATTTCGTAAAGAGATAAGTCGAGCGTACCTAAGGCAACGGATGGCGCATCTGTTGTAAACCTGGGGAATTTCAGTCTGTTGCAGGTATTCATGAGGTTTTCCCTCCCAACCTTAAAGTATAAATCTACGGTCGGGAGGTTCATTGATTTAGTGAGGGCATACCACAAGGCAACTGTGCTATCGGGAGTTGACTCATGGTTAAAGTTTTGAGGCTCCCAATCCTCATACCCGGGATATTTATTTTCTTCATTTTGCAGATAGGTACATGGGTTAAATCCGTTTTCGAGCGCGGTAGCATATAAAAAAGGCTTAAAAGCTGAAGCAATCTGACGGTGAGATAAAACCATATCGAAAGGCAGGGTGCTGAAATGATTTCCTCCAATCCATGTGATTACAGATCCATCTTTAGGATTGGTTATAAGCACAGCGGCATTCAGCATTTTGTAATAATACCATATGCTGTCGAATTTACTGATGTTTCTTATTTTCATACCCTCCCATTCGAAGAGTTCTACCGGCCTTTTTATTAAATCCTGTTCAAATGATGATGAATTCTGCTTCTGCTTTTTAAACCATTTCTTTTTACTGTTGTGATTATCAAGTTCCTTATCGAGTAATTGCTGCATGGAGGCCAGATGATTTTTTATTGCTTCCAGGGCCATTTCCTGAACCTGCATATTCAGTGTAGTATATATTCTGAGTCCGTCTTTTTCCAGGTTATACTCCTTACCCGTATTGGTTTTCACCGTGGCAAGCAACTCCGATATTTTTTCCTTCACCTGGTAAACAAAATAACCCGCAGGAGCTTCTACACTCACGTTTTCATAATTTAGTCTCAGAGGCAATTTCCGCAGGCTGTCAGCTTCTGCGGGAGATATATAGTGCCCCTTCTCCATCTGAGTAAAAACAATGTTTCTGCGTAAAAGTGAATTTGCAGGATTGAGCCGGGGATTGAAATATGTGTTTGCCTTTAATAATCCTACGAGTACAGCCGATTCTTCAATATGCAATTCACGGGCCGGCTTGTTAAAGTAGCGGTGGGCGGCAGTTTCAACGCCGTAAACATCATCCCCAAAAGGCACTGAGTTTAAATACAACAATAAGAGTTCATCTTTGGAAAACACACACTCGATGCGGGCGGCAATAATGATTTCCTTTATTTTGTTGACTGGAAGACTAAAAATTCCAAAATTGCCCCTCCCAAAAAGATTTTTAACCAGCTGTTGTGTAAGAGTGCTTCCTCCTCCCCCGCTTTTATCGCCAAGCAGAATACTTTTCAGGATAACACGGAAGTAACTTCGGGTATCGTAACCTTTGTGGGTAAAAAACCGTTTGTCCTCCGTTGCAATAAGCGCGTTTTTAAGATGAACAGGGATATCCTCCAGGTGAATGTTTGTACGATTCTCGGCAAAGAATTCCCCTATTATTACTTTATCTGATGAAAATACCAGTGAAGCTTCTTCGTTACTGATGGCAGCCAGTTCATCCTTATCGGGCAACGGGCCGAATGCGCCGAAATAAATCAATACAAAAAACAACGCAATTATAAGAATTACGGAAGAAATGAGCACTCCAATATAAAGAATAGCCTTTTTGAGGAAACTGAGTTTTTTGATCTGCATTTATTAATTTTTTTAGTCACTATAAATTTATCCCCGCAGGCGATAGCATATTCCGCACCTGATATTCCTTTGGTGGTTTATAAAAATGATATGAAATCCTCCTTCCGGATTCTTGGTTTATTAAATATTGAGATCCGTTGTGCTTTTAATGTCTATACTTTCTTCATAGCTTCCAGCACCCTGGCCGGAGTAAAAGGCATACGGTACATCCTGGCTCCGGTAGCATCAAAAATTGCATTTGCAACTACAGCCCCAATGGCGATGATAGCCGGTTCGCCCCCACCCTGAGGCGCCTGGTCCTTTCTGTCGAGAATCAACGTTTCGATTATTGGGAGTGAAGAGAATTTTGGAATCTCGTAGGTATCGAAATTGCGGTTTTTCATATTGCCCCCTTCAAATATCAACTCTTCAGTAAATGTATACCCAAGGCCCATGGTGATGCAGCCTTCCATTTGTATGGTTGCACCTTCAGGGTTTACACACAATCCCATATCCTGGGCACAGGCAATACGAATAACCTCCACTTTACCGGTCTTTTTATCAACTTTAACTTCAGCCATATGAGCTACCCAGGTTCCGGCATCTGTACCGCAAGCCACACCGATCCCTCTGCCACCTGGCGTTTTTCCAGGCTTATATCCGAATTTATCAGCAACGGCTTTCAGGCATTCAATCATTTTCTCATCTTTCAGGTTCTTCAACCGGAATTCAAGCGGATCGATCCCTGCAGCTGCTGCCATTATGTCGATCTGCGACTCCCTGGCAAAGGTATTTGTGTTCGCATTGGGGGCACGCCAGGCCCCGGTATCGAAAGGATGAACCGGCGGTGCATTCCTTTTCTGCCTGTAATGAGTGGTTTTAACATTCGGAACATCGTAAATGGTATCCGATCCCCTGCTGCCTCCATAAAAAATATTGTATTCCCAAAGTTTTATCAATCCTGAACTATCTGTTCCTGATTTTATCTTAATTACTCCTGCCGGATGAAAATGATCATAGAAAAACTCCTCGTCACGGGTCCACAAATTCATAACGGGCATACCTGCAAGTTTTGCGAGCCGGGCGGCTTCAATTCCCTGCTGATTAGCACTTTTTCCGCCAAACCCACCACCGACAAAAGGGGTAATTACTCTAACGTTTTCCAGCGTATAGCCGAGCTCACCCGCTAATTCATCCTGTAAGCCGAAAGGGTTTTGGGTTGATGCCCAAACGGTAAGTTTTCCATTTTCGATATTTGCCAGGGCCGTGTGTGGTTCGATGGGAGCGTGAGCCAGGTAGGGATCCTGAAACTCCGATTCAACAATTTTTTCGCTTAGTTTCAATCCCTCTTTTACATCGCCGGATGCTCTGATTTCCCTGGAATCTGAATCCGCTTTTATCATCCAGTCGAAAATGGTTTTATCATTAACAGGCATTTCACTGAATGTGTATTTTGCTTTTATTTTTACAATTGCCTGATCGACCTTGTCGCGGTTTTGGTGCAATACAGCAATTAAATCAGCATCGCGAACAACTTTAACCCCTTCAATTTTCTCTGCCCCTGAAACATCAACTGAGGTAAGCTTAGCCCCGTGAGAAGGCGGCCGCAGAATTCTTGCAAAAAGCATTCCGGGTAACTTTAAATCGCCTGTATATTTTGCTTCCCCGGTTACTTTAAGGATAGCATCGCTGTGGTTATAGGATTTGCCGACGAGGGTGAATTTTGTATAATCTTCTACATCTGGTTTCTCTTCAAGATATTTCTCTATTTTCCTGCCTTTCGTAAGCTGGGAATAACTAAGAGAACGGGTAGCATTTTTCGTGTCTGTTATAATTCCTTCCTTTACTTCAAGTTGCGAAACAGGTATGCCCAGTTGTTCAGAGGCCAGGCCAAGCAAAACAGCCCTGGCTTCGGCTGCCGCAGCCCTCATTTTCGGCCCAAAGGCCCTGGTACTTAGCGATCCCCAGGTGCCCTGATCCCAGGGGCAAAGGTCGGTATCCCCCATCACCATTTTTACTTTTTCAAACGGCACATTTAGTTCATCGGCCATCATCTGGGCAAGTGAGGTGATAATGCCCTGCCCCATTTCTATTTTGCCGGTAAAACAATTTACTGTCCCGTCCTCAGCAATATGAAGAAATGCATTATAATCTTTAGGGAGGCTTCTGCCCTCTTCAGGCGTATTGCCAAATAAATCAACAATACCCCAGGGACGGAAAAAGATGAATATTCCGCCTCCCAGTAGCTGTATGAAATTTCTTCTTTTTAAACCATTCCCAATATTGGATTGGTTTGATCCAGCCGGCTTTGTTTCTTTCTTTTTCATAGCTGTTTCCCTCCTTTCATTTCTTCGGCTGCAGCGTGAACTGCATCAATAATACGGACATGTGCTCCGCAGCGGCAGAAATTATTTTCCATTCCCTCTTTAATTTCATTTGTGGAAGGTGAAGGATTTTTTATCAGCAAGCCTGTCGCATTCATTATCATGCCCGGCGTGCAATAGCCACATTGTAATGCATCATGCTCAACAAAAGCTTTCTGAACCGGGTGCAATTCCCCGTTTTGAGCCAGGCCTTCAATTGTGACAACCTTTTTGCCGGTTACTTCTCCAACGCTCAGATTACACGATCTGACTGGTTCGAGATCAATAAGGACCGTGCATGACCCACAGAACCCGATTCCACATCCGTATTTGGTACCGGTCAGCCCGAAATGATTGCGCAATACCCATAAAAGTGTCTGGTTGGGGTCCATAAGAACTTCCTGGTTTTCACCGTTTAACTGAAAATGAATAGTCTCTTCCATATTTATATGTTTTGATTAATTGCTGTTTTTTATCCAAAAGTTGACGAAAAAGCGAAAATATAGTTCCTGATGAGAAAACAAGGATTGATTTTTATAACAGGTATGAATCAGAAAATGCAGTTTATCAAAGATACAATCAAAAAGCTGCAGTTTTTAACAAACTTCGGAATAACATGTGCTAAAATTTTAAAATGTGTGAATTATATAAATATTTCCCTTAATTATGTAAGTATTGCCCTAGAATGAGAATTTAACTTTGCGTGTAATTCGAAAAATTTTTCTAACACAAAACAAAGCTCCCGATACTATTTGTTATTGCTTTGGATATCCATGGCAGATTCACTGATTGTTAAATTTTCATAATACCCTGATTAGATGCAATATTACGCTCGCCAAAATGTTTTAAAAACATAAAATGTCGTCCTCAAAAATGACATGACTGAAATGGAATTAAAATACATAATAATGTAAACTTTATTAAATCTTTATACAATGAAAAACGAAGAAATCAAGCAAAAGACACATACGACGAAACATATTTCCAATTTACTAACAGGTTCTATAGCAGATAAATATGCGGTAGTAATGGATAATGGTAAAACGATCGTTTTTATATCAGATAAAAGTAAAGAGAACGAAACCAGGCTTAAGTATCAGATGCACTCGCGTCCCACACACGCCAAATAAATTATTAAAGAGATGTAAAAACACAAATAGCCCTGGTTTTTGGCTTTTTGAATTCTTTTCTGTTCACGTACTGAATCTTAAATCGAGCCAACGGTATCAGAATTCAGGCGAATTATGAAATGTGCCTATTTCTTTATGGAACCAAATTACTAAATTTTCCTTTTGAGGAAAAAGCCTTGCTGGAAAAAGAAATTTACGATTTATCCCGATAGCTATCGGGACCAAAATCGTAAATTATTAAACCTGTTTTCCATCTGCAATTTACGAATGACTACCGAATGACAACATGTTGGTAAGTTTTGTTCTTAAAGCATCTAAAGAGGATACCAATTCATTGAAAAAATACTTTGCCTGTTCCCCGGCAATTATTAAATAATTATAAACTTTCTGTTCACCTGTTATATTTTATCTGGTTCGGTTATTGACCGGGCCGGATTGGAGTTTCAATATTTACTATTGCCAACCTCGGTCTGCATAAGTCTTATTCGTGCAGGAGCCAGGGCCGGTCCTCTTAAAAATGAAGAATTAATGTCGGACGGAATGCCAATCATTTTTATCATACCACTTTCTTTTAATAAATCTCCAATCTCCCTGAAGCCTGAAGCTGATCCTTAACAGACAGATTAAATTCAGATTCAGCCAGTAAATCTTCGAGGTTCAGGTGCATACGGTATCGCCAGTAATGGTTAGGATTTCCGGGATTATTGATGCGTTCGGCACCGGCATTCTGCAGCCGAAGCTTCCCATCCATCCCCAGCAGATCCTGTATGGCAAAAATAGCCCACATACTCGGCGAGTACAAATGCTGTATTATTATTTGCTTCACAATAAAAGGCTCACAATAAAATGGCGACTGATGCGAATTGCCAAGGATTTCGTTATAAAACCGCTGGGATTGGGCGGGGTTTTCTTCCCACCAGCCCCTGATGGTAGAGGTATCGTGCGACGATGGCGTAGCCACCGATAAGTAAGGATAACTTTGCGGATGTCCGAACGTTATCTTCGGGTCTTTAGGCATGCGTTGCACTTCGAGGCTCAGGATTCCCAAATCATTCATTACACTGGGCACGCAGGCCGGAACCATACCCAGGTCTTCGCCGCAAAGCAGCATATTGGTGGCGTTTTTCAGAACAGGAAGTTTTTCCATGGCTTTGCCACGCCAGAATTCTTCGTTACGTTTATAAAAATAATCAAGATATAATTCATTGATAACGTGCCTGGTATGATTATCAAGCTCCTGGTATGAGCGGGTAAAGTGGAGGGTGTTACGCGGGAAAAAGGCATTCCCGCCGGTGCCCGGGGCTTGCAAAAATATAACTTCCGAAATGAGCGAATACAACCCCTGCTGAATCCGTTCGGTGCGGCTTCTCATTTCCGGAGTGTCATCAGGCTCAACCCTAAGTTTGTTTTCAACTTTAATTTGTGTGTCGTAATCCGTATGCAGGTCGAAACATTGGTAGCCGGATTCAATAAGGTAGTTGGCTTTTACAAATTCGGTAAGATCGCCAAAACGTTCGTAAAGGAAATGTGCGCGGATATACGGCTGGCACAGGCGTTTCTCGTCGAACCAGATTCCACGGTTTTGCAGTTCATCGCGATAATACGGAATGCTTGGATTGAAATAGCCCATTAAGCCTTCGACCTGTGTGGCAGGGATCTCCCATATGCGAAAAAATCCAAGAATATGGTCGATCCGGAAGGCATCGAAGTAATGAGTTAAATGGCGTAGGCGTTGCTGCCACCATGCATAGTTATCTTTGGCCATTTCGTCCCAGTTATAAGTCGGGAAGCGCCAGTTCTGGCCTTTAGCCGAAAAATCATCGGGTGGTGCGCCGGCCTGGCTATCGATATGGAAGAGATGCGGATTTAGCCAGGCATCCACGCTGTTACGATAAATGCCTATCGGAATGTCGCCTTTCAGCACAACACCCTTCGAACGGGCATATTCCGACGCTCCGAGTAATTGCAGATGAGCATGATATTGAATAAAATAATGAACTGCAATATCATCGTAGTGTGCCGAATCCGGGTCAGTGAGTTTAGTCAGGAGTTCATTTGTTGGCTTACTGTATTCGCCCCAGCTGCTGAATTCGGGAGTATTAAAGAGGTCGCGCAGGTAAGAGAAAGCAGCATAGGGTTTCAGCCAGTGCTGGTTTTCATCAAAAAAATTGAGAAATTCCGTATCTCGCAGAAACTCTTTCTTTTTCTGGTCATAAATAAGTTTGAAGAATCGCGATTTCAAAGCTTTAACTGCCTCGTAATCAATCTTAGCAAGCGAATTCAGGAATTTGCCCTGTGCTTCAATGATCTGTTGCGTAATCTCCGAATCTAATTTCCCTATTTCCAGCAAGTTCAGATATATTGGATGCAAGGCATACACCGAAATGGCTGCATACGGATATGAATCTATCCACCTGTGTTTGGCAACAGTATCATTAACAGGCAGAATCTGTATCAGTTTCAAACCTGTTTCCACCGCCCAGTCAACCAATAATTTTATGTCGGTAAATTCACCCACGCCGAAGCCTTGTGCACGACGTAACGAAAAAACAGGAATGGCAACGCCGGCTCCTTTCCAGGGATATTGAGGAAAATTAAATTTTTCGCCGCCGATTTCAATTATATCCGGAACATCTCCGTCGGGTAAAGAAACAGAACGGTCCGTCGATTTTTCCCAGAAAGCTGTTTTACCATTCTCATTTGTGATCAGGTATTTATAATGTACCGGGAACTCGGAAACGGGTATACTTACTTCGCCGTTCCATTGCGGATGATCAGGGTTGCCAAGTGTAAAAATCTTTTTCTCCTTCCACGCACCCAGGGCTTTGGCGCTACCCGAAACAGCGACCTTATGACCCGGTTTAATACGGATTACGTCAGGTTTAAATCTGACAATCACATTATGCGGCGTTTCCGGTGCTTTTATTTTTGGTGCTTTAAAAGTGGCCTCCTGCTTAAGAATAGCATTGGTAAATGCTGACGAATGCAAAGCAAATTCAGGATCGGACATGGGCCTCCAACAGTCGGAAAGCAGGATTGACTTTTTCAGCCCGTTTTTGGACTTAAAAATCCGGTCGGGTCCCCACTCTTCGATAAAAGTGTTAAAATTGTCATCTTTTACAACATACCGGTAGGTAAAATCTGAAGCCGTGCTGAATTCAAGATCAAAACTCCAAAGTCCTGATTCTATACTTATTA
This sequence comes from Bacteroidales bacterium, assembly GCA_038213495.1. Lineage (GTDB taxonomy): Bacteria > Bacteroidota > Bacteroidia > Bacteroidales > UBA4417 > UBA4417. Next base: position 11,283 of record JBBQSY010000074.1, read on the forward strand.
ATGACATCAGGCAGGCATCCGCGCGGCTGCCACTTCCCAATTCAGGAACAGAGCCAAGCAACATCAATGACTGGCCAATATGGGTTTTATAAACAACCTGAAACTGGACTAACATATTTATTGATATAAAGTAAGGTGAAAATACAAAATTGCTCTTTCGTCAATAAAAGTAATGAAAAGTAATTGCCAAAAGATCTTCTATATCATATTAATCATGAAATATTTTTACTTTTAAAGTTTAACTCTACCTATCCTATGTGTTCAGTAAAAAAATTAAAGGTTCCTCATCTGCCTTCGGCACCTTCTCCTCAAGGAGAAGGACGCAAATTACTTATTTTTAAGATGAATTGTGATTCGCATAAAATTGATTATTGTACTTTTATTTAAATTAATCAAGCAAAACTATGATTTTCAAAGCAAAAAACAACCAGCCGGTGTTACTACTTAAGCTTGTTTCTGATGACATTGATAAATTGTGTGCCTATTTAAACCTTTTAGGGTCAGATACTCTTAAACGATACGGCCCGCATAAGTTTGATAAAGAATCCGTTATCGAATTATACAGGCATACTGATACATATTCAGGATATATTGCACAAGATGTCGAAACATCCGGAATAATAGCTTATTCGGTTATAAAGACCGGTTACCTGGAAGAAGATGGCTCCCGTCTGCGAACGTATGGATTATTGCCAGACGAAACAACAGACTGCACCTTTGCCCCATCCGTGGCCGATGAATGGCAGAGCCAGGGAGTAGGAAATGCCTTATTCAACTTTTTACTTCAGGATTTGACAGCAAAAGGAATCAGGAGAATTATTTTGTGGGGCGGCGTACAGAGCGACAACCAGAAGGCAGTTAATTATTACCTGAAAAATGGTTTCAAAAAAGTCGGACATTTTGAGCATAATGGCCCGAATGACGATATGATATTGGAAATTGAATAACACGTTTTGAATTCAGAGGGAAGATAGAACTGTAAACTATTAATTTTGTAACCATTGAGCCATTGAACAATCTGTTTTACCATAGATTACCAGATTTAGAACTGCTTTCAACAGTTTTCATAACAAAAAATATGACCACAGCCATTTATACTTATCTGCGTAATCAGTGTAATCTATGGCTGGTATTTATCACTCACTGCGTTGAACAGGCTGAATAGTTACTAAACTTTTAATTTCAACGGAACTGATTATATTAAGTGTATGATTTATCTGTCATTTATCTGTCGATTCGGCAGTAAAAAACCATTGGTACGGTTATTGAACTATATACATCTTTCATAACAAAGTTGTTTATAAATATATAATTCGGATTAAAACTAAACAAAAAATGAACAGACAAATTATATTAAAATCGCGGCCAACAGGAATGCCTGTTGCAACAAATTTCGAGATATCAGAAACCCCGATTCCATCGCCGCATGAAGGTGAATTGCTTGTTAAATCGCTTTATATCTCAGTGGATCCTTATATGCGTAGCCGAATGAGCGATGCCAAATCATATGTTCCGTCATTTGAATTAGAAAAACCCCTGGATGGCGGCGTGGTAGCTGAAGTAATTGAGAGCCGCCACCCTGATTTTGTTAAAGGAGACGCCGTTCTCGGTCACCTGCAATGGAAAGAAGTCCAAACCGTTGGCGCCGCAGCAGTTACCAAACTCGATAAATCTGCCCCTCTTAGCTATTACCTTGGTATACTGGGTATGCCAGGGTTAACAGCCTACTTTGGATTGAACGAAATCGGGAAACCTGTCGCCGGTGAAACTGTTGTGGTTTCGGGCGCTGCCGGTGCCGTGGGAATGGTGGTATGCCAGATTGCCCGTATCAAAGGCTGCCGGGTTGTTGGAATTGCCGGAAGTGATGACAAAAATGCATACCTCAAAGACGTTTTGAAAGTTGATGAAGTCATTAATTATCATACCGAAAAAAACATGAAAGCGGCAATTGCCCGCACTTGCCCTGATGGAGTTGATGTGTATTACGACAATGTGGGAGGTGAGATTTCGGATGCCGTATTTGCCAATATCAACAAATTCGCCCGTATCATACTTTGTGGTCAGATTTCGATGTATAACAACACTGAAGTGCCTGTCGGACCAAGACCTCAGCCGCTTATGGTTAAAAAAAGCGCGTTGATGCAGGGTTTTATAGTAAGCAATTTCTCGGCACGTTTTGGTGAAGGCATTCAGCAACTCGCACAATGGCTTGGTGAAGGAAAACTCACTTACCAGGAAACCATCGTACAAGGATTCGAAACATTACCCGAAACATTTCTTGGGCTGTTTCACGGTAAAAATACCGGGAAACTCCTGGTTAAAATAAAGGACTGAAGAATCAAAACAGTTCTCTTTTAACAGAGTAATTCATAATCAGAAGGGTTTGAATAATGAATATTGAGTCTGCTCCGAAAAGTCTTTTACCCCTAAATCCCCTAAAGGGGACTTAGTCCAATTTATTGGTTTTCAACGCATTCCCCTTTAGGGGTCAGGGGTAAAAAAGTTGAAAATCAATAAATTGTGACTTTTCGGAACAGACTCAACCTTGAACATTTGACACTTTGAACATTTTTCCTGATCTGGAACCCCCGAAAACAAAATATTTACAAAATACCTCTGTGCTCTCCGTGCCTCCGTGGTTATATAACTCTGAAACTCTAAATTACTATTATGACAACTTCCGACAACAATTTTCCCTCAACCAAAGCAAAATTTCACTAAATTTGCACTCCTTTTAGGAACAATCAGGGGCTGACCGGTTTTGACAGCAAGGACAGTGGGATTGTAAGCATGCCGGGACTTTGAGTGAATGGCCCGCTAAAACCAAATGCTCACGCCAACTAAATGGCAACAATTACGATTACGCATTAGCCGCTTAATCACAGTATTAACCTGCTAATTGTCCTCCGGGAAGCCTCGCCATCCGGCGTTCCGCTCAAGGGCATCGAAAAGGGAAGGATAAGGTTGCCGGAGTCCTGACGGCAGCTCGAAAACCTAAGGGAATAAGGTAAGGATTGGGTGGCTTTTTGCCGGTTCTTACCCGAAAATCAACTAAAAGCTAAGCATGTAGAAAGCGGTTTTGCTGCTTGTTTGGACCCGGGTTCGACTCCCGGCAGCTCCACAATTAAGCTTGTATTAATTTTATAAAGTGCTGTATATTAAAAATATACAGCACTTTGCATTTTTAATGCATACACTATTACACACATATAATAAAAGATGTATGTTAATTTTTAATAACTGGATTTTTTTTACGCACAATTTTTGGATAATTTAATTTAGTAATTATTTCAAAATAAGTTCCTCAAATTTACAAATGTTTTAAGTTTACTTTTTTCAACTTTTGCATGATCAAAAGTTGAGCAACTTAGATTAGCGATCTTATGCACACCTTTAAAAATAATTAATGAGTGCATAAAAATCCAGACTTTATACAATTTCAGTGTATTTCAAGTGTCATTGCTTGTTTTTTATAGGTCACATGGATTACGTCATGATTATCTGAATATTCAATTAAAAATAAAATCCATTCAATTATGGCTAATTCTACATCAGGTTTTTTGCCACGACACGCAAGCCGTTCGATTGAAAAGATTGAACAAACAAACTTGCATCACAGCGGTGCTCACTTCTGCATAGCTTGAAATGCCCCACGCTCACAAAACCTTCCTCGAACTACTACTGAAATTCTATAATGTCGGTTCTTCTATAGATAGTTTTCCTATATCAGACATTGATTTGGGTATGTTATTTTGAAAGTTTTACTTACCAGGAATTATAATTAATTTTGTTTGTATATTGGTATAAATATTTAATACTTTTATAATCATTTAACAAACACCGTTATGAAATATAAATTTATAGTTCCTGTAATACTTCTTTTTTTAAGTTCATGTTCACAGAAAATGAACGAACAGGTTATGGAGTTGTCATTTAAAGTGGATTCTTTATCAGCAAAAGTTAATAAGTTAGCGGAAAAGAATAATGCATTGGAAATAGAAGTTCTTTTGCTTGAAAGTAAAATGGCAGATTCAAGTAAACTGAAACTATCAAAAAAGGATGCACCTCTCACTGCATCAAAGCCCATATCATCTGCAGTTTCACCAACTGTAGCAACTACCAAGGTTATAACCCCTGAAAAGCAAGCCATTGACAGACAATGCCAGGCAATAACCAGTTCCGGGAAGAGATGCAGCCGGACAGCGCTGGAAGGGTCAAAATATTGTTATCAACACAAACAAATTTACGAACCTGAGGTTCCAAAGAAATAATGAAACCATGAGGTTCTGCTTTATGAAAATTCAATTAATAATAATCCATTAAAGACATAATACGCACCAATCACCTTAATGGATAAGTAAAATAAAACATAGAAAATGAAGACTTTGCTATTAATTTTTCTCTTTTCGCTTTTGCCTATATCTGAATCGTTTAAAGGTATGGTAATAGGTGTTTACAGTGGAGATACAATTGTGGTATCAATCGATAATAATAAACAATTAAAAGTCAGGTTGGATGGTATTGATTGCCCTGAGGTCGATCAGGAATATGGCGACAGTGCAAAAATGACAACTGTTGCTCTTTGCTTTAAAAAGAATGTCAGAATAGAAAAAGCAGGTGTAGATACATATGGAAGAACACTGGCCTTTGTATATGTTGGTGATATTTGTTTGAATAAAGAGCTGTTAAGATTAGGAATGGCCTGGCATTATAAACAATACAATGGCGATCCTGAACTGGCAAAACTCGAGGATGAAGCCCGCACTAACAAAGTAGGCTTGTGGAGCCAGGAAAACCCTGAAGCACCTTGGGATTTCAGGCATAAAAAGAATTAGTCAGATTCAGTAATTAGGTTTTAAAATCATTCCGTCCATCATCTTGCATTTCAGAATGAATTCATAAATTATTATTGGCTTTATTTCATATTTGCTGATACTATTTTGGAAACCTAATCTGTCAAAAGATAAACGGAATAAACTTTTTACTTCGCTTCAAATAAATACTATACTTGTCGCCAAAGGATTTTATGCATTCCTTTTCATCAAACAGGGCCGTCAGGTAAAGGGAAAATGTTGACAGTAAAGCTATAAGTAATATTTGAACAGTGGTATTTTTTTAAATATACTCTCCAGGTCAGAAAAATTAATGAAGAATAAAGCGGGTGCCTGATAAATTTCAAAATACCTGTATCAACTAATTCTGTTGTTTTTTCAAACTGATATAATCCTGACTTCTGACGAATTGTGCGGTAGCATTTTCAAGTACAATATTGATATTTCCTGTAGGCTTCCTTATTGTATTTACTTTTTGTCTTAACACAAAAGAACAAAAAGTCCTGACTTCTGACGTTTAGTGTGGTACCATGCTCCATGGTTTTTCGTATTTGAGGTTTAAAGTTATTGAGAGTTAATAAATGAACTAAGAAAAAGAATAAAATTTCTTTAAGCGATTCTCAAGTCCTTAAAATCAAATTTTGCGTTATTAAGAAGCAATATAGAAAAACGAAGATTAGTGCGGTAAAATCCATTTTTCTAATAGCTAATAATCATATAATCAGCAAATTACAAACTCAATTTTTGCAAAAATTGCTATGCGTCAGAAGTCAGGAAAGAACAAAAAGTCAAGGCTTCCGAAAAATACTGGCAGTTCTGAGCCTTACCGGGTCGTACATCTGTGTGAAATTTCTAATAAGCCTACATTTTTTGGTCCTTTTGTATCACGTGATCAAAAAAGGACATGAGAAAAAACAAAAACAGAAAACGACTTATGTATTCTTATCCTAGCACATCAAAATAATATTTAGCCGAAAAATTAACGGTGTATGTAAACCTGTTATATTACATTTGTTTTTTGGAAAGTGTTTAATGAGCAAATATTGACAAGTATACTTATCAACCGGTAGTCCGCCAGATGTTAATTTCCTATAAATACCTTTTTAATACCCGATGCTTTGTTCCAGGTAAACCTTACCAAAAACACACCGCTCTTTTGCATTTCTATTGTATTTTCTCCAGCCAATATTTCTCTATCCGCCACCAACCTCCCATTTATATCGTAAACCGCAGCCTGCCCGTTGGCTGGCGCATCAATGTAAATAGTTTTGTTCCGGGCATAAACTTGAACATCGGGTACGGCGGCGTTTTCTTCCATACCAACAGTACCCGATACTTTGGTACAGGTAGTTTTTAACGCCACATCGCCGGTAAAATCGGGGAATGTGGCATTTGTCATTTCGCAATACACGCTATCGGTTTGTGCTTTAAGGAAAACTGTTTTGCCATTGGTAAGTGTATAATCAGTTCCCTGCACAAGGGTGGTGCCGCCTTTTGTTTTCCAAGTGTAAACGGTGGTATTGGCATTTACGGTAAGCTGGCTGCTGAGGTCTAATTCGATTCCGGTGCCTGAGGATGGTGCAATCGGCATGGATTTTTGAGGTGCATATTTATAATCCCAGGTTGTTCGCTTAATTGGCAAAGTTGCATAAGTGAAATTGTTAGATTCGCACCAAAGCCATGTCAAGGAAGTATTATGACTTACGTCCAGATTTGTAAGTTGATTGCCGGAGCACCAAAGATCTGTCATCGCCAGATCCTTGCTTACGTCCAAAGTAGTTAGCCGATTCTTTGAGCAACTAAGCCCTTTTAGTGCTGTATTTTTGCTTACATCTATTGCTGTGAGTTGATTATTGATGCAAAAAAGTACTTCCAAGGCCGTATTTTTACTAACATCCAAAGCGGTTACCTGGCTATTGTTGCAATTGAGGTAAATAATGCCGGCACCATATACTTTTACGGTTTGAGAACCAATCAAGGTGCCGCTGATTCCGGTAATAAGATTCCCTGCATCAACAGTTTTATCAATGAGCGTACCATTGCCAAAGTCTACTTTTACTGTAGTGCCTGGAGCATTGGCTATCAGCGAAAATGTAAAATCAGAACCAATGGCTTTGCTGGTTGTCATGGTCATAACAGGGGTTTGGCTAAATGCGGCGCTAAAGCAAAGAAAAAGCGCGGAAAAGAAAGCAGATAGTTTTTTCATGGTTTAGATTTTTAATTCGATTAATGCGTTTTCAATCAATTATTGCCAATGCTTAACCTGGCTTTTCAACTGCGTTTACCTTGCCAATGCTCCCTTGATACATCGCACAGAGAAGCCTATCCCCTTGTTGTTGTAATATCGGTTAGCGCTGCTTACCTGGTAATCCAGGCCACAGTTCCAGGCATTACTTGTATTGTCGTTGGAAACGCCCCACCAGTTACCCAATTCGCGAAGGCGGCCGAATTGACCGTTGCTTAAACGGTAGCCACCCGGAAGCGCTGTAAAGCCGCTGCTGTTGTCGGCTTTGGTATTGGGAGCTGTCCAGTGAGTGGTGCCGGCTTCTTTCAGTTTGTCTCCTGCCACAATGGTTCCGCCCAAAAAGGCTATAAGATCATCCCATTCGGCATTATTTGGCACATGCCATCCTTTAGGACATAACTTATAGGTGTTAACTGCATACCAGTTATAAAGAGCGCCATAAGGACTATTTATAGCTGCAGCGCCATCATTATTGTACCAGCAATAAGCGCCCGTGGTATTGTTTTGCCAATCAGTATTACCGCCTAAATTAAGAATGGATGTACTATCATTATAGTGCGTGGTTCTCAGGTTTTCCACCATCCAGATTTGCTTGTTGATGGTTACGGTATGATACACATTACCATCGACATCTGTTACGGTTCCGGTATCACCGGTTTGAGGAGTGTTGTCGTCTTTTTTACAACTGTTGGCGACGATTAAAATAAAGCCCATTAATAGGAATGGGTAAATCCATAGGTTTCTTTTTGGTTTCATAATAATTAGTTTAGTAGGTTAATTTTCAATTTTATGTTTGGTTTAAATTC
>JBBQSY010000075.1:0-19154 GCA_038213495.1 Bacteroidales bacterium
TCTTCCAACCAGTGATGGAGGTGCTGTAATTGCCGGTGGTCTTCAGACTTATGGCAGTAATTCCATTACTGTTGTTGAATATTATCAGCCGGAAACCAATGATTTTGTGCTTCAATCATCCGAATTAATCCCTTCCGATCCGAATGGCGGGTGGTTATTGCTGAATGATTTTACAAAACCAATTAATGATATACATATGACTGATGGACATTATCTTCTGCTTGCCTACAGGACCAGCCCGTCAACTGAATATATACTGGTAACATTTGATCCTGTTACAAAACTATTTGAAAAAGTGGTAACAGATACACCGCTTATTGATCCGTTAACTGATGGCGGATTTTTCACTTTGGTTCTGAATAAAGAAGAAAACCTTGCATATGTGATGGGAGTTGACGCAGGTTCTAATCCTCAGCAATTAAGCTTGGTAACTGTTAGCCTTACTTCCGGCCAAGTTGCCCATCCACTTGAATCATATACGCTCCCGAATCAGGAATATTTCTTTCCGACAATGACATACATTCCTTCCAACGGGAAAATTCTGGTGCAGGGGATTAATGCTAGCAACAACAGCTATTTTACAGGAACCAACAGAACATACCTGTTAACGCCTGAGTCTTTTTTAGGCACACCAGAGTTACCCGCAAAGGCGTTGAAACATATTGTATGTTATCCGAATCCAGTCAAAGATCAGTTAAACATTAAAACAGACTTTGAACAGCAAACAAATTTCAAAATAACATTATCCGATATTAACGGAAGAAAAATTGAACAAAAAGTCAGGAATGTTAGATCAGGTGAACAAATACTAACCTGGAATACAACTCATTTGCCTGACGGAGTGTATAAACTTACTGTAATGAATAACGAAATTATACATTCTGAAACAGTAATTATTGCCAGGTAGGACTGGTTGCTTTCAATTAACTCCGGCGCGAAATTAAGCTTCAAAGTGCCGGGGTTTTTTTCAAAAATATATTATCGTATTTTGGACCAAATGCTGTGAACAGCAGCATTGATAAGATTTTGGGGCTATTGTAGACAATCTTTAAGTGATAGAGATCATTGAGTATTATCTCTATTACTTATTTGGTATTTAAATAGATACAGAGGTACCCATAGATTATGCGGTGTTACGGTTTTCATATCGAAAAAAATAAATATTTAATTTGTCGAAACCTTATAGAACGATTCTTGTTATGGTAGTGTTAAAGGTTGAGTTCAGGCTCATATTCATCAAATACTAAAATTACTTACTATGCAGGTAGAAGCACAAACAATAGAGAATAAAAAGACAGTAAAAAATAGCGCTTGTGGTTGTGGATCAGGTGGTTGCGGAAGCCATTCAAATAGTCATAACCCTTCGGAAACAGATATAAACCTCCCATCCCGGTTCCAGTTGCTGCAAGAAGGCGATCGTGTGGTCGAATTCGGATCAGGTCACGGAAGCGACTGTGTTTCAGCAGCAGGCGTGGTAGGTCCGACAGGCAAAGTTATAGGAATCGACATTTCCGAACAGAATATTACTACTGCCCGCAACCTGGTTGATTCAACAAAAGTGAGCAATGTAGAGTTCAGGCTGGGTAATATTGCTGCCGCACCCGTGCCGGATGAATTTGCCAATGTGGTTTATGCAAGTTGTGTTTTCAACCTGCAAGCCAACAAGCAGAAAGTGGCCGACGAAATGTACCGTGTTGTTGACCACAGCGGGTATGCATGCGTTTCGGATTTTGTGATCATTAATGACATTCCTGATGAACTCCGCAAGGAAGCCTCAGCCATATCCGGCTGCATAGCCGGCGCCGAAAAAGCAGAGGTGTTTATGAGTTATTTTCAGAAAACCGGTTTTACCCAGGGCGGAATTGTTGAAGTTAATAAAGTGGAACTTCCACAGGAATTGCTTGAGAAATACCTTGATGCGGATATGATAAAAAAATACAATGATATCAATTCGGACGAGGGCATTTTCAGTGTTGTATTGGTTGTTGAGAAACCCGAAACCTGCAATGCCGAAACCTGCTGCCATAATGCGGATAAGCACAAAAACTAATTTGCTCCCGAAAGAGCGGCCCTTCTTAATAGTATAATGAAGCGTAAGAGATAAGGTGAGAAATTTACTGATTTTATCTCCTGCGCTTTTTTGCTTCAATCCTACTTGGAAAAGAGGCATGAAATATCTGAAATCATAAAGTTTTTTATCTCTGAAAGAGGAAATGGAATACAATACAGCATAAAACCTGAATCAGACCGAACTCTCAAAATGACAGGAACCTCATTAATAGCTGATCGTTAACCGTCGCCGCCTCAGTTTCCGAAGCGCGGGTTTACCACGTTGTTGTAGATTGAGCCAAAAGTATAAGTAAAACCAAAACTTGTATAATAATTGAATTGGGTAGCCAATTCTTTCTGTCGAAGGAGGACTTCTTCTGTGGTGGCACCGCCTTTCACCAACCCTAACTGATCATGAATAAGTGATGCTCCGCCACGAAAACTGACTGATAATCCTTTTGCAATTCTCAGGTCAAAATGCGCGCTTAGCGAAAGATTATTCTTTGACCAATCGTACAGGTAATTACTGTAGTCAAGTTCAATATCAATTGACCCCCATTTTTGAACGACTTCATAGGCTGCGTTCATGGAGTGCAAAAAGTGGCCTTCTTCGGTCTTGTTATAAACCGTGGTATCAATATAGGACGAAAATCTGTAACCGATCGTATAAAGCAGCCTTAATTGCCGCCGTGTCGATTCGGAGTATGGGAACAGGTCGTATTCAATTCCGGGTTGTACGGAAACGGCAAAGTTATTATTGCTGTAGCTCGACGATCCCAGATAGGCTGATCCTCCGTACGACCAATGATCTGAAATGCTTCTCACTATGAGGGCATTCAGGGATTTGGAATTGTTATTACTGGTGATAATCTCATCCCCGAGGTCATATTTATCAGTGCCATAATTGTACCTCGCCGAAATATTGGTTTTCCAATCTTTTGTTACACGGGCTGCCGAGACATTCCCGTTCAGATTTGCTGATTTATAGCTCTGCTGGCCATCAAACCATCCTCTAATAGAGGCTTTGTATACCCAGCTATTCCATTTATCGGAATATACAGTTTCGGACAATGGCTCACTGAAACTTATATTCATGTATTTCGAAAGCGGAGTTCTGGCCACATATCGCATCAAACCTATTTTCAATGTTTTTACCTGTTTCAGCCTGATTTCATCCTCTGTTTCATCAGGAGCAGTAACAAAGGAAAGCGTATCACGCATACCTGCATTCCCGACCTGCCCGATAAAAAAATAAGTATACTCGCGTCCTCCGGAGCCTGTTCTCTGGGAAGTTGATATAATGTAAACACCGGCATCTTTAATGTCTCTTACATAATTAATGTACGGAATGTCCTTTCGGATATAATCGCTGGCCTCCATAAACACATTTAAGGCATCTTTCCTTAATGTGTCATTATTCAAAGTTGCTTCCTGCGAAAATGCACCGAGAAATTGCATCAGGAGGGCACTAAGCATTAATACTTTTCTCATGAATACTATAAAATTTGGAACTTAAAAAACGCATAAAGATAAATAAATAATGCGAATCAAGGGTTGAATTCATGTTTTGTCTATTGGGGCGTTAAACTCTTCCAGAGTTTAAAACTCTGGAAGAGTTCGCCTGGCAACCAATAAGTTACAATTTCAACCCTTGATTCGTATAAATACCCATGATATTTAACCTCTCAATCTAATTTCATATCATGAAAATTATTCCCATAATTAACTAGTAAGCGGGGTTTATATCGGTAAATTGTATGAGTAGCGGCAGTTTGCGTTGTACTTTCCTGTCAAATCCATGATGAAGTTTGAACGGGCTACAACCGACTGAAAGGAGTTCAGCGAAGCTAAACCTTGATATTAAGCACTTTCCCTGCCATTACTTACACAAAATATTGGCGTGTCGTGCTTTTTATTTATCTATCCAGTTTACATTCAGCTTTTTAAAATGATTTCTGAGTTAATCAGGGTATAAGGAATTAACATAGTTATTATTAACCATTACAAGATTTTTTTGCTATGCGGCATTTTAAATCGTAATTGGTATAATATCCGATAGTTTTTACAAATTGCTGATTCTTCAGGCGATTGGAATAGTAATATTAAACGTGGAACAATTCGCTCACAGTTTAGGTAGTTATGAAGTTCAAGCGTATTCTGAAGGATTTTCACTACTCCGTTTGAATTTTTCCGTAGTTAGATTGAATTTTCACTAATATGTCTTTTGTCCGGGGATCAATTCTTTTTATTTGTTGTTTTAAATATTCTTCCGGAACAATTCAATCAATTGGATTATTTAGCAGTAAAGATCATTTCATGATTGTAGCTGCCAGCTTGAAGGTCATTCCAATTCCATCCATCATCTTTAATCAGTGACAACAATAGTCTGCGTCTTGACTTGATCTTTTCGTAGGCTAAATCTACCGTCTCACCTTTAATCAGCTGTATCCCCTTAGTCTCAAGTGCTGAAAGTTCAGGCAAAGGAGGAGTTTCATCGCCAGGGATAATAAAAGCTTCCGGTAGCGTTACGAGATAAGAGGTGATGGCTTTTCGCAGACCCATTAGAACATTGAATGAAGGCTGTTGTGCTGCAGGAATAACGTAAAGCAGCATTGTTAGTGCTTCATCAAGGTTTGTGAGGTTGAGTGCAAAAGCTTCTTTTTTGTCGGAAGAATGGAAAAAATGGAGGACAGAATAGGCTTTGTGATTTTGAGCGTGTAAAATGATAGTACCTGTCAGGCTAATAAAAGGTTGCTCCAATTCCCTGAAGTTTTCGCCATTCCAATAATTCAATAAGATATCTTCTGTTGAACAACCCAGTGTGGTAATATATACACTTATTCTCCTTTTCATAATTTCAGCTGAAACCACCGGAATTAAGTAAGTGATGGCTATAGAGATCAAAATCAGTCCGGTAAACGAAAGTACTGCGGTAAGAATATCCCAGAAGGATCCATCCGGCTCGATGTCGCCCAAACCCAATGTGGACAGAGTATAGCCCGTATAAAATATTTTATCAATAATTGTAGTAGGTGAATTGGACTCAACATTCATCAGCGAATCGGGTTGGCTGATAAACAAAAGGCTGGCAGAAGTCCATATTAACAGCAACCAGTTAAAGAGGATAGCCACTAAAATAAAAGCCCCACCGTACTCAAGAGGTTTTCTGGCTCCTGTTCTTTTATGAAGAGCTAACAGGACTGTCCAAATGGTCTTGGATAGCCGTTTTGTCATGAAGCCGACTCCACGCACGGATAATGAAGTATTAATTAAATCAGTAATGGTAATGAGGAGGAGTATTACTCCTAAAATAAATACAAAGTAGTTCATGTTATTGCTAATAATTAAGTTCAATACCCATAGCATTATGGATTTAATTTTGAATATGCAAAGTAAAGCATACGTTAGGATTGATGATTACATAATTTATCCTTAGAATTACATAATTCACAGATTTATGATATATCGATATTTTTCGCATCCTGGTCATAGCGCATACTAAGACCTGCCATCCGTTATTTTAAGTCTCCTTTGCTGGCTCTCTATAAAAAGAATGTCATACGTGTTAATTCTCTGCTAAAAATGAAATCAGGAAGGGGAGTTAATCCAAAACATGCAGCGTAAATAAGGGCTATTGGGCTTTTGTTTTAAAAGTATATTATACGAAGCGATACACCATAAACCACAAAAACTTGTTTGTCTCACCTTTTGAAGTCATTTTATACTTGTACGCTAATGCGAATATTGATTCAATAAATAGCTCAACAGGTATGATCATGTTAAAACGCATTGTATATCTCAGCTTGTGGGCTTCATGGCCTGTGGTATTGATAAATATATAACTTTGTATCTGGTTCCTGTGCCTTTAAAACCTGCAGTTGCGTGTATAAATCTTTAAAAAAAAATATATCCGGATGGATATTATTATTTGCACTTTTTGGCTGCCTGCAAGTTAATGCATCCAGTGAAATTATCCTTTCCGCTTCGCACAGCAACAGGGTAAGTGTGATTGCAAATACATCCGGCCGATTACAGGTTTCCAATACAATCAGCAGTTTCAACACAACATTGCTAAACACGGAAAAGGGGGAATTTGTTGAGTTGCTGCTAAACTCCTATTCAAAAACCACTCTTACAGGATATCCGCAATTGCCGGTGCTAAGCAAAATGATTGAAGTGCCTGCAGGATCAACACCACGGGTGAAAATTATCAGTTTCGACCTCACAGAATATAAGCTTTCGGATTTTGGAATAACCCAAAAACTATTTCCCGCTCAGCCACCACAACCAAAAAACAACAAACTGGAAGAAGTACTTGCCTATAACAGGCAGGTATACGAAACCAACAGTTTTTACGGCGAAGAATTAGCCCGGGTGGAGGTTGCAGGATTTATGCGGAATGTCCGACTCGCCAACCTTGTCCTTTCCCCCGTTGAGTACAACCCGGTAACCAATTGCATTAGAGTGTACAATAACCTGGTAGTGGAAATTAGTTTTGAAGGCGCCGGTAATTTAAAAAGCAGCGTGAATAATGGCAATATGCATTCGCCGTATTTCAGCAGTGTTTTCAATAATACTCTCAACCATCAGCCTGATGCTGCTGACTTCAGCCAAAATTCTGCTTACCCGGTTAAATACGTTATCTTTTCCGATCCTATGTTCCGGGATGCGCTACAGCCTTTTATCAGTTGGAAAACCAGGCGCGGATTTAATGTTATAGAGGCATATACGGATGAACCCGAAGTTGGCAAATCTTTAAGCTCGATTAAGGTATATCTTCAAAATTTATACAACGCAGCCACTGTCGAAGATCCTGCGCCAACTTTTGTTTTATTTGTCGGCGATGTGGATCAGATACCGGCTTTCGACTGCGGCGGGCATGTCAGCGATCTCTATTATTGCGAATACACCGGGGATTACCTGCCCGAAGTTTATTACGGAAGATTTTCCGCCAACACTGTTGCCGAATTGCTGCCACAGATCAATAAAACGCTGCAGTACGAGCAATACCTGATGCCTGATCCGTCATTTCTCAATGAGGTTGTGCTGGCGGCAGGGGCAGATGCCACACACCAGGCGAAATGGGGCAACGGACAGGTAAACTACCTGACAACCAACTACTTTAATGCCGACCACAACCTGCTGGCGCATACGTACCTGCAGCCTGAACCTGCAGGAGGAAATTATTCGCAGCGAATTCAGGCGGATATTAGCCGAGGTGTTGCTTTTGCAAACTATTCAGCACATGGAAATCAATACGGATGGGCAAACCCTTCGTTTACTATACCGGATATTGATAAGCTCGGCAACGATGGCAAATATGGGTTGATAGTCGGAAATTCCTGCCAGACAAACGCCTATAACCTGAATTCATTCGGCGAAGCGCTGGTAAGAGCCGAAAACAAAGGGGCTTTAGCATACATTGGTGCCTCGGATTTAACCTACTGGGACGAGGACTACTGGTGGAGTATCGGTAACGGATCGGTTGTTACAAACCCGACCTATGAAACTACCAGCCTGGGAACTTACGACCGCCTTTTTCATGATCACGGCGAGGCAGCTTCCGAATGGTACAGTACCATGGGACAAATGGTTTTTGCCGGGAATCTTGCCGTTCAGGAATCAAATTCAGGAATGAAGAAATATTACTGGGAAATCTATTGCCTGATGGGTGACCCTTCGACTATGATTTATTTTTCGGAACCAAAGGCAATGACGGCGAAATATGCACAGATGCTTCCCCTTGGAACCTTATTTTTTGAAGTCCGAACCGAACCCTATGCCTGTGTGGCAATAAGTAAAAATAACAAACTTTATGGTGTGTCAGTTTCGGATGATAACGGTCTGGCAGTTGTTTCCCTGCAGCCTTTCTCGCAGCCAGGCTTTGCCAATATTGTAATTACAAAACAAAACCGCCAGCCATTCATCGATAGTGTATTGGTGTCAATACCACAGGGTCCTTACCTGGTACATGACTCGATCCGGATTATAGATGGTGATGGAAACAATAATCAGTTTCCTGTGTCCGGGGAGCAACTTTCTGTTGATTTATCGTTGATTAATCTGGGAAAAACAGAAGCAAATAAAGGAGTATCAACACTCAATACAAACGATCCTTTTCTCACAGTGTTATCAAACACATATTCCTGGCCCGATATTCCTGCTTCCTCATCAGCCAGGGCGACACAAGCTTTCTCTTTTAGGCTGAACGATAATGTGCCGGATATGCATATAGTTTCGATGGTTATTTCAACACAAACAGATACATGCACGTTTAGCTCCGGATTTAGCTTTAATGCACATGCGCCAAAACTCAAAAATGGCAACATGGTCTTTTGTGATGTTGCGGAAGGCAATGGCAACGGACGTATTGATCCGGGTGAAACAATATATATTTCGGTGCCTGTCGTTAATACCGGACATTGCACTTCTGCAGAAGTTACAACACGCTTGTTTGTTTTTGGTGATAATGTTTCTGCAAATTCCCTGGTTCTGAACCTTGGAACACTTGTTCCGGGAGCAACAGGGACATCTGTATTCAGTTTTACAGTCAGCAATGATGCTGCACCGGGAAGCACTTTTTCACTCTATGTTGTTACAGAGGCCGGCCCGTATAACTCGGTTTCAAACCTTGAGCCGGTTATTGGTCAGCAGATTGAGGATTTTGATACAGGCGATTTTACAAAATATAACTGGAGAATGAATGGTAACAGACCATGGGAAATCGCAGCGGCAGATAACTCCGGGGGGATGTTTAGCGCCAAATCGGGAGCGATCAACAACCTGGAGCGAAGTGAGATGTACCTGGAAGGGCAGGTTCTTTTTGCCGATACAATTTCTTTTGATCGTAAAGTTTCCTCCGAAACCGGATACGATTTCCTTAAATTTTATGTGGATGAAACGGAAATGGGTAGCTGGAGCGGAAATAAGGACTGGGCAAAAGTAACTTATCCTGTTAAAGCAGGTACCCACCGTATGCGATGGACTTACGAAAAAGACGAAGCTACTGCTGCAGGGCTTGATGCTGCCTGGATTGACAATATCCGCCTTCCCTCTTTTGTCGGAACGCAGGCAGGCCCGCTCACAGTCAAAGTACTGGCTGAACCGACAACCATATGTGCCGGAGATCAGTCGCAGCTGTATGTGCTTGCAGGTGTAGGAGCCGAACCCTATAATTATACCTGGTCACCGACAGTTTCACTCAGCAATGCTTCCATCTTTAATCCATCTGCCCGACCTGCTGAAACAACCACATATGATGTGCATCTGGCCGGTAAATCTTCGTCAGCCAGCAGCAAAGTATCCGTAAATGTGATAGGCAGACCGGATACTCCGGTTATAAATGCAACGAACGGATACCTGGTTTCTTCAGCTACAACCGGCAACCAGTGGTTTAACAGCCAGGGTCCGGTAAGCGGGGCAACCAGCCAGCTTTTTTATCCTGAAAGCGCAGGAGCATATTATGTTATTACCAAAAACGCGGAAGGCTGTCCTTCGGTAGAATCAAATGAAATCAGCTTTGAATCGGTTGGAATTAAGAATTCTTCGGTAAATGGTTTTTCGGCATATCCGAATCCTTTTACCGGCAAAATTTATCTCAATTATACCATGAAATCAACCGGTCATGTTAAAATTATAATTTACAATTCTATTGGTATGGAAGCTGGCATTATTGAAGAGGGCGTAAAAGCAGAAGGTGCACATGAGGTTATTTTTGACGGAAGCCATCTGGTTGCAGGTATTTACACATGTATGATTTTCAGAGCAGATACCGTGAACATGGTAAAAGTGATCAGGAGCAAATAATTGTCAGGCATGATCCGGAAGTTTTCATACTTTTATTTTTTTATTGCAAAGGATATTTCTCAAAGTCAATTCTACGTTCAATCAAAATTTCAGATGAAAAAAACTCTTTTACTGTGCCTGGTTCTTATGGCCGGACTAATCCGGTTGTCGGCACAAAACAGCTTGTTAACCGTGGCCGAAAAATCAAATTTCGAATCCACTTCCAGGTACGCCGATGTACAACAGTTTATTAAGGAATTAACAAAGATTTCAAAGTTTATCCGGGTTGAATCCATTGCCAAAACCACTGAAGGACGAGATGTTCCGCTGTTGATCATTGCCAATCCCATGCCTGCAACACCGGCAGATCTGCAAAACGATAAACGCATCGTTGTTTATATACAGGCAAATATACATGCCGGCGAAGTCGAAGGAAAGGAAGCCAGCCTCATGCTTGCGCGCGACCTGGTGAAAGGCCTGAACAATGACATTCTTCAGAAAGCAGTTGTTCTGATATGCCCCAACTTTAATCCCGATGGTAACGAAGCCATCAGTACCAAAAACCGCACAAATCAGAACGGCCCGATAAATGGCGTAGGGCTTCGGTACAACGGCCAAATGCTCGATCTGAACCGGGATGCCATGAAACTCGAAACTCCTGAAATGAATGGCCTGATTAAAAATGTAATCCGCAGGTGGGATCCTTCGGTCATGGTCGATTGCCACACCACCAACGGATCCTATCACGAAGAACCTGTTACTTTTACCTGGATGATGAATCCGGCCGGAGACCGTGATCTGGTCATTTACATGAGAGATAATGTGATGCCTGCTGTTTCATCAATTTTGACAGAAAAATACAATGTACTGAATTGTTTTTACGGTGAATTTAAGGACTTAAAAAATCCTGAAAACGGCTGGGTCGCTGATGCTTCGGAGCCCCGTTACCTTGTAAACTATATGGGCCTTCGCAACCGTCTGGCTATACTGAACGAAAACTATGTGTATGCCGATTACAAAACGAGGGTGCTGGGCAGTTACAGCCTGCTGCATTCCATACTCGATTACTCCGCATCGCATGCCAATGAAATACAGCTTCTGCTTAAAAAAGCCGATTTAAGGACGATCGCCAGGGGGATAGCACCGGCAGTACAGGATTCGTTTCCGATTGAATATATGGCCAGGCCGACACCAAAAGATATTACAATCAAAGCCTACGAAGTTGATGTGATTACGGATGGGGAAGGCCATGAAAGGCTAAAAAAGAGTGACCGTAAACGGCTGGTGACAACCCGTTACCTGGCTGATTACTTCGCCACAAAAAGTGTTTCACTGCCTTTTGCTTACCTGATAAAGACAAATGACCCGATACTTATAAGCCTTCTCCTTACTCATGGTATAAAACTGGAGAAACTAACCAAAGAAAGCACTCTTGAGGTTGAATCATTTCAACTGACCGGTTTGAAACCGGTTTACCGGATAAACCAGGGACACTATAATAACTCGGCAACAGGCAAACTGATACCCGATACAGTCGAATTCCATCCTGGAACCTACGTGGTGCGCATGGCTCAGCCTTTGGCCAACCTGGCTGCTTACCTGCTTGAGCCACAATCAAATGATGGCTTGCTTTTCTGGAATTATTTCGACCGCTACCTGGTTCCGCAATGGGGCAGGGGATTTAATGCTTACCCGGTTTACAGGCTGATGAAAAATGCAGGCCTCCTGACTGAGCTTGTTAAATAGGAATAGGTTCGACCGATATTATTTCTGAGGATAATAGATCTCCAGTAATTTTGTTTCTGTCAGGGGCACAATCTGAATGCGCTCCATAATGGCCGGAACAAGCATTACTTCGCCTGCTTTCAGGATTTCTGTTCCTCCATCATATTCGATGCTGCATTTACCATCAACGCATTGAAGGATTACAAAAGAATCGATGCCACTGTAATCTTTAACCACAGCTTTGTCGAAATGAATTATACTGGTATTGAAATATGTACTCTCAACAACCGGAACTGTTTTATTAAATGCCGGCTCATATTCGGTCCTGTAATTTTCGTGCCTGGTAAAGTCGATCGCATCGAGGGCAAGATCGGTATGTAACTGCCGGGGAATCCCCTTGTCATCAACCCTGTCGAAATCATAGATACGGTAGGTGAGGTCGCTGGTTTGCTGAATCTCGAAAATAAGAAGACCTGGTCCTAATGCATGAACACGGCCGGCAGGCATAAAATAAACATCTCCTTTATGAACCTTTTCATAGTTCATTATTTCTTTAATCGTACCATTATTCAAACTTGAAACATACCGTTCAGCATCCATTTCCCGGTTAAATCCGCTTATCAGTTCAGCGCCGGGTTCGGCATCAGCCACATACCACATCTCGGTTTTTCCCAGGTCGTTATGGCGGCTTTTTGCCAGCGCATCATCCGGATGCACCTGAATCGAGAGCCAGTCATTCGAGTTCAGTATTTTGATGAGTAAAGGGAATTTGGTGCCGTATTTTTCAAAAATGGCTTCTCCAACGAGGTCGCCCATATATACGTCAATAAGCTCATCGAGTTGATTTTCAGCAAGAAAACCGTTGTTTACCATACTGATCTCTTCGCCGTATCCGGATAACACCCAGGCTTCGCCGCAATTAGGCAACGGGGCATAGTCCATACCGAAAACAGTGTGTATTTTATCTCCGCCCCATATTTTCTCTTTAAAAATGGGGTTAAATTTCAATGGATATAAGTCGTTCATTTTAACTTCGGCTCTAGATGTATCAATGTGCTAAAATGAAAACATTTTTCATTTTATACTCCAAAAGTACGATTTTAACTGTTCCGGCCGAAAGGCTGGGCTGAATCGCATCTTTTGAAAGCATCCGAAACCCGAAATAAAGTACTTTTGCCAATATTAATATTGATACATGTCCGATAAACCAAACAAACATATACGTAAACCCGACTGGCTGAAAATCAAACTTCCCAAAGGCGACAACTACCTGAAAGTTAAAGGGATACTCGAACAAAAAGGATTGCACACCATTTGTTCAAGCGGTAAATGCCCGAATATGGGCGAATGCTGGAATGCCGGCACAGCAACTTTTATGATCCTTGGTGATATATGCACACGCAGTTGTAAATTCTGTGCCACAAAAACAGGCAAGCCCCTGCCGGTAGATGCGGACGAACCGCTGAAAATTGCTGAGTCCGTAAAGCATCTGAATCTTAAACATGTTGTTATCACATCTGTCGATCGCGACGATCTTTCCGATGGAGGTGCGGCCATGTGGTCAGCAACAGTTCAAAAAGTAAAAGAATTAAATCCTTTAACAACTTTGGAAACGCTTGTTCCCGACTTTGGCGGAAATGCGGAACAGCTTCAGCGAGTGATTGAATCGGCACCCGATATTATTTCGCACAACCTCGAAACGGTTCGCCGCCTTACGCCACTGATTCGCAGTGCGGCACAATACGACCGCAGTCTTGAAGTATTGCGACAGATTGCAGCTTCAGGAATACGCGCTAAATCCGGCATCATGGTGGGACTGGGCGAAACTGAAGCAGAAGTGCTTGAAACAATGGATGATTTGCGAAGCGTAAACTGCAGTATCTTCACTATCGGGCAATACCTGCAGCCAACACCTTTTCACCTGGCCGTAATTGAGTATGTGCATCCTGATCAGTTTGAAAAGTATCGTATGGCCGGGCTTGAAAAAGGCTTCACGCATGTGGAAAGCAAACCTTTGGTGCGTAGCAGTTACCATGCGGAGAAACATGTTTGATTGGTTTGAATGTCTGATAAGTTTGAGAGGTTAATAGTTTGAAAGGTTGGAGAGTTTGAAAGTTTAATAAGTTTGAGAGTTTGACAAAAATGAATAAACCGTACCTTTTTTTAAAAAATCTAATATTCTAGACTATGGCAACAATTTCAAAATTTCAGGATTTGGTGATCTGGCAACAATCAAAAATGTTGGCCGTAAAAACGTTACTGGTAATTAGAGAAAAGAATAGTTTCCTTGACAGAGAACTGGTTCACCAGATGATTAAATCGGTGATTTCTGTTCCGTCTAATATTGCAGAAGGTTTTGAGAGGGAAGGCTCAAAAGAATTTCTAAATTTCCTTTCTATTGCTAAAGGATCGAATGGGGAATATTTAACGCAACTTATTATATCTCATGAAGTTGGGCTAATTGATGATGAAAACTATGGAATATTTTATGAATTATCCTCAAGTACAGGGGTTAAGATTAAGAAATTAATGAAATACCTCTCAGAATCTCCTATTAAAGGTCAAAAATTTAATACCGGAGTAAAAGAAACAGAAATAACCTATCAACCAAATAATGACCTCTTAGATAGTCTTAATAAACTTTCTCAGTGAGAGCTGTAGTCCTTCAACACATCATATTTCTGATTTTTTAAACCAGTCAGACTATTCAGACTCTCAAACTTATCAGACAATTCAAACCATAATGACCACTGTAAAATTCGTAGACCTCGGATTAATGCCCTATCAGCAAGCCTGGGATTACCAGGAAAAGCTTCTGAAAGAAATTATCGCTGAGAAACTAGATATTCAAAAAAATCCTGAAAAGCAGGACCTGACAACCGAAAACTACCTGCTTTTCGTAGAGCATCCTCATGTTTTTACTTTGGGCAAAAGCGGTTCCGAAAGTAATTTACTGGCCAACTTACTACAGCTTCAGGCCAAAAATGCTGAATTTATCCACACCAACCGCGGAGGTGATATTACGTATCACGGTCCGGGCCAGATAGTCGGCTACCCGGTTTTGAACCTGGATTATTTTGCAAAAGGAATCCGGGATTATATTGAAAAGCTGGAGGAAGCTATAATTTTATGTTTAAAACAGTATAAAATTGACGGGCACAGGCTAGAGGGAGCCACAGGGGTTTGGCTTGATCCCGGCGTTCCCGGCAAAACGCGGAAAATATGTGCTATAGGCGTGCGGGTAAGCCGTGGCGTGAGTATGCATGGATTCGCTTTTAATGTAAATACCAACCTGTCGTATTTCAGCCTGATAAATCCCTGTGGTTTTACCGATAAAAAAGTAACTTCGCTGCAAAAGGAACTGGGAAAGGAAATGGATATGGAGGAGGTGAAATTGGTATTAAAGAGTAAAATTGCCAATGTTTTTAAAATGGAATTAAGTAAAATTTAACTCATGAACAATTCAATAAAATCTATCTGTGTTTTTTGCGGTTCCAGTGCCGGAAGCCTGGAAGAATACACTTCGAAAGCCCGGGACCTCGGTATGCTTTTCGTTGAAAAAAGTATTACACTTGTATATGGCGGCAGCAATGTTGGTATCATGCATGTGATTGCCGACACCATGATGCTGGCCGGCGGAAAAGTGATCGGAGTAATGCCGCATACATTGATTGACAGGGAAGTGGCTCACAAAGGACTAACCGAATTTCATGTGGTAAATACCATGTCCGAACGCAAAGCACTGATGAACGACCTTTCGGATGCTTTTATTGCCATGCCTGGTGGAATCGGTACTTTGGACGAAGTGTTTGAAATGATGAGCTGGAACCAGCTTGATATCATTACTAAGCCTGTGGCGCTTTTCAATGTGCTTGGATATTACAACCAGCTGCTCGCGTTTCTTGATCATTCTGTTAATCAGCGGTTTGTAAAGCCCGAACACCGGATAAACCTGATTTCCGAAAGTGATGAAAATGTACTTCTTGACAAAATTTTCAATTACGAACCGGAAAAAGTGGATGGGGGAAAGTGGATTAAAGAATTGAAGGAGAATAAATTTTAAGCCGGAAGCTCAAAATTTGAAACACTTTTATAATCAGAATCATTTTATTTCCTTATGCGCTTTCCACAGGTGATCTAAATGGTTATATTGGAAATGTTGAATTTTCCGACGAAATTTATGCCTATTTGATTCTTTGTGTTTCAACGCTGCAGACAATCCTTTATTCCTGTATATATCAATCGAAGAACAAATCGCCTGGAAAGCCAGTATTTCAGAACATGCAATTTGTTAAATGCATTGTTACCTGGCTAAAGCAGAGAAGCAGCGTATAAAATTCAGATTACACGAAGAACGATAGTGCTATAAGTTTCTGATCTTTCAGGTGCCAGGTTTAAAGCTCAAGCCTGATTGTGTAATAGAAAACATTCTCAGTTAATCAGTTCAAATAATCCCTCATCTTTATTGTAGCTGTATATTTCGCCGGTTTCGATGATGTAATACCAGCCACTGATGGTCAGCAATCCTTTAACATATTTCTCGGCGATATAAGGGTAGGTAAGCAGGTGACGGATCTGCTCCACCACATTCATTTGTTCGGCAAGCCATTCCCTTGATGCAGGATTGCCATGAGGTAATTCTTTAAGCACTTTTTCTTTAACGGGAAGCGCAAGTTCAAGCCATTTGTGTGTGTGGGGTAATTTCTGAAAATATTCAGCCGGCTTGAATAAAGCAGCACAACCACCGCAATTGGAATGGCCACATACTACTATATTTTCAACTTCCAGGGCCTGTATGGCAAATTCAATGGCCGAAACGGCAGCCAGGTACTCACCGTCGGCCTGGTAAGGCGGAACAATATTGGCGACATTCCTAATAATAAACAATTCTCCGGGTCCGGTTGCGGTTATCATGGAAGGCAACAACCGCGAATCGGAACACCCTATAAATAAGGTGTGCGGCTTCTGTTCCTTTCCGAGTCCGGCAAATAGCTCTTCGTGTTTCTCAAAATCATTCTGCCTGAATGCAACTGCGCCTTCGATAAGTTTCTTCATAAAACTAAAAGATATAGTGATCCATAAATTAATATTTTCCGGATTAAACAATCAAACTGCAGTTTTGTATTTCCCGGTGACATCTTTTTTTTACCAACCATTCGTCTTTGTAAATATAGAGAACAATCCAATGGCAGACAAAACTTTTTATGAATCTAAAGAAAAAGAGTATCTGAATTTAGAAGATATAATTGTTTATTCCCGCTTTTTATAACCTCCAAATATGCCTGGTGATATTTCTTGTATAAATTTTCCAATAATTTTAATATATAGATAAATATTGTTATACCTACCTATTTTATGGGGGTGTGATGTAATTATTATATTATATTATCTATTATGTGCCTGTTTTTATGGGGGTCATAATTTTTTTTGTGTGTTTTTTAAATTTTTTGTGTAATTTTGCCGCGAAAGAAGTGAACGAAAAATAAATTCTCAGATATGAAATCAATTTGGAAAAGGAACCTGGTTTTGGTGGTATTGCTCTTCACCGGTTTTCCAGGGTTATATGCGTCAAACGAAGTTGCTATCGATACGGGTGCAACAGCATGGATGCTTACTTCGACTGCTCTCGTTTTACTAATGATACCAGGCCTTGCTTTGTTCTATGGCGGACTCGTGCGCACTAAAAACGTACTTGGAACCATGATGCACAGCTTCGTGGCAATGGGTATTATCAGCATTTTATGGGTGGCAGTAGGTTACAGCATGAGTTTTGGCGGCAATATTCTGGGTGGCTGGTTTGGCTGGAATCCTGACTATTTCTTTTTAAAAGGCATCGATACGAAAATTATGAATGCCGGCATTCCGGAATATGTTTTTTCGATGTTCCAGGGAAAGTTCGCCATAATAACCCCTGCGCTGATAGCGGGTGCTATCGCTGAAAGGGTATCCTTTAAAGCATACTTCTTTTTTATAGCACTGTGGAGTGTTTTGGTTTACAATCCACTTTGCCACTGGGTTTGGGCAAGTGATGGTTTCCTGTTTAATATAGGCGCAAAAGGTGCCATCGATTTTGCCGGAGGAACCGTCGTTCATATTTCGGCTGGCGTTAGCGGTTTGATAGCTGCCTTATTTTTGGGTGCCCGTCGTGGTTATCCTTACCAGGTAATTCGTCCGAACAATATGGTAATGGTTATGCTGGGTGCCGGCTTACTTTGGGTTGGCTGGTTTGGATTCAATGCCGGAAGCAGCGTTTCCAGCGGGCTTAGTACTGCCCAGGCTTTAGTAGCAACTCAGGTTGCTGCAGCGGCCGGTGCTCTTACCTGGGCTGTAATTGAATGGGTGCACCAGGGAAAAGCCACTGCACTTGGTTTTGCCAGCGGTATACTCGCCGGGCTGGTGGCCGTTACTCCCGCTGCGGGTGTTGTTCAGCCATGGGGAGCCCTGATGTTAGGTATCCTGGCTTCAATAATATGCTATATGGCAATTCAGCTGAAAAATAAATTAGGATATGATGACAGCCTTGATGCTTTTGGAATACATGGAGTAGGAGGAATTGTAGGTGCATTGCTGCTCGTATTTTTTATCCGCCCATCGTGGATGGAAGAAGCTGCTGTGGCGGCTGGTGGAAGTTGGACAATCTGGAATCAACTGGGAGTACAGGCAATTGCAGTTAGTATTGCAGTAGCTTATGCAGCAGCTATGACATTTGTGATCATTTACCTTCTAAATAAAGTTGTACCTTTCAAGTCAACGGAAGAGGAAGAAATGGCTGGGCTTGACAGGTCGTATCACGGTGAACGAGGATACGGGATGTTAAATGCGAATTAATCAGTGTGTTGCTTTGTGCATATTGCATAGTTGCATGAACCAAAATCCAAGTGTGCCAAGATCCAGGATTAAAGAACCAGGCACGACTCTAAAAACCTAATATTTTATGAATAACACAATCAATAATCCCCATAAACCCCACACTATGAAACTTATAACAGCCATAATAAGGGAAGCTCAGCTCGACAAAGTGCGCGAAGCGCTTATAGAAGCTGACATTAAACGAATCACTGTCTGCCGGGTTTCGGGTCACGGACAGCAGCGCGTGGAGGAAATGTACCGTGGACAGATTATTGTTCCTGACCTAATTCCAAAAATTAAGATTGAAATAGCGGTGAACGAAACATTTGTTGACATTACCGTAGACACTATTTTAAACGCCGCCCGGACTGATGGCCCCGAAGGGGCGGTGGGCGATGGCAAAATATTTATAACACCTCTCGAAGAATGCATCAGGATACGCACTGGCGAACGTGGTGGAAGCGCCATTTAAAAGTATTGATTTGTTCGGCTAAATGCAGGTCCGGGAGGTAAAAGACCCGGGCTTTTTTTATGTTTGTGTCACGCCCTGAAAAAAGAAGACTAATAAAGTCAGGTATATGGAAAATAACGAACCTGGAATTAGAACTATACTTAAAACGGGATAAATTTCCACATTCATTAAATCTCAAATTCCAAATTCCAATCTCCAATTCCAAGCGGGGTTTAAGAGTAGGCCTTGGTTCTTGAGATTTGGGATTTGAGACTTGGGTCTTTTTTTAATGCGT
>JBBQSY010000076.1:0-19141 GCA_038213495.1 Bacteroidales bacterium
GCTAACCTGACGGAAGCTTCTCAGCCAGTTAAGAAAATAAGCAACATCGTTTATTCCGTTTTCCTTATCAGCGCGTAAAAGATTGGTTAGTAAAATGGTTAATTCATCAATCATAATAAGTGTTTCCTTTTTATCGTCTAAGAGTTTTTTCAACTCGGAATACACATCAGTCTTCCTTGATTTCCATTCAAATGTAGCACTGGCATCGCCATAATTTATTTTGGGTTTAATACTTTCCATGATTTGGCTTGCCAGTTCTCCTAATTTTGAAATGGATTTTTGCCACCAGCTTTCGTTTTGCAATCTTTCGATGAAAAGTCTTACAAATTGTTCTTCTGATTTAACTTCTTCCAGATTTATTTCCAATGTATTCCAACTTTCAGCCCTCGCTTTTTCGAGCAGTTTCTTTGCGAATGATGATTTCCCAACCCTCCGGGGTGCTGAAAGAATAATTGAGTTTCCCTTTTTAATGTGATTCCAGGCAGCAGTTAATTCCTTTCCTCTACCATAAAAATCTTCGCCCTCGACAGGTGATCCTGTGATATTATTTATTGCCATGATGCATATATTATATTTTGCAAATATACAACATTGCATATATGCGAAAATGTATATTGAAAAATAATTTTGAATATTTTTAGAAAAAATAGAGTAAATATTAATTAATCAATGATTTATGTAATTATTACAGATAATAATATTTCCAATAATTGTCTTATTTATTACAATAATTTAAGGGCTGGATCAGTTGTTTTCGTAATAAGTAGTCAAGGTATAGGCTTTTATGGCGATTTTATAATCCAAGTAAGTGTTTTAACCCTGCAAAGTTCCGAACGATGCAATTGCAATAAGAATAATCCTTTATATATATAATGTTTACATGTGAAAGAAATGGCTTGACAGATATTGTAAATAATCGATAATTTTTAGATGGGTTCAAATTTCATATCCGCAACAGATCGTTCTACTCCCTTCACATATTTAATGAATTACGCAAAATGCGTAACGCATTTTGCGTAATTCATTCATGGTTCCCTCCATCTCAAAGATTCGTACCTTTGTCATCTCAATACTTTTAAATGCACAACCCCGCAATAAAACCCGAAAAAGCCGTTCTTATTGGCCTGGTTACCCAAAAACAAGACGAAGAAAAAGTTCACGATTACCTCGACGAGCTTGAATTTCTGCTTGAAACTGCCGGTGCCATTCCTGTTAAGCGCTTTGTTCAGAAACTTGCCAAACCTGAGCCACGTACATTCGTCGGTGCCGGAAAACTACAGGAAATTGCCGAATATGTAAAAGCTGCCAACATTGATATTGTTGTCTTTGACGACGAACTCAGTACGTCACAAACCCGAAATATCGAAGCTGAACTTGGGTGCCGCGTACTCGACAGGCCTTTGCTTATCCTCGATATATTTGCCAAGCGTGCCCGAACTACAACAGCCCGGACGCAGGTCGAGCTTGCCCAATACCAGTACCTTCTCCCTCACCTTACCCATATGTGGACTCACCTCGAGAAGCAACGCGGAGGAATTGGAATGCGCGGACCGGGTGAAAAGGAAATTGAAACCGACCGTCGTATTATACGTGATAAAATTATCCTGCTGAAAGAAAAACTGAAAGATATCGACAAACAGAAAGTAACCCAGCGAAAAAACCGTGATGAAATGATCCGCGTTTCACTGGTAGGATATACCAATGCAGGCAAAAGCACAATTATGAACCTGCTGAGCAAGAGTGATGTGTTTGCCGAAAACAAGCTTTTTGCCACCCTCGACACTACGGTTCGGAAAGTAGTTATTGAAAACCTGCCTTTCCTGCTGACGGATACCGTAGGTTTTATCCGCAAACTGCCCCACAACCTGGTTGAATCTTTCAAATCGACACTCGACGAGGTTCGTGAGGCTGACCTCCTTCTGCACATTGTGGATATTTCGCATGCCTCTTTCGAGGAACAGGTCGAAATTGCCTCACAAACGCTGGCTGAAATTGGCTGTGCCGAGAAACCCACAATCGTGGTTTTCAATAAAATTGATGCCTATTCGCACGTAGAGAAAGAGCTTTATGACCTGGCCCCTGATAAAAAGGAGAATATTACCCTCGAAGAACTTAAAAACACATGGATGGCAAAGGTGAATTCACCTGCTATTTTTATTTCGGCCAAAGAGAAAACCAACATTGATGTATTAAAGAAATTACTTTACGATGAGGTGAAGAGGCTTCATGTAGTCAGGTATCCTTACAATCACCTGTTGTATTAATCGATAAGATGCAATAAAACGTCTGATTGCCTCAAAATTTATCGGTGCATAAATGTTTAAAAAACAATAATCCTGCAATTTTAAAATTCAGAACGGTTGGCGTCAAACTATAAATTTCTGATAATCCGCTTCAGTTCTATTGGTGATGTACTACTTACAACGCCGCTGGTGCGCTGTTTGCGTGCAAAATATCCCGGAGCTCAGATCGATTTCCTTGTGAAAAAGGAATTTGCGGTGGTGTTGTCGGGGAATCCTCATATCAGCAACATTATCACTTTCGATAAAAATAACAGCAGGAAGGAACTCAGGCGCATCAGGATGCATATACTTTTCAGCAGGTATTCGGGCATATTTGATATACAGAAGAATATTCGCAGCATGCTGATTTGCGCCGGTTCGCGAACAGGTGTTTCGGGATTTTCGAAAAAGATACTTGCCCGCGACCTGCTGATCCGCTTTAAAATAAATATCTACAAAGAGATAAAACCGGTTTACCTGCGCTATTTCGAGGCGGTGGAAACATTGGGTGTGGTATACGACGGAAAAGGAACCGAAGTATTTCCGCCAATTGAAGAGAGCGAAAAAATCTCTGAAATTTTAAAACGCAACAATTTTATCCCCGAAACGCCGATTCTGGTTATAGCTCCCGGTGCCCAATGGGAAAACAAGCGTTGGACAACCCAGGGATTTGCAACCGCTGCCGATACTTTTTGCTCTAAAACCGCTGCTTATACAGTTCTGATTGGAGGTCCGGGTGATGTGGAAATCTGCAACCAGGTTCAGGCACAGATGAAAACGGGTTCGCTAAATCTTGCCGGCAAACTCAGCCTGATGGGATCAGCAGCATTGCTTGGCAAAGCCTCCATGGTATTTACCAACGATACAGGCATGCTGCATATGGCCCAGGCCATGAAAGCCCCGGTGGTGGCAGTTTACGGACCTACAACCCGCGAACTGGGTTTCTTCCCGCTGCCGGAAAACAGCAGGGTGGCCGAAATAGATATTTCCTGCAGACCCTGTACACAAAAAGGGCTACACGAATGCCCTAAAAAACATTTCCGTTGCATGAACGATCTCAAACCGGAAATGGTTTCAAAAATGGCAACTGAATTATTTGATTTAAACAACGCAACTTCCATCTCTTCCGCTTAGGAAAACCCGGAAATCAAAACTATTTAGTAAAAAAAATTTATTCCTGTAATATTCTGAAATATCTTAAAACAAATCCCTTATGAAAAAGCTGTTTGGCCTCTCCGTTATTTTGTTCTTCACACTCACTTTAAGTATTCAGCCTGGATGCAAAGATGTAAAAGATGACCCTCTGCCGGATGTAACAGCGAGTACATACACCATAAATGGTACTGTAAAATTTAAAGAAACAGATGCTGGCGTGACCCGGCTGGTTAACTGGCATTATGGGCCTGCAATGATAAGAGCCGGGAAACTAGCCAACGCAGCGCTTACATCCGAGGGTAATTTTACGTTGATACTGCCGGGATCCATCAAGGGTTCGGAGTTTGCGACGATGGATGATTTTACAGCCACACAGGGAGGCACCTGTATGGCATCTCCTGCCACAACGAATTTTGCAGGTCCTGTTGAATTCATGGTCGATTATACCGATAACGGAGTTGCCAAAAGCATGGCTGTTGGCCAGTATTTGTATGTGTTAATAAACAATATGCCGGTCGTTAGCAGGTCGTTCACATACAACTTCTACGACCGGACAGGTACTTATACCGGAACCAATAATTTTGCGAAAACCTATAACTGGTCATTTCCCAAAGGCTGGGGAATGGTTGAATCCTATTACAGTGCGGCAGCATCCTCCTATTCTTCAAAGTCAGTCACGCAGGCGCCGGCCGAAGCGGTATGGACCAATTAAATTGTTATAAAAGAGCCTTTTGTGAGCTTTTTGCCTGCGCGGATATTTCATGTGAATATGCATACAAGAAAGACTTGGTGAGTGCCATAAAAAGCATTTCCGCTTCATGAAGGATACCAGGCCGGAGGTTGTATTCGATATTGGAAGTGAATTATTCAAAGTTAATCACAATTAAGAAATCTGAAGTATAAGTTTCTGAATGGCTAAAAATATTTAAGCTTAAATAAGTCTTGCTCAAGGCAGCAAATCTAAATAATATCTCCTGGTGTTAGTCTGGTGAACTTTTCGGATAGATTTTTTGCATTTAATGGCTATATTTCCTGTTCATTGACATTTTCTTCGCCTCATTCTAATAACAATAGTATTTTTGCGTTATACTAACAACAAACCTCTTTACCGGATTATGCAATTTAAAACCCTGAGGGTTATATCAATATGGACAATCAGCATTGCCGCATTTATTGTTTTGCTGCTTTTCCTGGTGCAGCAATTCCTGGGACCGGAAGTTAAAAAAGTATTTATTACCGAAATTAACAAATCCCTTACCGCCGAGGTGCAGATTGACGATGTGCAGCTCAGCCTGCTTAAGGATTTCCCTTTTGCCTCCGTACGATTTAACGGAGTCCGGATCAAGGAGGCAGTTAAAGCTCCTTCCCCAAACTACCTGCTAAATGCAGGAGCCATTTCGCTGAGGTTCAATATCTGGGATTTGCTGCGAAAAAAATACCGTGTAAAAAGCATCAGGATAGCTGATGTGGAAATAGATCCGCATGTTTATGTCGATGGCAGTGATAATTTCCATTTCTGGAAACAATCGGACAAAACCGGTAACGATAATTTCAATTTCGAATTGCAGCGCATTATTATAAACAGGCTGCATATACGGTATACCAACGATGTTTCGCTTACTTACGTGGATGCGCATGTACCCGGATTTGAGGCAAAAGGTAATTTCGGAAGCAGCAAGTATGCCCTGGAACTTGCCGGCAATATCATTGTTCATGATTATAAAATGCAAGGTACTAGTTATATTTCGGAGCGCGATCTTAAGCTGTGGCTGGTGATGGATGCAGACAACAATTCCGGGTTGTACAACATTACGAAAGGAGCGCTGGAAACCGGAAAACTGAAACTGGTTGCTGCCGGAAGTTTCATTTATAGTGACATGCAAAAGCAGGTCAATCTGGATGTATCAGCAACCGGATCAACCCTGCAGGAAATGCTGTCGCTGGTGCCTGCTAATTACACTAAAATTATAAGCGATTACAAATTCGAGGGTAAAGGGGATGTTACATCAAAAATTTCCGGCATTTTCGGGGGCGGTCATATGCCTTCCGTCTATGTTCGTCTCGACATGCGAAACGGAAATATCACCGAGCGCAAATCAGGCATCGGCCTTCGCAACGTTTCGGGATCGGCCGTTTACACTGTACAACAGGACGGCAAAAACGAATCCTTATCCATCAACAGCCTCAAAGCCAGCCTGGGCGATGGCTTTATAAGCGGATCGCTGGTAATGCAGGGCTTTGCCTCGCCTACACTGCAATGCAACCTCAATGCCAGCCTGAACCTCAATAAGCTGCAACAGTTCCTCAAATACGAGTATTTCACCTCCATGAGTGGCTGGATAAAGCTAAATGCCGCCTTTAACGGGCGCATTGCCGATATCAAACATCCCACATCGGCGGATTTTCTGAGCAGCAGCTTTACCGGTAGCGGAAGTATCCAGCAGGCGAGTCTTGGTATGAAAAATTATGGTTTGCCCATTACAAACATTCAATCCTTATTCGATTTTAACGGGAACGATCTGAAACTATTACAGCTTTCCTTTCAGGCGGGACGCAGTGATTTCAGCCTTCGCGGTACTTTGGGAAATCTTCTGTCGTGGATTTTTGTTAAAAACGAAAGCTTGTCGGTAACAGGTTCCCTCAGTTCGCAGCGCTTCGATTGGGATCAATTATCTGGTGCACAAAAGGGTTCAACTGATGAATACCAGTTCAGGCTGCCTGGTGATATCAACATTCATAACCTGCAGGTACACAGTAACGAATTTACATTCGGCAAATTCAGTGCGACTAATCTGAACGGGGTTGCACAAATGCAGGACAAGGTTCTTTCGGTTGCCGACATCTCAATGCTGACCTGCCAGGGCAGGGTTACTGGCCAGACCAACATTAACGCCCGCGACGGGAAATTTTCCCTTTTGCAGGCCAGGGCACGTCTCGAGAATGTAAATGTGAAAATGCTTTTCACCGAATTTGGCAACTTCGGGCAGGATGACCTGAAAGACGAAAATCTGGAAGGACTGGTGAGTGCCGATGTAATTTTTGCCTGCTCGATGAAGAATAATCTGAATATCGACCTCAATTCCATTAAAACCCATGCCGATATAATGATCGAAAACGGAAGGCTGGTGAACTACAGTCCCATGCAAAGTCTTTCAACATTTTTAAAGGTGCAGGACCTGTCCGATATCCGGTTTGCAACCATGCACAACCAGATTGATATAGCCAACCAGGTGATTTATATTCCGTCAATGGAAATTAAATCAAATGCCCTGGATTTGCAATTACTTGGAACCCATACGTTCGATAATGGGCTCGACTATCATTTCATACTCGCATTGGCCGACCTGGTGGCTTCGAAATTTAAATTACGCAACAAAGGTTCCGACAACCAGTCTGAATTCGGCCCGATAGAGGATGATGGACGGGGAAAGACCAAAATATTCGTATCGCTGACGGGAACAGTTGACGACCCTATCGTGAAATACGACAGGAAAGCCATGCGCGAAAAAATATCAGGCGATCTGAAAACGCAGAAAGTGGAACTTAAACAGGCCCTGAAACAGGAATTCCGATGGATGACGGGTGATACAACAAAAAAAGCACAACAGCTCAAAGGCAAAGAGATACTTAAAAAACAGGAGGAAAGCAAGTTTGTGATTGAGTGGGACGATGATAAAAAGTGATGGGGAGAGTGGAATTTCTGATTTCGGAATGTGGGTTTCGGATTTATACCCCTGAATTCTTATACCACGGAGACACGGAGAACACTGAGAAACATGAAGCATCCTGTAGCAACTGTATGACCTTTAAAAGTGAATAACGAATAACGAATAGTGAAAAACAGAAAACAGCAAATAACGATTGTACGACAACTACACAAATGCGCGACTACGCGAACTTAGAACGCGAAGCATTGAACGCCGCAGGCATTGAACGCGAAGCATTGAACCTTGAATCATTAAGACGCTAAGTCCACTAAAAATCACCACGTTACCCTAAACAACTGTTTGACCCTGAATGACCATTACCCTAAAGTTGTATATTTATAGCCCGTAAGCCCTTATAGCAAAGTTTTAAAATGAAGCGATCTTTTTTTAGCCGTTACAATATTTATTCCCGCAAAAGGCACTGGAAAATCCTGCTGTTTGTTTTTGCTATTGTTATTATTGCATTTTCGCTCTGGTATTCAAATGTATTGGTAAAAAAAATAGCAAGGGACGAGCGGCTGAAAATTCATACCTGGGCCAATGCCATTCAAACCCGCGCCAGGCTGGTAAATTCAACCCAAAAGTTTTTTACGCAGATCCAGGACGAGGAACGCAACAAAGTTCAGTTATATGCCGAAGCCGTGCAACGTCTTACACGTGCAGGGAATCTCGATGATGTCGATTTTTATCTAACTATTATTCAGAATAATACTTCAATCCCTGTTATCCTTACCGATGGTGACGGCAATATAATCTCCCAGCGGAATACTGTTTTCACCTCCGATACGGTGCCCGGCATGAAGGAATATCTGAAAAAAGAGTTTTCACAGTATCCTCCGATCGAAATCCGTTATTATAAAAATGAGGTGAATTACATCTATTACCAGGATTCAAAATTATTCACCGAAATGCAGGTTGTTCTCAATAACCTGGTGGATGCATTTTTTAGTGAAGTGGCTAATAACGCTGCTTCGGTGCCGGTTTTAATTACCGATAGTACACGCTCGAAGGCATTGGCTTTCGGACAGATCGACACATTGCATATTCATGATTCGGTCTATCTGCACCGGATAGTTAACGATATGGCAGCCGAAAACGAACCCATCGAGATAGCCATTGCGGACCAGGGGAAAACGTTTATATTTTATAAAGATTCGTATGTTTTAACCCAATTGCGTTACTTCCCTTACATACAATTAGTAATTATCGGCATCTTCCTGTTGGTGGCATACCTGCTCTTCAGCACGGCTAGGCGTAGTGAGCAAAACCAGGTGTGGGCAGGGCTTGCCAAGGAAACCGCTCACCAGCTTGGTACACCGCTTTCGTCGATGATTGCCTGGGTTGATTACCTCGAAGCAAAGGATGTGGACAGCGAAACCATCGAAGAGCTTCGCAAGGATGTAAACCGCCTGAGTACCATAACCGACCGCTTCTCTAAAATCGGTTCAAATCCATCCCTCGTTCCCGAAAATGTTGTTTCGGTAATCTATAGTTCCGTGTCCTATCTTAAAACACGCACTTCGCAGAAAATAAACTATTCGATAAATGTTTCGCCTGACCAATCGATAGTAGTACCCCTGAACCTGCAATTGTTCGAATGGGTTATCGAAAACCTGGTGAAAAATGCCGTCGATGCCATGACCCGGCAAGGGAAAATCACCATCGACATTCTTGATGAGGAACATGTGGTAAATATTGATATCAGCGATACAGGAAAAGGATTGCCCCGCAATATGTTCCGGGCTATATTTAACCCGGGTTATTCGAGCAAGCAGCGTGGCTGGGGGTTGGGCTTATCGCTTTCGAAACGTATTATTAACGAATACCATAAGGGGAAAATCTTTGTAAAAAGCTCAGCTCTCGGTAAAGGCACCACTTTCAGGATTGTTTTGAAAAAAGAGGTTTAAAGGTAACAGTTAACCTTGAAAAAGTTAATTATTGAACCGGGGTTTACTTCATGAAGGATATGGCATTGTTAAATATATACCAACATGCGGTAACTTTCACCATCATTTTCCCTTACACCTTACACCTTAAGCCTTACAACTTACACCTTACAACTTAAGCCTTACACCTTAATCCTTCGACCGTCAATCTAAACCTCATCCATGGCCGGAATTTATATCCATATTCCTTTTTGCAGGCATAAATGCAATTACTGCAATTTTTATTCCCTGGCAAGTACCCGGAATATGAAGCAGGTTTCGCAAGCCATTATAAGCGAATTGCAACAACGCAAAAACTACCTGGCAGGTCATACAATAGAAACCATTTATTTTGGAGGAGGAACACCATCCATTCTTGAAACCAGTGATATTGAAAAGATACTGTATACCATTCACACAAATTATCCTGTCGATAAAAGTGCAGAAATAACCCTCGAAGCCAATCCCAACGATCTCACACCTGAAAAGCTCAAAGCTTTGAAAAAAGCCGGCATAAACCGGTTGAGCATCGGCATACAGTCTTTCAGGCAGGAAGACCTGCTTTTTTTAAGCCGCACTCACACTTCGGCGCAGGTAACACAATGCATCCGTGATTCAAAGCAAGCCGGTTTTCATAACCTCAGTATCGATCTTATTTATGGTATTCCGACCCTGACTGAGCAGGGATGGGAAGAAAACCTGCAGAAGGCATTCTCATTGGGGATTTCGCATATTTCCGCATATTCACTTACGATCGAAGATAAAACCCCGCTGGCATTTATGATACGGAAAGGCAAAACGAAGCCCGTTGATGAAAACCTTTCGCTCCTGCATTACAGTATCCTTTTGCGGATGTTAGCGGAACATGGGTACGAACAGTATGAAGTATCCAACTTTTGTCTTCCGGGTGGGTATTCGCGACATAATACAGCTTACTGGCAAGGGAAACACTACCTCGGACTAGGTCCTTCAGCACATTCGTATAATGGCATTTCACGCAGCTGGAATGTGGCTCATCTTGCTAAATATATTGAAACATCTGCCGGGGGCGAAGTGGAGCATGAACAGGAATTATTAAGCCCGCTTACACAATTAAATGAGTATATCATGACTTCCCTTCGCACAAAATGGGGTTGCGATTTAGTGGAGGTAAAGCGAAAGTTTGGTGAAGAAAGTGCCGAAAAACTTCTGCTTGATGCATTGCCTTTTATCGATTCAAAACAGATGGTCTACCGCGAAGGAAAACTTTTGTTAACTCCCGAAGGGCTGCTTTTTGCTGATGGTATTTCTGCCTCCTTGTTCACAGAGGAAGAATAAAATAGTACCGGCTTTCGTCTTCCGACTTCCGACCATTCGTAACTTACCAGCTCTATTCAACCATTTAAATTACTATTTCAATTCCACTATCATACCAACTGGTTGATGGTCGGAAAATTCAAAATTAGTTTGGAGGGTATTGGCCGTAAGCAGTGCAATATTTGGAGAAAGGATAAAGAAATCGATGATGGTAGTATGAGTTTTGCCTTTGGTGTAGGGTTCGTTCACTTCCCGGTTGGTCGGGTATTTGGGATCAAAGGCCCACGTATAACCTGCAGGTAAAAAATCAGCCGGGATTCCCGGAGATATTGTTCTCACTACATTTCCATCCTGAATACTATCCTGATTGAAAGGCAGAGGGTTCTGGTTCCAGTCGCCGCCGGCTATTACATAATTGCCTTTCGAATATTCTTTTGCAATTACATCTTTCAGCAATTTAAGTTCTTTTGCCCGCATATCGGTAGCATCAGCATAAGCTGAATTGTGGGTATTGATTATAACCAATTGCCTGCCATTGCTTACATTGTACCGTGTAAGCACAAAACAGCGGTCGAGCATAAACAACCGTTTAGGCCAGCCGTAAGCCGATGGAAATTTATAACGCGTAGCTTCAACTGCCTGAAACCGGCTCAGCGTTAATATTCCGCTTTTTACTTTACCCATGGGCGAAGTTGGTGGAACCGGAACAAACGGCACTTTATAATTAAGGGCGAAAAAGGAGGAATATTCATTAAATGTTGCTCTGAACCGCTCAACCTGGTCATCCAGGTAAGTGCGGTGCGATTGCTGGTCAACTTCCTGGAGGAGGATGAAATCGAGCTTGTTAAGAGTTGTGAGCTGGTATATAATACCGTCTCGGCAACGCTCATAATACTGCCGTTCGGGGTGCACCATTTTACCACCTTCGTAAAAGAAGTCCATGTTTTTCCCCAGGCCGCAATAACCTATGTTCCAGGTATATAACTCCAGACGGCCAACCGGAATAGTATCAGGAAATGAGTATTTTGTCATAGGGATCGTTTCTTTTTCTGCTGGTTTATAATCATTTATTGTGGC
The DNA here is from genome assembly GCA_038213495.1 of Bacteroidales bacterium. Lineage (GTDB taxonomy): Bacteria > Bacteroidota > Bacteroidia > Bacteroidales > UBA4417 > UBA4417. The sequence goes on from JBBQSY010000076.1 coordinate 11,443, forward strand.
AAATATCAAAAATCCCGCCAGGCAAAGTGCTATCAGTTCTGCGATCGTAATAACAGTTAATGCCGAATAGCGGGCAATAATTTTCAGAGAGGGAGCTTTCAACGGAATAAGGATAAGAGGTTCGGAGGACATGATTTGTTATGCACGAATATAGAAATTATTTCTAATTTAGCCCCTTACAATATTAATTTACTGAATATATGCCCATACTTGGATCCATTATTAAAAGTGCTATTGAGTTCAGGAGTAAAATTCCGATGGAGAATCTGAAAACTCAGGACGCCTATAAAATTCAGATCCAGACGCTGAAAAAGTTGCTCCGTCAAGCTCAGCTTACTTCTTTTGGTGAAGAATACGGATTCCAGGTTATGCTCAGGCAGCGAAATCCGATTAATCTGTTTAAGAAGCAGGTTCCTCTTTTTGATTACGATAGTATGCACCGACAATGGTGGTACCGCACGCTGAACGGCGAAGCCTATGTGAGTTGGCCGGGCCAGGTAAAATATTTTGCATTGAGTTCAGGAACTTCGGGCGCTGCAAGCAAATACCTTCCTGTTACCAGGGATATGCTTAGGGCTATTGAGAAAACCAGTCTCAAACAGTTATGGTCATTGGCCAAATACGATTTCCCGAAAGATTTTTACTCGAAAGGAATTTTGATGCTTGGCGGCAGCACTCAGCTCCAGTTCAACGGAACGTATTACGAAGGCGACCTTTCGGGTATTACCACCGGGAATCTTCCGTTCTGGTTTCAACATTTTTACAAACCGGGCAACCGCATTTCGAAAGAAACCAACTGGACGACCAAACTGGATGAAATTATCAAAAAAGCTCCCGAATGGGATATCGGGGTTATTTGCGGAGTTCCGGCCTGGCTGCAGATATTGCTGGAAAAGATCATCGAAACATACCATCTGAACACCATTCACGATATGTGGCCAAACCTCAGCATATATGTGCATGGCGGTGTTTCGTTTGCACCTTATCTGAAAGGTTTTGAGAAACTGCTGGCCCGTCCGCTGACTTACATGGAAACATACCTGGCATCGGAGGGATTTATCGCTTACCAAAGCAGGCCGAATACCAATGCCATGCAACTTGTTCTCGATAATGGTATTTTCTATGAATTTGTCCCGTTCAACGAATCAAATTTTGATGAGGATGGCAACCTTAAACCCGATGCCACCGTATTAAATATCAGTGAAGTGGAGGAATTTAAGGATTATGGATTGCTCATTACTACCTGCGCCGGGGCCTGGCGATACCTTATCGGGGATACCATCCGTTTTACGTCTAAACCTCTGAGTGAGATAGTAATTACAGGTCGCACCAAACAGTTCCTTAGTTTATGTGGCGAACATATTTCCCAGGAAAACCTGAACCATGCCGTCGAAATGATGTCGAGGACTCTGAACATTACCATCCGCGAGTTCGCGGTAGCCGGCGTTAAACACGAAAAAGGCATGTTCGCACATAAATGGTACCTGGGTTGCGATTCGCCTCTTGATGCAGCAACTGCGGCGAATATGCTTGATGAAAACCTGAAACTGCTCAACGATGATTACCGGACCGAACGATTGCATGCCATACGCGATGTAACCGCTGAGGTTATGGAACCAAAGGTGTTTTATGAATGGTTGAAACTTACCGGGAAGGAGGGAGGTCAGCATAAGTTCCCGAGGGTACTTAAAACTGATAAACTTGATAGCTGGATAGCATTTTTAAAGAACAGAAAATAAATCTTGTTAACCAAAAACATAAACTTTTATCAGAATACTTAAATCAACACAAGCGCGTTAACTTTTTACTTTACAAATATCAAACCTTGTTTCACTAAAGTCCTGTACTAATATTTTTCTCTTTAACCCACTAACCCCTAATAATGCATCCCTTTTTACAAGGCATCATTCTCGGACTCACATTGTCGGCCTTACTCGGACCGGCACTGTTTACGCTGCTGCAAACCAGTATCCACAGGGGCATGAAATCGGCAATATTTCTTGCATTTGGAATATTTCTGAGTGATATCAGCGTGGTTTACCTTGCTTTGCTGGGGGCCTTGCAACTGATTAACCAGAAGAATAATTACATGATTGCAGGAATAATCGGAGGATCCATACTGATTGGATTCGGCATTTATACCTTCCTGCATAAAATTCATCTGGAGGATAATAACAAAGGCATCGAAATTCGGGTTCCCGGTCCGCTCACCTATATATTGAAGGGCTTTTTTCTTAATATTATGAATCCGTTTGTATGGTTTTTCTGGATTTCGGCCATGGTAGGAGTAAGTGCCACCTATGGTGCAGATAAACACGGAATTATGATCTTCTTTGCCGGTACGCTTGCAACTATTTTCGGGTCCGATGTTTTAAAGGTATTTATTGCCCATCGCATAAAAGATCATCTGAATGCCAAAATTCTGGTACGGGTAAATCACTTTGTAGGGCTGCTATTAATAGTTTTTGGGATATTTTTGATTGTGAGAGTGTTTTTTAATTTTTAGGGGAGTTATTGGGGCCTTTTCGAAGACTGGAAAGTGGTTTTAATTATTAAATTTGATTGGGTTAAGTCTCGTAGAGACGAAATTATGGAAGAAGCTTTATAGTGCTGCTATTAATAGCTCTTGATGTATTTTTGATTGTGAGGGTGTTTTTTAATTTGTAGGGAAGTTATTGGGACTTTTCAAAGACCGGGAAATGGTTTTAATTATTAAATTTGATTGGGTTAAGTCTCGTAGAGACGATATTATGGTAGCAAAAAATGGAAGAGTAAGTTCAGCCTCGTAGAGGCGACAGTATAAAACCCTTAGTGTTATGGCAAATACCTATTCACAACTAAACATGCACGTAGTTTTTGCAGTTAAAGGGCACGAAAATATATTGTCAGATAAATTGCGACCTGAATTATTCAGATATATCTCAGGCATTTTAACCAACACGAATCAATTTTCCCTGGCTGTAAATGGATACAAAGACCATGTCCATATGTTTTTCGAAATGAGTCCCGATAAATCTCTTTCTGAAATTGTTAGGATAGTAAAATCCAATTCTTCAAAATGGATTAATGAGAACAATCTTATTCCGGGGAAATTTTCGTGGCAGGAAGGGTACGGTGGTTTTACCTATTCCCGGTCCCAGCGTGATGAGGTAATAAAATACATTATAAGACAGGAAGAACATCATTCGCAAACGACATTTCGTGAAGAGTATCTAAGCATTCTTAAAACTTTTGAAATTAATTTTACTGAATCGTATATTTTTGAATTTTATGAATGATTAAAATAGCGATAATGCCGCCTATACGAGGCTTAAAAGGGTGTGATGTTATTTTTCCTACCATAATATCGCACCTACGGTGCTTAATTGTAAGAGAATTAAGTCTCGTAGAGACGAAATTATGGAAGAAGCTTTGTAGGTCTGCTTTTGATATTTTTGGGATATTTTTGATTGTGAGTGTGTTTTTTAATTTGTAGGGAAGTTATTGGGACTTTTCAAAGACCGGGAAATGGTTTTAATTATTAAATTTGATTGGGTTAAGTCTCGTAGAGACGATATTATGGTAGCAAAAAATGGAATATAAAGTTCAGCCTCGTAGAGGCGACAGTATAAAACCCAATTGTTGCAGACATTTCGTGAAGAGCATCTAAATATTCTTAAAACATTTGAAATTAATTTTACTGAATCGTATATTTTTGAATTTTATGAATGATTAAAATAGCGATAATGCCGCCTCTACAAGGCTTAAAAGGGTGTGATGTTATTTGTCTACCATAATATCGCACCTACGGTGCTTCCAGGTGCCATATCAACTTACAAAAGCTAATCACTGAATTCCCAAAAATCTATAGTGGAAAATAAAGCACTTTCTAAGTCCGCAGCCAAACTCAATGCACTCAAAAGAATGCTTCTGCAAAACCACTTGCTCAATCCAGAATATTGAATTACTTTTGCATCCCGTTACGACGGCCTCATAGTTCAACGGATAGAACGGAAGTTTCCTAAACTTTAAATATAGGTTCGATTCCTATTGAGGCTACCAAATAACCCACTTAAATCGCTGTATTTAAGTGGGTTATGTTTTTTTTGTACCCCAATATGCCTTTAGCTGACTAAAAGAATTCAAAGTAAGAGAAAGATGATTTCTACAAATATTTTCGTTGTAAAACTGTCAAACACCAAAGTTTTACTTTGATATATGATTGTTAAAAGCAACACGAATTTGTTGACAGATGTATATGTAGAGTCCTAAAGTTCGATCTGCTCTTTCAGCAGGATATTGTCGGATGATCCGCCAACAAGTATTTCGAATTTACCTGGCTCAAGTATCCATTGTTGCTTATTCGGGTCATAATACTGAAATGCCCTATTATTGAGAATTACCTCCAACTTCTTAGATTCACCTGCTTTCAGGCTAACTTTTGCAAAACCTTTTAATTCTTTCAAAGGACGAGGCAAAGCTGATTCCAGGTCGCTCACATATACCTCGGCAATCTCTTTACCTTCGACCTGGCCTGTATTTTTAACATCAAATGAAACTACACAATACAAAGTTTCATTCTTCTTTGCGATATCAATTTTATAGTTTTCGTAAGCGAAAGTGGTGTATGACATACCGAATCCGAATGGGAACATGGGTTTCACATTTTTGGTATCAAAATAACGATAGCCAACCCAAAGATCATCATTATATTTAACTGTTCCGTTTTTCCCGGGATATTCGCCCAGCACATACGAGGGGGAATCTTCAAGTTTGTAAGGCAGCGTATAAGGGAGTTTACCCGAAGGGTTAATATCTCCGGTCAGAACTTCTGCCAGCGCAGTTCCGGTTTCCATGCCAAGGTAACTGGTATAGATCAGTCCTTTTGCATCCTGTATCCAGCTCCCCATTTCCACAGGGCTTCCGGCAATCATAACTACTACTGTATTCGGATTAGCTTTTAAAACGGCTTTAATGAGTTCATCCTGTCCAAACGGGAGCTTCATATCCGGTTTGTCATCACCTTCGCAATCGAGGCCAGGTTCATGATTCAGGCCTCCGAAAAGGATCACGGCATCAGCCGCAGTGGCAGTTTTTACAGCTTCTGCTATCAGACTTTTATCAACAGCTTTCAGATCTTTGGAAACAGCATACCCTTGTGCATAGGATATTTTGACTGAATTCCCCATTTTAGTTTGTAACCCTTCGAGCGGAGTGATTTCGTATTTCGCTTTTATGGTAGTACTTCCACCGCCATGGGCATGTTTTCGTGTTGCATTATCACCAATTACGGCAAGGGTTTTAATATTCTTCAGGTTGAGCGGAAGTGCCTGGTTGTTTTTTAAAAGGATAATGGATTCCTCAGCTATCTTAAGCGCTGTTTTACCTCGTTCTTTTGTGCCAAGGAGAGCAGCCATGCCGGTAGTATCAGGTTCGGGTTTGTCAATGATATCCAGCGTTTCCATCACATAAAGAATATGGCGCACTTTATCATCAACCACTTTTGCATCGAGCTTCCCGGCTGCGATTGAGTCCAGCAAAGGTTGTCCCATATAATATGAATCCTTTGTTCCTCCCATAGGGAGCATTTCAAGATCCAGTCCGCTAGTGGCAACTTCCATAGTATTATGAACGGCTCCCCAATCGGACATAACCAATCCGCGGAAACCCCATTCACCTCTCAGTATAGTTTGAAGCAGGTAAGGGTTTTCACAGGCATATTGTCCCCTGAATTTATTATACGCACCCATTACACTCAGCACTTCAGCTTCTTTAACCGAGGCTTCAAAAGCAGGCAGGTATATTTCACGCAGAGCTCTTTCGGATACTTCAACATTTATAGTTCCCCTCTCAAATTCCTGGTTGTTAAGGGCAAAATGTTTTGCACACACAGCAATTCCTTTGGATTGTGCTGCCTTGATGTAATTTACTGCCATGCGGGAAGTAAGAAACGGATCTTCACTCATATATTCCCAGTTTCTGCCATTGAGCGGGGTACGGTGTATATTAAGGCCGGGAGCAAGCATAATGTCTTTTCCCCTAATTACGGCTTCTTCGCCGTAAGCATTCCCGAATTCGGTTGCCAAATCAGTATTCCAGGTGGAAGCAAGAGCAGTAAGAGCAGGGAAATATGCTGAAGAATCATTTTTCCAGTTGGCTGATCTCCATTTGTATGGAGCGTTCTCTTCCCTCACTCCGCTGGGCCCGTCCGAAAGATGCAGGGCAGGAATACCCAGGCGTGCAACGGCAGGTGTTGTGAAATAAGTATTCCCGTGAATGAGAGATACTTTTTCTTCAAGCGTGAGTTTGGAGAGTAATTTGTCAACTTTTTGGTCAATTGATTCTGTGGTTTTGCATGAGTAGAGCATGATGCTGAAAAAACTTGCGAGCATTGAAAGGGCAATTAATTTTTTCATGATTAACAGTTAAAATAAGTATTAGTCTGTAAAGTTTACAATTATTTCAATCCGAATTACAGAAAGAAAACAAAGTTTTTTGTGATTACAGACATTGGGGGGCGTCAAAAAACAAATTGATTTACACTCAATCTACAACATTTCCGGGATAGAAAACTTCAAACTACAAAAGTACATGAAGCCAGATTAATATTGTGATGCTTTTTAACCTATTGTTACCATATTTTATCCAAGCAACCTTTTTCGCTGGAAAATTACGCACACCCTGTTCCGACTTAATCCACAAGAATAATAACAAATAGAATTTTAAAACGCTAAAGAATAAAACAAAAAACAGGTACTGATTTTCACCAACTTTTTATAAGGAATTGCAAATTCTTTCCTGACTTGTGACATATAGTGTGGCAGCATTTCCATTGTTTTACCAGTAAAGCCAATTGACTTTATACTATTTCATTATACGATCAACGAAACACGCAAACTTCTTTAGTTTGTTTATCCTTTATAAAAGTTTAAGTGATATTACAGACCTCAAATTCGTATTTCGCGCAATGAAAGATTTGTAAAACCGGGAGCGATTATTCATTAACCCTTGCTTTTTCCTACTGTACAAAAAAGGCAACTTCATTTTAATCCTTGTCTCTTCAGATACATCTATAAAAATGTCCCTGTATCCAGTATATTAAGCCTCCTGAATGACAACGGCACCTGATTATGTATTGACTTGCCGTATATAAAGTAAACACAAAAATAGCCATTGGTGCGGTGAGAATCGATTCTTTGAAAATTAATTACTTTATATCCAATGTATTGCAATCACATTTTCTCTAAAATTTATCAGGCATCACAAGACAGGAAACATCTGGTTAAAACTAAATAAATGTCTTCTTTCAACAATAGGTTTAATATCCAGAGATATGCTGTAATCAATAAATGGGTTTCTATCTGTAGCATCATGCTACTTGTTTTAAATAGTTAGTTTTTTAAGATTCGAATAAAAGATCTAACGCAATCGTTAAGAGCCATAACAATTTGGAATAATTATAAATTAGCGATCGAAGCTTTATTTTATTTTTTTCGACCATTTTTTTGTATATTTGTTCAACCATGATTATTTTTTTAGAAAATAGTCATATAATATACTGAATATCAGCGCAATAATGAGTGAAAATTTTGTTGTTTAACTCAGGAGAGTTCATCCTCCTTAATTCAATAATAAATCATGAAACAAAAATCAGCCCTGATTTATATTCTTTTTCTTATATTATTTTCTTGCAGTAAAAAGGAGTCTTCCGAAGACCCGC
>JBBQSY010000077.1:0-19060 GCA_038213495.1 Bacteroidales bacterium
TGAAATACATTGAAATAGTGAGAAATGATTTTTATCAGATTAATAGGCGAACTCAAGGAACAAATTATGTTCGAAGGGTTCTCCCCTTTTAAAAGGGGAGATGCCCGCAGGGCAGAGGGGTAAAAATAATGAATTGAAAACGATCATTTAGCACTGGCACAAACTATAACTCACAAAATATATCTATCTGGTATTCAGATAATAGCATCCTTGTTAGATGAAAGTGATCCTGATATCCCGATAGCTATCGGGATCGATAGTGAAAAATAAAAAGGCGAAAACGAACATAATAAATCTTCATTCTCGAAGCTTGCAAATGAGTAAAAATAATGTTAGAAGGGTTCTCCCCCTCGGGGAGATGCCCGAAGGGCAGAGGGGTTAAGATAATGAAAAGACAACCGACGTTTAACAGTAGCACAAACTGAAAATAGCTTAAATACTTGAAATACATAGAAATAAGTAGAAACAGATAGAAACAGAAGGGAATAGCGAAAAGTGATTTTTATCGGATGTTAAAAGCGAACTTTAGGCACAAATCATGTTCGAAGGGTTCTCGCCTCGGGGAGATGCCCGAAGCACAGAGGGGTCAAAATAATTAATAGAAAACAATTAGTGACTTATTTAAAAAGATTTCAATCCCATGAAAAAATCAGATTTAAACTTCAAATTGCTTTTGGTAATTTCAGCGTTCGCATTATTAACGTTGAGCAACTGCGGTAGTTCAAAAAAAATGTTTATTGCCGAAGACCTTACGGATGAAAACCTTTTCTCGTCAAATATTGAAGGACCGGCATTTGATAAAAACGGACAGCTGTATGTGGTAAATTACCTGCACGACGGCACGATCGGCAAAGTTTCCCCCGAAGGGATATGCTCCATGTTTATCGAACTACCGGCCGGGAGTATTGCCAACTGCATACTGTTCGACAGCAAGGACAACATGTTTTTACCTGACTTTATTGGCCACAACATCCTTCATGTGGATATGCAAACTCAAAAAGTCAGTGTTTTTTGCCATGAGCCAAAGATGTATTCGCCGAATGATTTATGCATGAACCGCAGCGGTCAGATTTTTGCCAGCGATCCCGATTGGAACAAAAGTGTAGGGCAACTCTGGCGCGTTGAAACCGATGGAAAGCCCGTATTGCTCGAAACGGATATGGGCACCACCAATGGAATTGAACTGAGTCCGGATGAGAAGACGCTTTATGTAAACGAAAGTATACAACTTAATGTATGGAAATACGACGTTGACGAAAACGGGAATCTTTCGAATAAAAAACTTTTTTACAAATTCAATGATTTCGGTCTTGATGGCATGAAGTGCGACAAGAAAGGAAACCTTTACATAGCGCGCTGGGGTAAAGGAACCATTGTGGTTGTGTCACCTGAAGGGAAATTCATCCGCGAAATACCCCTTAAAGGCAAGAGCTGCAGCAATATAGTGTTTGGCGGAAAAGGCGGACGTACTATGTTTATTACGCTGCAGGACCGGAAATGCATGGAAAAAGCAGAAAGTGATATTCCCGGAAAGAAGTACTAAAACGAAAAGTGAAAAGTGAAAAATATCGAGTAACCTTTGAATGACGACTACACTGCCTGCCACGAGAGGCGGGGACTACACGACTGCACGACTAAACGAACTTTGAACGCGAAGCCTTGAACGCCGCAGGCATTGAACGCGAAGCGTTGAACTTTGAACTCTGAAACTCTGAAACCTGAAACCCCTCAATTCAAAAACCCATACCAAATGAACCAATACTCCATGATCGGCGCCGGCATTGTAATATTTGCCCTGCTTTCGTATAGCTTATCCATCATCACCGAACAACGTAAAAAGCTGATTACGCCTTTTGTTCTGAGATTTCTGACTATCGGCATAGTGCTCGATATAACAGCCACCACATTTATGATTATCGGCACATCCAATTCGGCATTCACACTGCACGGGGTACTGGGATACTCATCCCTTGCAGGCATGCTGATCGATACCGTCCTGATATGGCGGTTTCACAAGGCCAGTAATCCCGGAACCATCGTTCCCAAAGGATTACACCTCTATTCGCGTTATGCTTATGGCTGGTGGGTTATCGCATTTATTACCGGCCTTATGCTGGTAGTTCTGCATTAATTTTTACAGGAAATATTTTCAGGTCTTTGTATTTGTATTGCAGTTCTTATCCACCGGATATCAGATGCAGTACCATTACGTCGTCGCCATCGTGAACCAGAGCTGAACCGTACTCGTTCTTTTTTATAAGCTGGCCATTTACTTTTATAACCAGCATTTTAAAAGTAAACTTCTTTGCCTGCAGCAACTCGTTGATAGTGAATTGCTCACTGTCGAACGTTTCTTCTTTATTATTCAGAATAATTTTCATTATCTATTTTCCGTATGAATCTGTTGTTCGTTAGCGCCAAGCAGAATTTCGAGCACTGCGTTAGCCTGCATATTTGCCACCACTCCTACCCTGGGCGCCAATGGAGGGCACTCGGCTGCAATGGCATTGATTTCGTCGCCGCAAATAATCAGTTTGTCCGATTTCCTGGAATGGATCATGTTATTATCGCCCCATCCGGCCATTCCGACACCCATTACCAGGTATTTATCAGGCATAAAATTATGAACGGCATCCAGTATCATGAATTTCATTTCGGGTTTATCAAATGCTTCAACAATTACATCGCATTTGCTGTAAATTTCTATAATATCACTCTGGCAAAGGCGGATATCAAAGGTATTAACCCGTACATCAGAGTTGATACGGTACAAATTATGTTTAAGTGCGGCAACTTTTAGCATACCGATCTGATCGTAGAAATAAAACTGCCTGTTGAGATTGCCTTGCTGCACCAGGTCGAAATCAGCCAGCACCAGCCTGCCAATACCAACCCGCGCCAAGGCCGCCGCACAGTTGGACCCTAATCCTCCGCATCCGGCAATTCCTACTGTTTTGGTTTTCAAAACCTGTTTTATCTGTTCAAAAGTCACAGCTACAAACTTATAGAAAAACTCGATATAAGCAGTGTCTTTCCATAAAAAACAAACTTAAATAACGACTGGATTCTCTAAACCCATTCCGGGTTATAAAATACCTGAGGGACTTTACATCAACTGTTGCAAAATAAGTGGATATCAGGGTGCCAACCACCCCAATTTTACTTCTTCAGGCCGTGGGTACTGTTTAAAAGTAATAATGGCAGGCATCATTTCCGATTACCCACCTCGAACGTGCTTGTTGTTGAAAATATTTCTCCGTTTTTAGTCACTCCTTCCAAAACTACTGAATACGTTCCGGGAGTTTCGGGTGCGGTGAAATCAAACTTCTCGACATTCCCGTTCTGAATGTTTATGTCAGGCTTCCAGAACACCGTATTTTTCGAAACCGGAAGCAACGGATTATCCTGGAATATTTCATCGTTGCATTTTTGTTCCGGCAGGAACCGGTAATTTATAAATATGCCGGTTGATGGAAGATCGATACCGGCAAAATCGCCTTTTTTCGAAATAATGCTGATAATGCCTCCATAGGTTTGTCCGCCTTTAATATAATCCTCGTTAACAATTTCGAGGCGAGCTATGTTCTGAGGCGACACTGCGAGTATTTTGGAGGGTTCGTCCACAGCAACCCAGTCGACCATAACAAGTGGTTCGTAAAATGAGAGTCCTCTGGAGCCAATAACCACAAAATATTTCTCACCTTTACGCGTACGCACCTTCACCTGGCTGGGCAATTCGTTGAAATACTCCTCGAGTGTAGGCAACTGTACGTATTTATCAAGGTAAATAATTGCCGAAGGTTTGCCATAAAAAGCGTACTCATCTTCCCTGGCGATTCTCTGCTCAGGAAGGGTGTCGGTATAAAATTTTGAACTAATCTGTTCATTAACAGCCATTTGATAAGCATTCTGCTTTTCCTGTTCTGTAAGGGTAAATTCAGGCGAAGGCAACCGGACCGGAGCAGTACAGAAATCATTGTCGACCCATATTTTCACGTTCATCTGATCAGTTTTTTCAGTGCACACGAATAAATCGCGGTTTCCATAATAATCAGGAAGCGCAAAGAAAAATCTCCCTACACTATCGGTTCGTACCGACATAAAATCACGGCCCTGGCCAATAATCGATAAATTTACTTTTTTCCCTGACAGGGAAACGGAAGATGAGGCCTCGGTTAATTTTCCCGACAACGAAAGTCCCCGTGTTTCAGGATAATATTCCGTTTTATCCACCGCCTTTAGTTTGCTGCGTTGCAATTGGATAGCAGATGACCCGGCATTTTCAGGAACAACCGAAAGGCAGAGGCTTTTAATTGCCGACACTGTGGCGTTTAGCGGACGAATAGTAAGGGAAACTGTTTCGCGGGCTGAATAATTATTCTTATCAACCTCAACATAAAGCATATCTTTCCGTTTACCTGTTTCAGCTTTCAGTATCCCGGTCTCGCGAACATCATGCGAATTTCCATCGGCTAATATTTCGGTCCTGCCGGGATTTAAAATCCGGATTTGCCTGTATCCATACGATTCGGGACCGTTATTGCGCATCACCTTGGTATAGGCCCTGAGATAATATGTGCCCGTAAGTAAACTACCGGGAATATCCATACATCCACTGGCTGATGCCTTGTTGATAAGGAATTTATCGCCGGCAATTTTAGTCCCGTCGGGAGTTATTAACTCACAGTACAGAACCTGGCTTTGCGCTGCATTATCTTTATCATAGCTGTTTATTACCGTGGCAGAAAAACGGATCTGCTCACCTGTAATATAAATGGATCGGTCAGTAATAAGTATAACCTTTTCAGCATTTACAGATGGAAGTAACCCGGCCAAAACGGTTCCCGAATTCAGTAAAAGAGCAACAATCAGTATTTGCAGAATATTTTTCTTCATCTTACTTGTTTTATATTCATTATTGATGAAATCCATTCAATTGTTTTTTTATTCTTTTTTGAATCGAACCCGCACATCCTGATCCGTAATTCAGATACTTAGCTTCTGCTACAGTTTACAATCTGAATTAATTACAGAAGTATGCAAGCTGTAAATCAAGGGACAAGGCTAATACGGCCAGTATGCCGGTTTCACAGTATTTCCGCCACTTTTTGTACAATCATAACATTGTGGTTCAAGAAGTATTACAATATACCCATAGTCCGTTGCAGCCAAATAAGCAGGATACGCCCAGTAAGGAATTGCTTTCAATCCTCCACGGAGAATATTCGCCTGATCGGCACTGCATTCCGGACTGGAATCCAATGGCAGGTTTTCGACCTTTTGGACGAAAATTCGTTTCGACGTTACGGATGTAGCCTCAAAGAAACCAAGCACATCCTGATCGGGATGTGTAAGGTTGTGCATATTTCCTTTTATAACCATAGGTTGCCTGGTATACAATCCGCCCTGTTCGTTGCTGTTGGTACGTATTTTTTCCCAGTATGCATATGCAGCTTCGCTGACAGCAAATTGCCTGACCAATAAACTATATCCGTAAAGTAAGCGGCGCGACGACACGTTATCAACAAAATGGAATGGAACCTTATCGTATTTGTTCACTGCCTGATTTTTGGTTGTAAGCGTGAAAACATCCTTTATCAATGCGGTTTTCCAGCAAACCATCTTCGACTTATCAGGAGGCAGAATATGATGAACTGTTCCGTCGTAATACCACTCAATCGGAAAAGTTGAATGATATTCGTAAGTTTCGGTTATTTCCCATTTGAAATACCGGCTGTTGTAATTTTGGGCATCCAGGTTGGTATAGAATTGAATTCCTTTTGTAAATACCAGCGGATTACTCGAAGGCAAGGAATCGAGCCTGTAGTATACCGTATCCAAGGCAGGACAATCATGCATCTGGTCAAAATCGGAAACAATATTAACACCACCGGGCGTAACAATGTCAACTTTAAATGCAGTCCCCGGGATTAGTGCAGTTTGGGGGATTACAGCTTCGTAATTTCCATCTTTCTTATCAACTGCAATATATGAATTGCCTTTATCATCCAGTATTTTAACCACGCAACCGGTAACAGGGAAATACTGCGACTGGCTCACGGGCGAAGTGGTTGATACATTGATACGCTGGATTTCGTCGCCTTTATTCACCTGTCCGCTCACGACAAATTTCACCGCATCCTGGCTTTTAATGTCAGGTTCGTACCTTTTTATACAGGATATAAGCGAAAGGCACAGGATGATGAATACAAGATTCCAGTACTTCCCGTAACCTTGCACAAGGGGCGACATCCCTTTAAAAGGCTGTATTGCAAATCTCACCCGGGAGTGAGATAAAAACCTGGGGTTGTATATTTTCATTTAAAAAGGCCAAAAATCAGGTTTAACAGTTGTTCCGCCGCTTAAAACACAATTAACGCATCGTGGATTAAGCACTACATCCCGGTACCCACTGGCATTGCCTTCTAAATATGCCGGGTACTGACCCGATGGGATGTTTCGCAGCCCACCTTTCACGGGAAGCCCCTGGCCACATCCCGGGTCATACATTAATGGAGTACCGCTGTCGCGTATGAAAATACGCTTGAATTTTACCGTAGCTGCTCCAAAAAAACCAAGTATTTCCTGTTCGGGATGTGTAATGTTGTGCAGGTTGCCCTTTACCGCCAATGGTTGTTTTTCGTATAACCCGCCTTGTGTGCTACTGTTGGTCTTCAGCTTTTCCCAATACGAAAAAGCTTCTTCGCTCATGGCATATTGCCTGATTAAAAGGCTATACCCGTAAACCAGCCGCGAGGATGTGTAGTTATCAACGAAATGTAGTGGTAATCCCGGATGTTTATTCACAGTCTGATTTTTGGTCGAGAGTGTGAAAACATCCTTAACGAAAACTGTTTGCCAGCAAATCATCATTGAATAATCGGGGGGTACTACATGATGAACCATTCCGTCATAAAACCATTCGACAGGGTAAGTGGAATGGTACTCCCAGGTTTCAACAAGCTCCCACCTGAAATTCCTGGTGGAAAAGTTGGTGGCATCCAGGTCAAGGTAGAATTGCAGTCCCTGCCTGATGTTCAGAGGAGGTACGGAAGGAGCCTGCAGGATGCTGTAATAAACGGAATCGACATCCGGGCAATCGAGTATTTTATCAAAATCCGAAACAATATTTTCTCCTCCCGGTGTAATGATATCCACTTTAAATAAGGCCCCGGGTATAAGCTCACTTTCGGGAATAACTGCTTCATATTTCCCGTTCTCCACATCGTATGCATTATACGAATGGCCTTTATCATCCAGAATTCTGACTGTACAACCTGTCACGGGCACAAAAACCGGGTCATCGACCCCTGATGTCCTTGATATGGTAATACGCTGCACATCTTCGCCCCTGTTCACCTGGCCCGAAATAACAATTTTTTTCGCATCTGAACTTTTAATTTCAGGATCGAAGCGTGTGATGCATGATGAAAACAGCAACAAAAGAAATGCAACATGAACGAAGAATTTAATTTGACGCATTATTCCTTTCTTTAAAACTCATTGTACTTAAAGCAGATGCCATTATTATAAGAGTTGATTTCATCCGGTTTTTATTTCTTATTCCTGTTAATACGGCCAAAAATCAGGTTTTACATTCGCCCCACCAGCTGACAGGCAATCAATACATTTGTTTGCAGGTTTGCCCGGTAGCTGAACAGGCTCGCAATCCAGGTATTTAATAATAAGATCGCTGACCTTTTTCACAAATATACGTTTTGATTTCATGTCGGAAGCTCCAAAAAAGCCAAGAACCTGCCTGCTCGTGTCGGAAACATTATACATAATTCCTTTTATCCGAAGTGGCTGCTTTTCGTACATTCCTCCCAGATCCACATTATTGATCCTGATGTTTTCCCAGTATTGATAGGCAGGATCGCTGAGCGAATATTGCTGTATTAACAGGCTGTATCCGTACATTAAACGTTGTGATGAATAATTATCTACAAAATGAAACGGGTACCCTTCAAATTTATTCTTCGAAAGGTTCCTGGTTGAAAGCGTGAAAATATCTTTAATCCTGCCTGTCGTCCAGCACACTTTCCTGGAATAGTCATCGGCAAAAATGGCATGATATTCCCAGGTTTCGGTCGCTTCCCACCTGAAGTTGCGGCAATCCGAATTTTTTGCATTTATATCGCAATAAAATCGTAAGCCCCTGATAATGGTATAAGGGTCAGGTGAGGGCAACTGATCAACCTTATAATATACCGAATCCACATCAGCACATTCCTGTATTGTATCATAATCAGAAACTATCTGCTCCCCCACTTCTTCGTTACCTTCATTTGCGATAAAAATCGCCACTTTAAACGCAGAACCAATATTAATATAATTTTCAGGGATGTAGACATTATAATTCCCATCCTGCATGTCCCAGGCAGAATACATATTGCCTTTATTATCAATTATAATAACGCTGCATCCTGTAACCGGCACTTTATACTCATACCAGGGATCGCTGAGAGCAGCGGTTTTCGAGATATTAATATGCTGAATCTGCTCTCCTTTTATCACCTGACCGGTAATAACATACTTTACAATATCCCTGCTGTCGATATGTGGGTCGAATCGTTTAAGGCAGGAAGTTGTCGTCGCTGTATTCATCACTAATAAAAAAAAAGCTCTACTCCGCTGCATAGTTTCCAAGTTTAAACAGCCATGTGACTGTAAATATAGGAACACCTATTACGGCATACCGGTAACTTCTGATGCTCCCGTTTTCCGTTCTGTAAAACACCGAATACGGATTCGGTCTGCCGGTGGCATTATACAGGCTCATTATCACCGAACTGTGAAGCGGTTTCTTCTTTCTCAGGTTTCCTTCGATGGTAACCGACAGGTCGGTACGGAAGTAATCGGGAATGCGGTATGCATTGCGCTTCGAATAATCGAGAACCGGTAAATTATTGACATAATACACTGACACGGGATAGGTTACAGGCTTACCCTTTTGATAGGTAATAATTGTTGCAAAAATAACTCTCCGTGTAACATGATAATTCATCACCAGGTTCAGTGAATGCGGGATATCGAAATTGGCAGGGTATGTTTCCCCTCCATTTATACGATTCCATTCTTCGCCACCATCCACTTTAATTTTTGAGCGGGAATAGGTGTATGATAACCAGCCTTCCAGTTTTCGCACACTACGCTTCATAAAAAACTCAAGGCCCCATGCAGTCTGATCGCCCTGCAACACGGCTGTTTCAACAAGCGGATTATTCAGGAAATCTGCCCCATCTTTAAATTCCGGGAAATTGCGCGTCTGCTTGTAGAATATTTCAGCCGAGCCTTCGAGTCCGTATTCGGCAAATGTCCGGAACACTCCGGCTGAATACTGCTTACTTGTGGAGGGAAGCAGGTGATAATCAGCAAGTTTCCATTGTGTATTGGGAGCTATGGCTGTTGTGGTGTTAAGCATGAAAAGATTCTGATGCATCTGGTTGAAAGCCAGCTTTACGGATCCGTTGTCATCGGTTTTTATATTGATAGCTATCCTGAGATCAGGCTGAAAATACTTGCGTATGGGCTTATTGCCGCTAAATGTTAGCGTATCGGTTATATTTATGATGTCAATTGCAGCTCCCGGCTGGTAATTGTAAACTGCTTCCGGTCCGATTGGCATATACAAAGCATACCTAAATCCCGCGGTAAGATTCAGCCAGGGCAGAACATCGTACATATCCGAGATGTATACAGCACTTTCGAGGCCTTGTTCCGTGCCGAGCTCAACCTTTTTGTGGTATGAATTTTCACCATATGGAAGCACTTTTCCCCTGTCGAGTTTGTAGAGAATTGAGCTAAGTCCGTATTCGAGCGAGTTCTTTTCGCTGATTGAGTGTTTAAAATCGAGCCTTGTTTCGTAATGTTCCATTTTGTAAGCATGCTCGAAAGCACTGGATTCCTCCTGCTTATCAACTGTTGAGAACGTGTATTGCGAACCAATCAGCGAAAGCTCCGCGCGGACAGAGCTACCGAACCTATGGCCGGCAGAAGCTGACATTCCGTTATTTGCATACTGATAACTGTTAAATTCGGCCAGCCGGAAACGATCAGAACTATGGTATGCGAAAAGCGAAAGCTGCGTTTTCAGTACATCGTAAGTTATACCTCCCGAAAAATCATTAAAACCAGCGCTGCTGTTGCGAATATCCGGGTCCTTTACTTTCTTGAGTATCCAGTCGGAATACGACGAACGCGCACTCAGCATAATGGAACAGGTATCTTTTTTCAGGGGACCTTCGATGACGAGGTTACCGGTAATAGGACTGATCCCTCCCTTGGCCGTAAAATGCTTACGGTTTCCCTGCCGGGTTACAATATTAAAAACAGAAGAAAGATGACCTCCGTACTGGGCCGGGATATGACCCTTGTAGATCGAGAAATCCTTAATAATATCTGAATTAAATGCCGGGAAAAAGCCAAACAGGTGCGACGTATTATAAACAGGTATTTTATTAATATAGAAAGCATTCTGATCAGAACCTCCGCCGCGTACATTCAGCCCGGCTGAACCTTCGCCTACGCTCACAATGCCTGGCAAAGTGGCAGAGACTTTCAGAATGTCGCGTTCGCCCATCATCATCGGCAACTCCCTGATGGCTTTTATCGACATTTTATCCAGGCCGGGATCTTTCGACCGCATGTTCATCTGCCGGTCGCCATACACCACAACTTCTGTCATCTGTATCATCGATTTATTCATGCTTACAGCAAAATCCCCATCCGAAAGCACATTGAGCTGGTACTTTCTCTTTTCATACCCCAGGTATTCGAAGGTCGCAATATAATTTCCAGGCTTCAGCATAAGCGAAACAAAGCCGTTAATATCGGAAACTGCACCGGTGTGGGTTTCGGAAATATATATTGTTGCACTGTAAATGGGCGCTCCTGTTTCCCCATCGAGAATCCTGCCTGATATCTTCGCTTTCCCGCCGGAAAAAGGTCCGTTTTTAAAACCAATAATTAATGTAAGCGGAATATCGCCTTTGCGACCCTCCATATAACGTTCTTCACTCGAAGTAATGGATTCGGAGTTATCCTCAGCAGCAATTTTAATTTCCTTCCTGAAATTATAATCCGGCAATGCTGCCATAAGAGGTTCGCCGGGCATGACAACGAGATTACCATTCCAGGCCGAAACGCTGAGCCCTGTTCCTTTTAATGCTTCTCTTACTGCTTCAGTGGCGGTAATGCTGTCATTGTCAAGGGTAACTTTGAGATTTAAAACCCATTCCTCGTTAAAATAAATTTTAACTGACGACTGATCGCTGATTGTTTTGCAAAACTCACTGAAGGGAACGGCTTTAACATGGCATTTAATGAACCGCTCTGTTTGCTGGGCAATAATGGATGTTGCAGTAAACAACAGCAGTATGAGAGTAATATGTACGTTTTTCACAGTCCTGAAAGTGTATTACAATAATTTATTAAATCGCTCATAGCCTTGTCACCGGCTTTCTTAACATTTATATTGTGGTTGCGGATATAGACCTTAATTAAAGATTGTTGCTCATGGTTAAATATCCGGATAAAGGAAGCATTGTTTCTGAAACCCTTCAGTTGGCCATCCGATGCAACGAACATTTCTTGCCTGCTCTCCGAAAAATACTGACTGTTTGTGCTTTTCATGTTGTCTATCAAAAAATCCTTACTCAGGTAATACATTATTTTTACATTACCATTGCCAACTACCTTATAAAGACGTTTGCTTGAATCTGCCAGGGTAACAACTTCAAAATTGCTGCCACCAAGGCTGGCTTTTTCGAGCCAGGCATCTGATATCTGGATCAGCACCGGTGCACCAATTTCATTCTTATATTTCATTATAAGCTTCTGATTGCAGATATCGTAATTCAGAGAAACATTTGTATATGTGATCCCCCTGACTGTGACCGAGCCCTGGTAGTCATAAGCATCCAGCAGGTACTGGGTTCCTTTCGTCTGAGGAAGTACAAAAAACCGGTATACCATTCCGTTATACAACAATGGGTCGTAGCCATAAACCTGGTCAGGGCCTTGCTCAGGTGCCTGCGCTTTAAGCGAGAAAGTTGCCATGATCAATACCAGCAGGATAATAAAATGCGCCGGAAAAAGTAATTTTATTCTTTGCATTACAGAAAATTCATTTCTTGTTATAAGTCTAATGTTCTTTACTCTTTAATTGACAGTCCACATCTATTCTATAAAGTATCCTGACTTTCTATTCTTTCCCTGGTAGGATATATGAAGACCAGTGCAAAGCTATAATAAATCGACAGTTATTTCATTGAAATAAAATCTTGGTTAATTTTCTGTTAATTGCCAGCTATTTTTATATCTATCATCGATTATTTTCACTTTAATTGCATGTTTTCCTGCTTTCATAATCAATGGATGATCAAGAGTCCGGTTTTTGCCCGTTTGCAAAAAGAGAAGTGAACATCAAATCATAAAGAGAAAAGCATTTAGTGATGGAACTCATATTCACAAATAATACATACCATACCTGTGCCAAAATTATAACAAACTCATATTTAAATAAATACAGATTTTGGCCAGGAAAACGGTGTCTATTAATTATACACAATGTGTCCAATAATCATACATTTCCTCTTAATTAGATCAAAGTTGAGGCGGATTTATAACCGATTCATTTTCTCAAATCCTTACAAATCCGGTTTCAAAATACAAAGTGGTATTACACACTTGATTATCTTTGCTCTTTTGAGACCGAACAATCAATCCGCGCTTTAATGTTAATCAGGGACCAATTCTGCAGCCGTAAAATTGCCATCAGAGCGTACAGTAAGACAATATTGCCATGCCGCGGCTTAAGTGTTTTTCTTTTCTCATTCATATTATATCTTGCTTTTCCTGGTTTCACTTGTGGCCAGGTACCCGTGTCAATCGATTCTGTTGACTTCCACAGGATTGAGCAAAAATCGGTGCGTCATCTCATTAAGCATCAAAAACATTTTGGAGTACAGACTTTTAATGAATTACACACCGTTTGCTTCAATAACCAGGAATCTGATTCCTATGATTCTTTCTGGAAATCGCAGCTTATCAGGCAGAATATTGACGTTGTGTGGAATAACCTGGTACACCAGTCGCCCAGCGCTCCTTTTAATGGTCGTATTGTAACATTTGGTTTGTTGTATTCGAAAAAGCAAAATGACTTTTTGTATAAAGACCAATCCTATGAGGGTGTTGAAACAGGTCAGACCCTGTTTTTAAACCTGCGTTTGCTCCGGGGAATAAAAAATATTGCCGTAGCGATGGAAGTTACACGCCTGGATAGTAATCAGAAAGTAATTGAATACTGTTACATCGATCACGGCAGTACACAAGGCACACAAAAGTTTTCGTTAAAATCCACACCCGAGGGATTTACCGAGATCAGTCATGAATCAAGGTATAAATCCAAAGCGCTTTTACGCAGTCATGGCCTGTACACATACTTTCACGGTCGGGTTGTAAAAGAATTCTTCAGTAACATTAAAACCAAAAGTGAAACCCGGAAAGATCCGGTTGCTTCGGGATTGTAGAGTTGGTAATTCAGTAGCTCAGTATAATAGAGGGTTACAATCCCGATTACTATCGGGATACAGGGTTACAGTCCCGATTACTATCGGGATACAGAGTTACAAAGCATGTTTTTATAGTCGGAAGGCATAAAGTTGTGATAAGTTAATCCAAATATATTGTTACCTTTTATATACTCATTTTGATTATTTCTTTCAAAAACCAATCACTTGTGCATGAAATAAGTGATTAAACAGGGCTAACTCTTTTGAAAAAAAAATCAAAATCACTCGCTCAATTCATTGGAAAAGAGAAAGTCCACCCGCATTTTCAAAAGCTATCTTGTGCAAACACATTAAAACCAATTGTTTCAGCACAAAGCGATTACAACTCATATTCATATCGTTATTTTTCATGATTTTCCTTGGCAGTTCAATCTCATTTTATACTTTTGTGAATCGATTAACAGAACGATAAAAATAAAAAATATGAGCCTCGAAAATTTTCAAAACACCCACAATCTCCTGTATTCGTACAAGTAAACCTGGGCACCGATCGAAAAAGGATATAACAACCGTACGCTATATGTTAACGTAGGCAGCGGCGAAATGAAGGAGAAACCTGTATCGGAACACATGAAGGAGAAATTTACCGGTGGAAAAGGTTTTGGACTGAAACTGCTTTGGGATGCTACCCGCCCCGATACTAAATGGAATGATCCTGAAAACGAGATTGTCATTAACACAGGCCCTATTTGTGGCATAACACAATATTCGGGAACCGGAAAATCGCTGGTAGTAACCATTTCGCCGCAAACCGATATTCCGATTGACAGCAACGTTGGAGGTTTTTTCGGCCCCTTTATGAAGTTTGCCGGGTTCGACTCGCTCGAACTGCAGGGCAAATCCGAAAAGGACGTTATTGTATTGATTGACGAAACGCGCGAAGTAGTCGAGATTTATGAGGCAGGCAACGAAAGCTACGACAGCCATCTGATGGCCGATTACCTCACCGAAACCCTTGCTACAACCGAAAAGGACCGTCTGAATGTTTCGGTAGTTTCGGCGGGAACAGCAGCTGAAAACTCACTTATCGGCATGCTTAATTTTAGTTTCTTTGATTCGAAACGCAAGTTGGTCCGCCTTAAACAAGCAGGCCGGGGCGGTATTGGAACCGTGCTGCGTGATAAAAAGATCAAAGCCATTGTTGCACATACCAAAGGCGTTACCGGCAACCGTAACGGAGTTATCGACCTGCCGGCTATCATGGAAAGAGGTAAGGTATTTAATCGCGAAATGCGCGAACTCGACGACAAGCAGTGCGAAATGCGCAGCAAAGGCACCGCCCATCTTACCCTTGTGATGAATGACTACGATTTGCTGCCGGTTAATAATTTTAAATTCGGAAGCCATCCCGATGCAGTGAAAATATCAGGCGATGTATGGAAGACCTATTTCACTCAGGGCGTTCCCGATGGCTGCTGGATTGGCTGTAACATGGCCTGCGCCAAAGGAGTTGATAATTACGAACTTCGCTCGGGCCCCTATAAAGGATCAAAAGTAATTGTCGACGGGCCTGAATATGAATCCACTTCATCCTTAGGTTCCATTGCAGGTATTTTTAACCCGGATTTTACCATCGAATCGAACTTTTATTGCGATACCTACGGCATTTGCACCATTTCGTGGGGAACTATCCTGGGATTTGTAATGGAATGTTTCGAGAACGGAATCCTGAACGAGGAACGTACAGGGGGAATGAAATTTAATTTCGGCAATGCCGATACAGCCATGGAACTGCTGCATATGGTTTCGCGCGGCGAAGGCTTTGGCAAAATTGCCGGGTTGGGCGTTCACAAAATGAAAGAACTGTTTGCGGCCAAAGGATGGGGCGATGCCGGATTCATGCAGGATATCGGCATGGAAAACAAAGGCCTCGAATATTCGCAATATGTTTCGAAAGAATCCCTCGCACAACAAGGCGGATATGCCATGACCAACAAGGGCCCGCAGCATGATGAGGCCTGGCTTATCTTTATGGACATGGTAAACAACCAGATCCCCACCTTTGAGAAAAAAGCCGAGGCATTGCATTATTTCCCGATGTTCCGCACCTGGTTCGGATTACAGGGACTTTGTAAATTACCCTGGAACGACGTGGAGCCCGAAGATAACCACACCTATCCTGAACCAGGGAAAGTGCCGGGGCATGTCGTAAACTATGTGGCTATTTACAAAGCAGTTACCGGCAAGGACTTCGATAACAAAGAACTGATCCGTCAGAGTGAAAGAGTATACAACTACCAGCGGATTTTTGATATCCGTTGCGGAAAGGGCTTGCGTAAGCATGATGCACAACCCTATCGTGCAGCCGGCCCTGTTACCGAAGAAGAGTACCTCAGCCGCCAGGAAAGATACGACGGCCAGCTTATTGACCTGATAGGGAAGGATCCCTCAAAAATGACCCTGCAGGAAAAACTGTCTGCCACGCGCACTTACCGCGAAGACCGGTATGAACAATTGCTCGATGCTGTGTATGCTCGTCGCGGCTGGAATAAAAATGGTGTTCCTACCCTGGCTCACCTGAAAGATCTCGGTATGGATCTGCCCGAAGTACTCGAAGTGGTAACACCTTTGCAGTAAACTTTTTTAGTTAAAATTTTACCTCCCCGGCTGCATATTTGCCTGCAGCCGGGGATTTTTTTCTACCAAAAGATGCATACGCTGATTCACTTCAAAAAATAAATGATTGGTTTTCGTGTTTTATCAGTTCATAATTAATTATTTATCAAAACAAGAAACAGATGTTAGAAAACCTTATCCAATTAGTTAAAGAAAACGCAGGAGATGCAATTATCAACAATCCGGATGTACCGAACGAGCAAAATGATGCGGCCATTGAAGCAACGGCAGGGTCAATTTTCGATTCACTGAAAAACCAGGTTGCCAGCGGCGGCGGTATGGATATGATTACAAACCTTTTCAAGGGTGACCAGCCTGCAAGTGCAAATGCATTAGCCGGTGGGATATCAGGTGATGTCGTTTCTGCTTTAATGAAAAAACCTGGTATTTCCGAGAGTGTTGCTGCAGGTATTATTTCGTCAATACTGCCAAAGGTAATGGACAGTCTGAAAAGCAAAACCAACGATCCTAATGACAGTTCTATTGATCTTCAGAGTATTATCGGTTCTTTAGCCGGAGGAGAAACTGGCGGACTCGTGAATAAAGTTAAAGGAATGTTTGGAATGTAATTACAGGAGTCAATCGATTCCACCTATAGTATTTAATAAAAAACCCGGAGAATCTTCCCCGGGTTTTTGATTTATAAGAGGGTACGGTTTAACGTTTATCCACTTCAATAACGAAAGCTACCGCATCACCCGGTTTAACTTTTATATCAAAACCGATGCTGCCCGATTTATTCGTAAAATCCACATCTTTTCGCAAATCCTCACCCAGTGCTTCGGCCAGTTTTAAAGCAAATGTTCCCTGCCTGCTTTTGCTGATAGTTTCATTAAGAACTTTATAATCAACAGGTTTTTTGGTTACTACAACAGCTATAAAATCTTTTGAACCTGTTTCGTCGGCTTGTAGCGAATAATCTTTAGGGAAAAGCCTAGTGCCTGTAATTCCGCAGAATGGTGAGTGCTTTGGAGTGTACGGGAAAAGCACGTAAGAGCTGCCATCCGTTTCCTGTCCGAAAATGTAGGTATAACAGGCTGACGAATTGGTAATTTCAATTTTGAATTTATCGCCTTTTGTAAGCGGCTGAGTCACTGCAAAAGTAATCCCGTTTTTATAAGTGAGCGGAATGACCGGCAGGTTGCGCATATCGCCAAGGTCATCGTTATAGGCCGCCAGTCCGAATTCAACCTGCAGGCGGGTATCGTCCTGTTTTTCAGTAGTGCCCATCGGATCCATTCCGTAGGCTTCCTTTACAAAATACTCGAAATCTTTGTAACGAATCCATCCTAAGCCGTTTTCTCCCCAATCGGCTCCCCAGCTGTTCATAATCTGAAAAGCGCCTCCTTCGAGGTAATCATCGTATCCAATCACACTCATGGCATGTCCGCCGAAACCCATTTTATTATAGTCATCGGCCGAAGGTATCCATACTTTTTTCCCCATCATATCCTGCATAAAGGTGCCACCCACCATCATACCAATTACAACAGGAGCACCCTGTGCCAGGTTTTGCTTAACTGCCAGCATATCCATCTTATAATCGTCGCCGCTAACCGAGAGCCTGTTAAAGCCACTTATGCGGTATGCACCTGCCGACTGAAGCTGGAACTGTGCAGGTTGGGATGCGCAATCATTCTCATCGTAAGGAAACTGGCTCAAAGGCAAGGCGCCGACCTGCTTCATGTTCTCCATTGCCCGGATGATATAGGAACCCTGGCATCCATCAAGGCCAATCTGGTTGTAGAGGAAAGAAGGACTGAAAGCAACTGCATCCGGATCTTTACCGGTTTGCCTGGCATACACAATGCTGCGGGCAGCATAGGCGCTCGACCAGGCCACGCAGGATCCCTGTTTCCCCTGGTTGAGGCGGTCGGGTGCATATTTTTCGAGCGTGATCCGCTCAGGCATAGGATTTTTAACGTTGTCGGCCAAAGGCTCGAATACCTCGGCTTTGTCGTACATCTTTGGATTCAGATCGGCTCCAAGTGAGAATGTATTGCCACCGGCAACAGACTGGATCAGGTTTTTTCCGCCGAAGAAATAAACGGCAGCACCAATAGCCAGGAGCAATATTGCGATTTTCGGATTACGCAGCAACAAGGGAAGTAATGCCGTAAGGCAACCGCCTCCTAAACCTCCTGTTGAACGGCCACCGCCACCTCCTCCCCCGCCGGGATAGTTATCAGAGGTAGTCCTGTCTTTGTCTTTTACAATTCGGATTGGCATAAAAACAGTTATTTAGTTCTTACTAATTGAGATTGGGTTTATTTCCTGTTCAAGGAAGAATGTAAATATAAAACTTTTTCCAGATTTCGGATATATTTCGGGGATTCTCCGGGAAATAAACCTTCTGAAATTTTAACTTATCGGCTGATTTCACACAAGATTCCGGTTATTTGTTTTCAGAGTCAGTAGACCTAAATCATAAAATAACGACTTTTTCTAGGTCAGATTCAAAAGTTGGGGAGTGACCGTAAATTTATGCATATCGTCAACCCAATAATAATGCCATTGGTTTCTATTTTACATCTAATTAGAGTAGATTCGTCTTCTATTCTATATCTGGAAGAAAATGAATAGGAATTTTGATAGTTTTATGTTCTTTTGCCTTAATGCAAATGAACCAAAAGATCAAGACTTTATAAAAACCAGACGTAGAACTACACTGAAATTTTATAAAGTCTTTATATTTTGGTTCTTTTGAATCAAGGCAAAAGAACCAAAAAATCAAAAAAGAAAGATAATCACGGGTAAAAAAGGAGAACTGTTTATCTTTATTATTCAATAAATGAAACCCCAATCACCCTATAAATAACAAAACCGCAAACCTAAATAATAGGTTTACGGTTTTAATATCAATTATCTAA
>JBBQSY010000078.1:0-19028 GCA_038213495.1 Bacteroidales bacterium
GAATACTGGGTTACTAAGCTGGTTTCTTTCTGTCCGGAAAATAAAGAAACGGGGCGTCCTTCAATTTATGGGACTGTAGTCCTGAATGATGCAAAAACAGGAGAACCGCTTGCTTTTATGGATGGGGCAATGATTACAGCAATGCGAACAGCAGCGGTTACGGCCGTTGGCATTAAAAAACTCTCGCCGGTTAATAGTCATTCCCTGGGAATAATTGGTACTGGTACCCAGGGAATCTACCAGGCCTTGTTTGCATGTGCGGTTCGCGAAATAAGTGAAATCCGCGTCTTTGACCTTAACACAAACAATCTCAGACTATTTTCTGCCGCGCTATCCGATAAATATCCGGGTGTTAAAGTCATTTTCGCTTCCGATTCAACGGAAGTTGCTTTGAATTCGGAGGTGATCATTTCTGCTACCAATTCACAAACGCCGGTTTTCCCCGACATAAAAGAACTTTTTACCGGAAAAACATTTGTTGGAATTGGTTCCTATAAACCCGATTGCCGGGAGTTTCCCGAGCAGTTGTTCCGACAGGTAGCTCAGATATTTATTGATAGCCCAGCCGGAAAAAAGGAAAGCGGTGATCTGATAGATCCTATAGCTAATCATTGGATTCCGGAAGAGAATATTATTCATCTTGGCAATTTAATCCCCGGTAGCGTTACTCTTTCACCAAATCCAACCCGGCTGTTTAAAACGGTTGGTAGTGCCATATATGATCTTTTCGCTGCAAAACTTGTGTATGAAACCAACTTGCCGGCCACACAGAATAGCATTTGATTATTGCAGTGTCCTTATCGTTTTCAAAAACTTTTTCATATCCTTTTTCATTCTTTCCGTTACTACCAGGTCGGTATACGGGGGATCGCTGTAAAACCTTATTATTGTTTCGTTCGATTCAATTATTTTCGAAATCAACTCACGCATGCTGTCATTGTATGCCATCGGCACATATTCCGATACATAATTGGCCGTACCGTGGGTGAAAAACTTCAGGCTGTCGAATTCAAATGTTTCGTCATTGCATACAAGTTTTAACCTGTTCGCATAAATCCAATCGATGCCTGTATAATTAAACTTTACAAGCAGGTATATTTTTGAATCATTAATAGAACCGGCGATAGATAGAAACGAATGGGGCGTATTTCTTGAAAGGCATGAATTGCCTGTAATTGTTTACTGCTGATTGATAAAGTAAAATAATGCAAACCATTCGTCAAGCCACGTGATTATTCGTTTTGTATCAAGAAATATAAGGTTTGTCCAGCCCCGTACACAACTTTTTGTTAATCACATCTAACATAATAGATATGAAATTGTTTAATACCCATCTGTTTCATCAAACAAAACGACTTACCAATACTCAATAGAATAAATATTCAAATGTAAAGACTCAGAGATCAACAAATAACGTTGGATAAGGAAATTGCCATATTGCTTGATTTGAAGTTAATGCAGGTACCGAAGAGAGGATTTAGCAGTTTTTGCAGTTGGTCAAATGAAATTTTATAAGCATAAATATCATTCCATTTTTTGAACCACTAACAGCGTTATAGATTCGTATACACATCACTACTTCAGCAGGAAAAACACAAAAAGCCTCAAGTGAAATTATTTTTAACGTAAGCTTAAACACCATGAAGAAACATTTACTCACCCTCATTCTGCCATTTCTTGCCTTATTTGCAAATGGCCAGGTTCCATACAAATCATGGAGTAACAATCCGGAGTATCCGGATAAGCAGCCGTTTTCGGATGCTCCCGAAGTTTTTAACAACAAACCTTCTGATGCGCATTTATTTCATAAAGAACAGCCAACCTCTGATAAAAGGTCTCAGTTGGTTGAATGTGGCAGCGATAGCGTACAAGAATTTGAATGGGATGTTGTAAGCCTGAAGTGGAAATTATCGATGCGCTACTTTTATTTCTATAATGCTAATAATGAGTACGAATATAGCTTGGGATTAAAATGGAATGGTTCAAGCTGGGCTAATTATACCAATGGCAGTTATATCTATGTTACCAATGAAAAACAATATAGCTATTTAATGCAAAATTGGAACGGAACTCAATGGGTAAATGATGGTTTGCAAACCTCTACGTATGACGGCAATGGCAACCAG
This sequence comes from Bacteroidales bacterium, assembly GCA_038213495.1. GTDB lineage: Bacteria > Bacteroidota > Bacteroidia > Bacteroidales > UBA4417 > UBA4417. The sequence continues at coordinate 2,127 of JBBQSY010000078.1, forward strand.
ACAAGTTTGCTGGATCAAGGTTGGGTCGCTAATGCCTGGGTAAGCCGGTTTAAAGGGATTTGGACATTTGATGCAAATAGTAATAAGACCAGTGAACAATACAACAAGGATGCAAACCTGGTTAACCTCCAGTCTCATCACCTACACCTACAATGCAAATAACCAAATTATTCTTGAACTTGAAAAGACATGGAGCGCTAACGAATGGAAAAATGTAAGCCGAATTACTTATACATACGACAGCAATAATGAATAATACTTATTCATAACGGGAGTACTGGGATAATCCAAATTGGGCTGCTTCCTCGGCCAACTTTTCAACCTTCGATGGTAACCACAATCTTCTGAACAAATTAGGAAAAAATTTGTATGGAGGAGCAAATGTTAACTCAAGCAACGAAACATATACATACAATTCGAATAACGACATGCTGGTTGGGATAATTCAATACTGGAAAAACGGTGCATGGGATAACGAGTATAAGTATATTTATACGTATGATTCGCGTTTCAACATGACCGATGCTATATACCAGAACTGGAGTGGTACTGCCTGGTATACCAGATTACAATACACTAATACCTATAATGCTAACGACAAAATTACAGGATTAAGCAGAAAATTATTTAATGACAAGGGAGTTGTGCTTTCTGGTGGCAGCATTTATTATTTCGGATGCCACACACTTGCCACATCCCTTAATCCTGCTGCCCAATCTTCTTCATTAACTTGTTTTCCAAACCCGGTAAATTCGTATTTAACGGTTGAAAACATTGGGCCTCACACACGGTTGATTATTACTGATATTGCAGGTCAAACAGTAATGACACAAACCTCCGAAAGCGAAAAGATGATCATAAATGTTTCGCAATTGCCATCAGGTATGTATTTTTTGAATAAAATGAAGTTTATAAAGAAATAGTGAAAACAGCATTAAAAAATAAATAGATTGAATGCAATTTTCCAGTCGTATAATAAGTCATAGTTATAGATCCGAAAACCAAATTTCATGTTGACTCAATGGCTCATCTCAACCATTCTTATTTACCTTGCCTTATTCTTTAACTCGCCCGGTGTGTGGACCAAGCAGAGTCTATAAAATAAAAATGGCGGTATTTCCCGGAAATACCGCCATGTAAAAATATTATCTTGATTATTTGACAAAAATGTTTGTCAGATCAAAGGAAGTGGCTTCGAACCCTTGCTGATTATCTGAAATCGAAAACAATACATCGTTAAAGTCCTTATCGCAATTTGGATTGTTAGCTATGCTACCATCTTCAAATCCAAGAATAAGGCTTTGAGAATATGTATTTTTAAATAGTACATGTTGTTGTTTTCCCCCGTCGTTGAAATTATAGTTAGTATAATGAGTCAGGTTATCATAATCGATTGTACCATTTTTCCATCCGTTTACAATCAGGAAAAATCCGATAATTGTACCTGAAGGGAATTTTTTAGTTCCCAGTTGTAAGGTATATCCGGGTTCCAGCACTCCACCATCAGAGACTTTTGTAATATTGGGAAACAGGAGATTGCTTTTGATATCGCCTGATTTTGTGAGAGTTTGTGAACTAGTATAGGAATACCAGCACAATGAATTTTTATTACCTGTAATTTCATCGATGAAAGTCACATAAACATTGGATTCTTTCGACAGAACAATGTTTTTCTGAGTGGCATCAGCAAATAACTCGGGATTTTTTAAATAAACGTTTCTGCTTTCGGGCAATAAAACCTTTAAGCTATCAACTATATTGGCAATAGGCTTTAAAATATAAATGTTATCAGGCAACTCGCTGATTTTCTCTTTTTCGCATCCGATTAAGAGTATTAAAAGAATAGGAGTCAGGTATTTTAATTTCATGGAATTTATTTATACGACAAAGATATTACACCATAACCAGCGTAATGTTACATAATTTTTAAAATAAGTTACAATATTCTCACACTCCTTAAAAGATATAGAAGCAAAAATTGACTGTTATTTTATATCAGGCAGGAAAATCGTTTTGTATAATGATAGCCGGAATTTGGCTTTTATACCTTTTTTATTTAGGAATGACTTTTTTGTTGGTTGGTAAGTTTTAATTTTACCCCGAAAATTCAAAATTATGTCAACCCAATTGCTCATATCGACCATACTTATTAACCTTGCCCTGCTCTTTTATTCTTTAGGCGTGTGGGCCGAGCGGTTTGCCCATTACCTGAAACGATGGCATGTTGCGGCATTCTGGACCGGATTCACATTCGATGTTTCAGGCACCTATGCCATGACTAAGCTTACGACAGGCCCTTTCAATCCAACTGATTTGCATTCGCTTACCGGCCAGATCGCGCTCTGGCTGATGCTGGCGCATGCCATTTGGGCAACCTCCGTGGTGCGGAAAGGAAATGAAAAAACCAGGACCGGTTTTCACCGCTACAGCTTACTGGTATGGCTTATCTGGCTGGTACCGTATTTTGGCGGAATGATTATGGGGATGATGAAATAATAAATCTATGCCGCGAAATATCCGGAATAACGATTATTCTCCGGAAATTTAAATGCCGGCAACATATCCCTATCGGTTAATGCCGGAATTTCTTATAATCCTGCATTTCCTAAGCCGATAAAGGGAGTGTGAAATGAAATGTGGAACCCATGCCGGATTCGCTTTCAAGCCAGATAGTTCCACCGAGCATTTCGACATACGCTTTGGTGATGGATAATCCCAGTCCGGCGCCCTCATAAATTTTTGACAAGGAATTGTCGGCCTGAGTAAAACGGCCAAAAATAGATTGTTGTTTGTCGTGTTCAATCCCTATACCAGTGTCTTTAACGATAAATTCTATAAATTCACCCTTTTGTAAATAGCCCATTTCAATAGAGCCTTTTTTGGTGTATTTAACGGCATTTTTAAGAAGTTGGGTAAAAATAGTGTCCAGCTTTTCGCGATCGGTACGAATGTGTGTTCCCTCGATGTCCAATGCATTTTTCACGATCAGCTGAATCCCCTTTTTATCGGCTTCGGGTTTAAAAATTACATACATGCTCTCAATTTGTCCGTCAATATCAACCAGCGACAATGTTATTTCTGTCTGACCGGACTCAATTCTCGAAATCTCAATCAGGTCGGTGATGGTGTTGAGCATACGGGCGCTGCTTTTCTCAATAATGGCAATGTATTCCTGCATTTGTTCTGCCGATAGCGATGCGGTTTTCACCATTTCGGCAAAACCCAGAATTCCATGCATGGGGGTGCGGATTTCGTGTGCTATATTCGACAGAAAAGCTGATTTTAATTTATCACTCTCTTCAGCTTTCATTTTAGCATTTTCAAGCGTTTTCCGCTGATTGAAATAATCTTCGAACAATACTCCGATATAACTGAATTCACCGGCTGATTCCTGCAGTTTCATGATAGATTCATTGTTTTCTGATTCCAATATCTGCGTGATCAGGTTGAGTGGGCGATAAATCCACTTACGGGCATAGGCAATGTACACAACCAGACCCAGGAAAAACGAAATGACAGTAATCAACAATAATGAACGGGAGGTTCTGAAATTAAGATTAAAGTCGCGGCTGAAAACAATATGCGAAACCGTCCTGCCTTCCGAATCTGTAAGATTTTTAGATACGGAGACCGTCGTGGGATCATTTGCATCACTATGATCCGACAATTCCGGGAAACTTACACGGGAGCTGGTAATTTTGCTCAGTTTTGATTTAAACGACTGATCCCAAAGCCGCACCAGAAACACATAGCCGGAAGGTTCCGTTTTATTATGGAATCTGTCGAACGTAGGATGAATAGAGGCTGCGCTTACTTCAACCGGCCCTTCGGTTGTTACCAGGTAGAAATTTGAATATCGTTTTTTCAGCATTTCAGAAACAGCAACGCGGGGAATAAACCTGCGGGATAATATTTTAAGAGATGATGCTTCGCTGATAATATCAAATGCCGTATCGTAAACGCACATATAATCAATTTTAAGGCTGTTAACAGCGCCTATAATATGTTCGTTGTACCATTTTGTACTCCTGCTTTTAGTGAAATCGACAAGATCGTCCGATCGTGTAAAATCGTTTACCGCAATACGCATGGATTCGGAGTTCAGGTCGAGAAGGGATTCCACTTCATTGTAAAATTGTGCCTGTGCCGCATCATGAACCTGTTTTTCCTGAATAAGCGTGTACAGGTATAAGGATGTAAAAAGGAGCAGAAATATTATAGCCGAGATAGAAAGTAATAAAATTACCCGCTCGTAAATCGTATTAAGCTTTATCATTCTTTTAGTTATTTGAAGTATGCATAACTTGTAATAACGTAAAAATGTTGTTTTGATATGCACATATCCGTTAAAAAATTACTACTTCAATAACAAAGATACTAATAAATGGGTTTAACCGGGGTGCAATATACTATGCCGAAAAATGAAATTTATCTAAAAAGTATTTGAAAGCCAATGGTTCCAATTATAAGTATTAGCCTGCAAAATACAAGCACTTTTTCTAAAGAGACAAATGGTAACATGAAAACATCAGGATCAAGCGGAGGATTTACCCTTCATTTTTATCATAAAACGAGCGATGTTTTTTCCTTTCATTAACTACTCTGTCCGCAGGGTCTGAACCAGATTATTCTTTAAAGCATTTTTTATCGGGAAAAATATCCAGAGCATTCCACTAGTCAATATTATAAACAGAATTATAATTATAAAGTTCCATGGAACCTGGGTAGAAGCCTGGATAAGAGACGGCAAAAGGCCGGTAAATGCGGCAACTGTTCCTATAAAAATTCCAGATATCAGAATAAACGCATATTCGGCAACCAAAAGCCTGAAAATAAATGTCTTTTTGAATCCGATTGCAAGGTATAAAGCAATTTCCGCCTGCCGGTCCCTGATGTTACGCAACACAACTATTCCCAGCCCAAAAGTGCCCAGTATAACCCCCAAACCACCCAGCAGCATAAATACGGATAAATACGTATTTTCAACCGAATTAAATTGTGCAAGTCTTTCGGAAGCCGGTGTTATAACCATGCCATAATCCTGAAAAAGATATTCCAGCCAGTCCGAAATCGCAGAACGATGTGTAAAATCGCCATCGATCATCATCAGATTCGAACCGCTTACCGATGGGAAATATTGCCTGAAAAGCTCTTCCGAAATCAGAACATTTCCCTGGAATACTGAATTATCCAACCCGCCCATAAGCTTTACCTTCAAAATCCTGCCACTTTCATCGGTGTACAACAATGTATCCCCGATTTTTTTATGCAATCCCCACTGTATCACCGTTTGATCGGCAAAACCGGGAATCACTCCGGGTGCCAGCGGTTTATTCAATGTTAACCATGGATGAAGCGCATTGGCGGCCGGGTCGAGTTTCAGAAAACTGAAAGACTTTTTCTGATCCAGAATACCAGGAGGAATACCCAGTAAAACCGGCTGGGATACCTGGTTGAGATTCAGACAACTGGCATCATTTCCGTCGAGGCGGAGCATTTGCATAAACTTTATGTGTTGCAGGGCCGGTTCATCGGTTAAACCGTATTTCAGCTTTCCCTCTGCTGTATTAAGATCGTACAGAACAGGAACCGTTGATTCGGACCAGAAAAGAAAACCCCCGGTGCCGGATTGGGGTGTGTTTTCGGTACCGTAAAATGATTTACGGTTAGCTCCTGTGATAATAATGGAAAAAGTTCCGATTGCAAGGAGCGCAACAGCCGAAATGGTTCGTTTGCTTTTCAGGCCGGCATTTCGCAGTATCATGGTGTAAAACCCCGAAAACAGATCAGAGATTTTTGAAGAGGCATGCAGCAGAATGAAATACAGTAAAACAATACTCCCGGCGAGAATAAGCCCTCCGGCTGAAAGGAAAATTTCGGACAGATCAGATTGCGTGAAAATCAACGAATATATAATTGTGCCTGCCGCCGAAACCAAAAGGATTACAGCAACCGCCAGGCTGACCCTTTTTTGTCGGAGGCTTATGGACGACGACGGGATATCACCTCCTTTTACCAGTCCGGATAAGGGCTTGCGCAGATTACGAAGCAAAACATATAACAACGTGAGCAATGCTGTGATGGTACCTGCAGCAAAACCGATAAGCAGCGTGGACGGCGTAAGATGCATTTGCAACATGGAGGTTCGAACGGCGTCCTGCCATAATGTGTTTAGCCCTATCAGCAAAATTTTATTATAAAAAATACCGAATACAACACCAATTATACTTCCGGTAACCACTACGAGCGTGGATTCGGCAAACAAAATCTGTATAATTTCTTTTTTGCGAAATCCTAGTGTTGCCATTATTGCCGTTTCGGCCAGGCGTTTTTGGGCATGAAGTGCAAATAACAGTGCAGTAAGCAATATGGCAGCCACAATGATGAAAAAACTCAGGCTTAAGAACAACTCTCCAAAGTCGGTTGAATTGGCGGCAGCAGATTTTCCTTCGGTGTAAACATCGCGGAAACGCATGCTATTTTCGGCTGGAACAAGATTTTGCATTACCAGGTTCTCCTTTGCCCGTATGGTAGAGCTGTCGGATGTAAACCGGAAAGAAGTAACTACCCCGAATGCATTGTTCCAGAGTCTTTGTCCTGCAGCAAGTGAAATAAAGGCTTTGGGTGTGCCGCGGTAGTCGTTCCAGTATTGCTCATCCTTATCCCTGATTTTTGATAAATCAACAGGCGCCCCGGTTTCCCAGTCGCGGCAGTTTCCCGCATCTGACATACCCGGGAAATCCGGCATCAGGGTACGGTCGAACAATGGATCACTTATAGTAAGAATGGTTTTTATGCAAAACCGGACACTGTCTTCGGTAAGTTTTCGCAAAGCGCCCATTTTGAAATATTTTAAACGGATTGAATCACCGGGCTTAACGTCCAGATCCTTTGCGAGCCAGCTGTTTACAATTATTTCGCGATCCGATAAAGGCATGTCCGGAATATCCTTTGCAGATACAAAAGAGTACGGAGTAGATTTCCGGTTTGCGGAAATATCGTTTACCAGGTAGGTCAGAATAGGTGAGGGTTCGGGAATCGAATTTTGTATGGCTTTGGATGTAGTGTTATCAATGAAAATACGGTCCGATTTAATTTCATACGAGTTTTTTGGTGATAGTGTACTGAATTCAAGACCTGCATCTTCCAGTTGCCAATACTTGCGGAGTATGGAATCCAGTTTTTGAACGCTAAGGTTTTCATCTGTATTATCTGCCAAAAGCAGCAAATTTGCCTTTCCCGGAAGTTCAACTTTCCGTGACAGTTCCTTTAGTGAAATAAAAATATTGTATGGTGCCGACTGGTTGCTTTTAAGGCTGAATCGTCCCATTTGGCTGTCGTTGGCAACCGAAGCGACTTTTAACCGGATAACGACAATAGGTTCATTTTCCGAAATAAAGGGTGCATTTTCCGGGGCTTTGGTTTGTTTCCTGATTTTTAAAAGAAATTCATCACCGGGCTTAAGCCTGAGTTTTTCGGCTGTATTCCTGCTTAGTATGGCTTCATCTTCACCGGGCTGCAGGCCGGGGATGTTCCAGAATTTCATAAACCGATCATCAATACCCAGCACATTTACCCGGTTAATGCGCGAAATCTGATCATTGTTAATGGCAATTCCTTCGAGTTGGAGCAAGGGTGCAACAGGGCTCTTAATATGTATTGCTAGCTCTCCGGCAAGTTGCTGTCTGAAAAACCGGTCGCCTGTCTCCATGGCAAAATGCGTTTTCCCCAGCCTGATATCCGTTAACTGCCCGAGGCTAAACCGCACCGAATCGCCCACTACAAGCGCACCGGTGAGAACAGCCGTACTGATAACCGTTCCGGCCAGGATGGACAGGTAGGGTTTCCGGAAGTATTTAAGGTTGCGTAGAATCACTGATAGACGTGTCATTGCCAGAAATTAACAGGGATGATATTTGTATCAGGAAAGGATGAGTTTTCCTTCACGGAGATGGTATATCTTATCCATTTTGGATGCCAGTTCCATGGAATGGGTTACTAGTACCAAAGCTACATTCTGTTCCCGGTTAAGTTCGGTAAGCAAAGCAGCAAGTTGCCCGGCGTTGTCAGCATCAAGCGATCCGGTCGGCTCATCGGCAAGCAGAAGTTTTGGTTTGTTGATGAGAGCACGGACTACAGCCGTGCGTTGGCACTCTCCACCCGATAGTTGTGAGGGAAACTTGTGGAGGTGATCCGATAATCTAACTCTCTCAATCAGTTGCAGCGCCCTTTCGTTTGCAGACTTCAGCAGGCTTTTATCTTTCTGAGGTAGCAGTGGCAGCAATACATTTTCGAGCAAGGTTAACTGCGGAAGCAGGTGATGCATCTGAAAGACAAAGCCAATAAACGTGTTCCTGATTTCAGCCAGGCGGGTTTCACTCATCTGATCGGCCCTTTCCCCGTTTAAAAGTACATTACCGGATGATGGCTGATCGAGTGTTCCTAAAATATTGAGCAATGTGCTTTTGCCGGAACCCGACGGTCCAACAATGGCAATACGTTCATTGGTATCAATTTTCATTGATATTTCATGAAGTACAAGGTTTTGTATGTGAGAGCCGGATTTCCCGTACTGTTTTATTATTTGTTGGAGTTCAGCTAACATGGACACAATTTTTTTCATGTAAAGTTAAGCTTTTCAGCGGTTCAAAAAATCGGAGGATTTTTGAATAATTTAACTTTTGGAGGTAGATCAAAGCTTTCCGGCGGTTTTTTCCTTAAAAGACAGTGTTGAAAACAACCAAACCTTCGAAAAATGAGCAACTTTTCAATAAATAGCGCAAATATCTCTCCACAATTCAGCCAAAACATAATTGATTATCCCTCTGCTTCAGAAAGCTTATATTTAATATTATAACTTAGGGGGTATATGATAAAATACATCATTTATATTGATAGTATACCTAAAAAAATGGGGAATATCGATTAAAAAGAATAAAAATATTTTGAAAATAATTAAAAAATAGGGGGTGTAGTTAAAAAAATGTTATTTTTGCAGAAAATTTAAATCAATTATTCACCCAAACAAAATGATTATGAAAACAAAGCTACTCTCTGTAACCAATCTGGTTTTTTTAATGACGATATTTTCTTCAATATCTCTATACGCACAGGAAGAAGAAAAGGAATCACCGTTCACCGTTGGAACGGATATCGTTAGTTCCTATGTGTGGCGTGGTTCTAAAATAGGATCAGGCCCTAATTTTCAACCTTCCGTAAAATTCGCATCTGGAGGGTTTACACTGGGAGCCTGGGGCTCTTTCAGTTTTCACGATTTTGGAGATGTAGCTGAGGCCGATCTTTATACATCATACGCCTTTGATTTCGGATTGAGTGTGGGCCTTACAGATTATTTTTACCAGAGTTCCCCTTATTTCCGGTATACTACGGATTCGGCCAGTCATGCATTCGAAGTAAATGTCGGGTATACAATTAAGAATTTTTCGTTAGCCGCTAACTATGTAATTAACGATGCCTCAATAGGTGGCCCCGCCAATAAACCGGGCGGTGGCGATATGTACTTTGAAGCAAATTACGCTTTTAAGAACTTCGGCATTTTTGCAGGTGCAGGAAATGGATGGCATACCACTTATAAATCTAACGGGGATGATGTATTTGCAATTTGTCACATTGGCATTAAAACCAGTAAAGAGCTTAAAATATCCGATAAATTCTCTTTGCCCTTAACAGGAATGGTATCGGTAAATCCGGATAAAGAAGAATTTAATATAGTGGTTGGCTTAAGCTTTTAATCATAGGGCAAATAAATTGCCGGATTAACATCATTAACAATTTTAAAATTAAGTCACATGAAAAAGATTGAAGCAATTATTCGTAAAACCAAATTCGATGAAGTGAAAGAAGCTTTACACAAAGCAGGTATCGAATTCTTCACTTTCTGGGATGTAAGAGGCATAGGAAATGCGCATGAAAGTCGCATTTATCGTGGAATAGCATACGACACGAGTACGATCGAACGAATTCTGATCTCAATTTACTGTCGGGATAAATTTGTTAAACCTACCATTGATGCCATAATGCTGGCAGCAAAAACCGGTGAAATAGGGGATGGAAAAATCTTTATTTCAGATATCGAAGATTCTTATCGCATCCGCACCGGCGAACAAGGGGATAAATCATTGTACAACCCAGGCGGGGAATAATAACTAACGTAAAAACAGAAATCATGACATATACTTTACTCATGGCCGACACATTGGTAATGGCCGATAAAATTACCTCGTTGGAAACTGCGCTGGTTGATTATGCTTTTTCGTTGAATACTGTGTGGGTATTAATAGCTGCAGCACTCGTGTTTTTTATGCAGGCAGGCTTTGCTTTGGTTGAGGCAGGTTTTACCCGATCGAAAAACACTACAAATATCCTTTTCAAAAATCTGATGGATTATGTGATTGGTACCATTGCCTTCTGGCTTATTGGATTTGGGCTGATGTTTGGCACCAACAATGGATTCATCGGTTCCTTTGATCTGTTCAGTACAGGTTCTTACAGAACAGATATGCCCGATTTTGCATTTCTGATATTCCAGACAGTATTTGCAGCAACTGCAGCAACCATTGTTTCCGGAGCAATGGCTGAACGGACGAAATTCAATGCTTACCTGATTTACAGCGCGGTAATTTCGCTGGTAATATATCCTATTTCAGGTCACTGGGCATGGGGCGGCGGATGGTTAAGCCAACTTACAATTCCTTTTCATGATTTTGCCGGTTCATCGGTAGTCCATATGGTGGGAGGTTCAGCGGCACTTATAGGTGCATCGGTTTTGGGTCCGCGCATCGGGAAATATGGGAAAAACGGAGAAGTAAAAGCTATTCCCGGACATAGCATTACTCTTGCAACTTATGGGGTGTTTGTCCTGTGGATTGGTTGGTTTGGATTCAATCCGGGATCACAGCTGGCTGCAGCCGGCATGGCAAATGCAAAAGCTATTTCACTCATTTTTGTAACCACCAATATAGCCGCAGCAGGCGGAGCCCTCGCTACAATGATCTATATATGGCTGAAATACAAGAAACCTACTCTGAGTATGACCCTCAACGGGGCCCTTGCAGGTTTGGTTGCCATTACAGCCGGATGCGATGCCGTTTCTCCCGGGAGCGCTTTAATTATTGGAATATTGGCAGGAATATTGGTTGTTATTTCGGTAGAATTTTTTGACCGGGTTGCCAAAATTGATGATCCTGTTGGAGCTATTTCAGTGCACGGTGTTTGTGGTGCTTTTGGTACTTTGATGGTTGGGTTCTTTTCTACCAGCCAGGGATTATTTTACGGACAAGGTATAGCCTTGCTTAAAACACAGGCTATCGGAGTTGCTGCCATTGCTTCCTGGGTTTTAGCCGCTTCAACGGTTTTATTTTTAGGGCTCAAGTACTTTAACGGTTTGCGTGTTGAAAAACGTATCGAAGAAGAAGGTATTGATATTTACGAACATGGAGAAAGTGCTTATAATCTGTAAATTGCAGCTAACCACTCTATAACCAGCAAATCGCCCCGGAGAAATCCGGGGCGGTTTTTTTGTTAGTACTTATTATAAAAGGGATAGATTTAAATATTCCAGATTTATAAACACTAAATCAGCGCTTTATATATCTCTACCATTTTTTCGCTCAGTTTACCTGTATCGAATTTTTCCACAACAGATTTTCTGCCTTCGAGGCTCATGGCTTCTAGTTTGGCTGGATTTAGCAGTACTTCGGTAAGTTTATCTGCCAGGGCTAATGCGGTATTGGGCTTGTAAATAACTCCGCCGCCGGTTGTATTGATAATTTCAGGAAAGGCACCAAGTTCGGGCTGCACAAGTGGAACTCCCGAAGCCAAAGCTTCCAGTTGGTAGAGTCCGAAAGCTTCGCCATTTAAAACGGGAACGGATAAAACGGTGATTGATTTGAAGAAATCCGGAAGGGCTGATTCGGCGAAGTCCGGTGTTATTTCGAAATCAGTATCAATACTATTCTGTTTTAACTTGTCGATTTGCCTGTGAATGAATTTCGCATCATCCCCGGTTTGACCACCGGTTGCTTTAAGCTTAAGGTCTCTGAAAACAGGGTTTTTCTTCAAAATTATGAACGCATCCACAATTACTTCAAACCCATTTTCCTCACACATCCTTGAAACGAATCCGACTGCCTGCGGTTCGCTTGCCGGTTTCGAAAAGGTATATGCATCGGGGCTCACTCCTACATGGAGAACGTGTAGTTTTTCGTCAGGAATGAACATTCTTTTTTGCATAACGCCGGCAAAAAAATCGCTTACAGCAATAAACGCATCCACATCTTTACCCTTTTCGGCCAGTAGCTGCCACATTTTTTCGCGGTGATCTTCGTGCATGGCATCCACCCAAACATCTTCATCCTGCAGTGAACAAACGACAGGAACTTTCACTTCATCGCGAATCTTTTTTGCCATTCCCAGCAAAAGCGCATTTGATACATGAACGATATCGGGTTTTTCGTGGTATTTCAAAAAGTCAACCAATTGCTGAAGCTCTTCACTTTGGTGGCCTTCGGCACCCAGAAGCATTGATTCGGTAAGATCTTCAAGACCGGAAGCGCGGGTAGAACCCGATTTTTTTGCAGCAAATTTCAAAACTGAGGGTGAATTCATTAAATGTTCGAACCATTTAGGCATATGCCTGAAAACCGGAAACTGTTTCAGATAAATATTTACAGCACCGTAAAAAACAGGAATATCATCATTGTTTTCATTCCCGTTTATGGTAAGCGGAAGATACATCGGAAGGGTAACCGCATGATGACCTGCTTTTTTAAGCGAAGCTACTACACCGCTGTCGCGCAGGCAATTACCGCAATAAAAGGTTCCACCAAAACCGGGGACTATATGGACAATCTTCATTTGATGTTGAAATTAATTTTCAATATATAAATATGTTTTATTTTGGCCCGAACGCATATACTTTCCCATCTTCAGCTCCCACAACAACCATTTTCGAAGTTACGGCAGGAGTTCCGCTAATAGGGCTTCCGATTTCGTATTTCCATTTTTCATTACCTGTTGCAATATCAAGATATCGTAACCTTCCGTCAGCTGATGCAACAACTACATAATTACCAATGATAACGGGCGAAGCATCCACTTTGTTTAAAGCTTTGAATTTCCAGAGCAATTTACCGTTACGGGTATCATAGCAATAAACTGTTTTATTTTGCGAACCCGTAATCACCCGGTTTCCCGAAATGGCTGGCGAGGCAAGGAATGGACCACCACCTTCTGCTTTCCACTTAATTTTTCTGGCTTTCATATCCATGCAATAAAAAACGCCGTCGTAATTACCAAAATAAGCCTGGTCGCCACTGATTGCTACCGAAGCAGGAATGTAAGTACCTAAATCAATATTCCCCGATGCTTTACCGTTATCTGTATTCACCATATGGAGTATGCCGTCACACCCACCGAAAACTGCTTTTTTACCGCTGATAGCTGCTGCGCCGTTAATATAATTTCCGGATTCATATTTCCATAATGGCTTGCCGGTTGCAGCATCAACACAATGCAGGAAATAGTCATAACTCCCGAAAAGTATTCGTTTTTGTTTTCCATCCGGCCCATAGGTCCAGTTGCAGGAACCCGAAACCTGGCCTTCGCTGGCGTATTTCCACTTCAATTTCCCACTTATTGCATCCACCGCAAAAAGAACGCCTTCCAGTGAACCCACAAAAACAACATTGTCAACAACCAGCGGAGGTGCTTCGATGGATGAACCCGCGTTAAACTTCCATTTCAATGTTCCTGTTGACGTGAGTGCATAGAGAAATCCATCATCAGAGCCGACGAATATTGTATTATTGGAAATGACCGGCGACGATTTAATGGCATCCTCTGTTTTAAACGACCACAGCAAGTTAAGTGGAGGTAAAATTTTAGCTGCAGAAACACCGGTAAGTTGTGCATTTCCGCGGAACGAAGGCCAGTTTTCTGAGCTGGCAATCTGTGCAGCAGCCGTAAGGGATGTTGTTAAATAGAGAAAGGATATGAGGAGAAGGGGATTCATTTTTTTATTTCAGGGGTTAGGGTTTAAGCTTTATTGTTTCAAGGTTTCAAGTTTCAGGTTTCAGTAGGATGGGAATAAGCGTAAATCGTCATTCGTAAATTGTTTAGGATTTGAGTGGTTCTTCCTGGTCTTTAAATGCCATAGCTCCTGTAGGGCAGGCATTTACACAGGCAGCGGCTGTTTTTTTCAGTGCTTCTGCTATAGTTTCATTAAAGGGAACGCTGATTCTGACATCGAAACCACGTCCAATATAAGTAAGTCCCAGGGATTCTTCTTTGCCACTTATTTCGACACATAAGCCGCAGCGGATACATTTCTCCGGCTCGTAAACGATCAGGTCGTGGTGAATGGATTTTACCAGGCTATTTCGCTCGGGGCCAAGATGTCTTTTTCGGTTTACATTGTATTGATCAGAATAAATGCGAAGCTTGCAGGACGAAGGTTTACGGCAGTCGCAATGCATGCAGCGTTTGGCTTCGGCAATAGCTTGTTCTTCATTAAATCCTGCTATGAAACCACCCTCCGGTTCAACAGGATAACCGAGGTAACTTTCTTTCAGATACTCCAGCTGTTCCGGTTTAGAAAGATGCCCGAAAGCAGAATTGAAATGAATTTTTGTTTTCGGAGTTTGAGTTTTCAGGTAGATACCGACTTCAGTTGCTGCAATCCGGCCCTGGGCTGAAGCCCTCACTGTCATTTCATGTTCCCGGAGCATATTTCCACAAGCAAATACTCCCGGACGATGAGTTTGAAACGTTTTTTTATCAGCGATATCGTATCCCGTGTCTCCAGTCAATCCGAAATCTTCAACTGGTTGGTTGCTCCTGTTCCCGGTTGCCAGTATTACAGCGTCGAAATCTGGGATAATATTATTTTCAAAAAATTCAGGAGTAACAGGGTTGTTTAATTGAAAAACAGCACCCATTGCGTGTATTCCTTCTATTTCAGCATTCAGCATTTCGCGGGGAAGTTTTTCTTCATCAATGCTATATCGCATCGCTCCGCCTGCAAATTCGTTTTTATCAAATAGAGTGCAATCGTGTCCTGCCAGTAACAGGTAAAATGCGGCTGATAATCCAGCAGGGCCTGTTCCTATAATGGCGATTTTTTTACTGGTTTTCACGACATCCTGCATAAGGTCCGCATTTCTTCTTTTGGCATCCTGAGCTGTAAAACGTTTCAGCAGGCATATGGAAACGGCGCCATCAATAGCTTTGCGGCGACAGGCTTTTTCGCAGGGAGCCGGACAGATATAACCCAGAATCAAAGGCAGAGCGATTTCCTGCCGGACAATTTCGAGTGATTTTTCGAATTCACCATTGGCAATCAGCCTGTTCATAAGCGGAATATCCATTCCTGCCGGGCAAGTCAAAGTGCATGGCGCTTCGCAATCACCAACATGATCGCTGAGCAAAAGTTCCAGGGCTTCGCGGCGGATATCAAAAACCTCTTCTGATGTTGCAATAATATTCATGCCTTCATTCACCGGCATAGCGCAGGATGGAAAGAAATTTCCCTTATCAGCATCTTTAACCATACAAACCATACACGAAGGGTGGCACGAATGTCCCTGGAGATAGCACATCGTCGGTATTTCAATACCCAATGCTTCAGCAGCCTGAAGAACGGTAGTGCCTTCAACAACTTCTATCGGTGTGTTATCTATAGTGAGTTTTATCATTTCAGCGTATTCTGGTATTTTAGAGTATGTTTTTGGTCCGAAGTCGGGAGACCGTAGTCTGGAGTAGTTCGCGATAAGTTAGTTTAATATGTGCCTTTTTCACATGGTTTTCTCTCCTCAATTTGCAATCCCATCAACGCTTTTGTTTTTAGCACCAATTACTTCCATCTTCCATCTTCCATCTTCCGTCTTCCGTCTTCCGTCTTCGGACTCCGGACTTCTGTCCCAACTCATTCAACACATTTTCAACTCGCTCCAACTCAAATAACCTCAACCGCATCCACCGGGCAAACCTGCCGGCAAATATCGCATTTTATACATTTCTCCATATCAATCACATGGATCTCGTAAGGTTTAAATCCGATGGCATCCGAAGGACAGCGTTGCGCACATTTGGTACAACCGATACATTCGTCCGTGATTTTGTATGTGATAAGCGGCAGGCATTTACCCGAAGGACAATGCCCGTTAATATGTGCTTCATATTCTTCCCTGAAATAACGCAGGGTTGACAATACGGGATTTGGTGCTGTCTTCCCCAATCCGCATAGGCTGCCTTGTTGCGTACTTTCGGCAAGTTTTTCCAGGTGAGTTAAATCCTCGGGTTTCCCTTTTCCGCTTATGATTTTGTCGAGTAGTTCGAGCATTCGTGTTGTACCTATCCGGCAATATGTACACCTGCCGCAGGACTGATCTTGTGTGAAAGAAAGAAAATAGCGGGCAATATCTACCATGCAATCGGAATCATCCAGCACAATCAGCCCGCCGGAACCCATCATGGCACCAACTTTGGCAAGTTCCTCAAAATCAATTGGCAGATCATACATGGAAGCCGGAATACACCCTCCTGATGGTCCGCCGATTTGCACAGCTTTAAATTTCCTGTCGTTGGCAATGCCTCCGCCGATTTCTTCGACAATCTGTCTCAGGCTAATTCCCATGGGAACTTCAATCAGTCCGCCACGGTTCACTTTTCCGGCAAGGGCGAAAACCTTGGTTCCTTTGCTTCTTTCTGTTCCGATTTTGGCAAAAGCATCTGCTCCATGCAGGAAAATCCACGATACCAGCGAAAAGGTTTCGGTATTGTTAACCAGGGTTGGTTTTTCCCAAAGTCCTTTTATGGCCGGGTAGGGTGGACGCATGCGCGGAATGCCACGCTCACCTTCGATGGAAGCGATAAGAGCGGTTT
>JBBQSY010000079.1:0-18602 GCA_038213495.1 Bacteroidales bacterium
TTCACGCTCTTTGAGCGCTTCAATGGCTACTTTCGCTTTAAAAGCGGAGGTAAATTTCCTTCTGTTTTTTTTCATTTTCACTGGTTTAAATTAGACAATTTTTCAACTTAACCAGTGGTCCTAAAAATGGGGAGTATTATAGTGTAATCTGCGTAATCTGTGGCTTGTATTTATCTTTCATTTCACTGATCAAACTGATTCGTTGCGATTTGTTAAATATTAATTGGCAAAGCATATCATTTAGTTAATTTTATACATTCGCTTGTCAAATATCAAATATTTAAATTAATCATATTTTTCTTGTGAAAGCAAATTTTCTATTGGTTATTCTTGCTTTTTTCTATTCAAATTCATATGCGCAAATCGGGTTTGAGAAAGGTTATTTAATTAACAACGATAACCTGCGGATCGAGTGTTTCATTAAGAACATCGAATGGAAAAACAATCCAAAGGAATTTGAATACAGGCTGACCGAAAATGGCAGCACCGCAACTGCAACCACCGACGATGTAAAAGAGTTCGGAATTTCAGGATATTCGCGATATGTTAAAGCTGATACGAAAATTGACCGTTCGTCGATGGAATTACTTACTCTTTCAGCAGACCGAAATCCCATATGGTCGCAGGAGCGTCTTTTTCTAAAAGTACTGGTTGAGGGAAAGGCTACGCTTTACTATTTTGAAGGAGACGGCCTGATGTGGTTTTTCTATTCCGTTTCCGATACAGGAATCACCCAATTAGTTTATAAAGAGTATTTTGTCAACTTCCCGAAAGATCATTATTCATACAACGATGAAATTGCCGTAAATAACACTTTTCATCTGCAACTGTGGGTATATGTAAGATGCGCCAATACAAGCCAAGGGCAGATTGAGAAGCTTAGGTACACAAAATCAGACTTAATAAAATACTTTAAAAAATACAATGAATGCAATGGAAAACCGCTGGTGGATTACAGCAAAAAACCGGGAATAAATTCATTTCATCTGTGGATCAGGCCGGGAATTAATTATTCGTTTCTTTCCATTTTAAACAGTGTTAATCCGGGTTCCAATGTCGATTTTAACAATCAATTAAATTTCCGGATCAGCCTGGAATCAGAATTTATTTTACCATTTAACAAGAACAAATGGAGCCTCTTATTTGAACCTGCTTATCAATATTTTATATCCGAAAAGCAAAAAGATACCAAAAGAATAACAGTCGATTTTAAATCTATTGAATTTCCGGTCGGAATTCGTTATTACCTCTATCTGAACGATAAGAATACTCAAAATTTGTAAATGCCGTTGTAAAGATGGATGTTTCGCCTATGGGAACAGCGGATCTTTCGAAACACCCGGATCCTGAATGGGAGCAGCAACAATTATTTTTAAAAGTACTTGTCGAATGCAAAGCAACGCTTTATTATTTTGAGGGAAATGCTTTGACACGTTTTTTCTACTCTGTTTCCGGTTCGCCGATACAGCAACTGATTTTCAAGGAATATTATGCCAGCAACGAAGAGATTGCGGTAAACAATAAATATCAGGCACAGCTCTGGACCGATGTGAATTGCTCAACTATAAGTACAGGGTATATTGAACAGCTTAAATACCGGAAATCGGACCTTTAAAAATACTTTAAAAAGTATAATGACTGCAACGGCACTGCATCCCTGGTTTTTAACAAAAGCAGGAAAGAGAAAAATGATTCGTTTCACCTGAGGATAACACAGGGAATAAATTATGCTTCAGTTTCTGTTTCTGATCTTTCAGGATCGGACAGAAGGATAAGCTTTGGAAACCAGGTAAATTTCAGTTTCGGGCTGGATGCAGAGGTCATACTTCCTTTTAACAAGAATAAGTGGGGTATTGTATTTGCTCCCAGCTATCAGTATTTTAACTCAACGACACAAGACAACAATGCTACTATAACTATGGATTATCAGTCGATTGAATTTCTGGTCGGTCTACGGTATTACATCTTTATAAACCAGCGACTAAAACTCTGTCTCAACGGTATGTTTATCCTTATGTATAACCCGGTTTTTAATTCAAAGATAGCACACCTTGATGTAGTACCCCGCAACAGTTATGCGCTCGGGGGAGGAATCGGATATAAAAAACTCAGTGCTGAAATGCGATATTATACCGACAGGGAGTTATTATATGATTATATCAGTATTAATATGGATTATCGCAGATTTTCGCTCATTTTTGGGTACAAAATATTTTAGTCTTACGAAATTCCGGTTCAACCGTAAAATCCAATGATAAATCTGATCTTTTGGTAAAGATAAATTCACCGATATGTTTGTTACTTAAAAAGAATTTGTACCTTTGCACTCCATTTGTAAAAATCACGCAGTACATTAACTAAATTAAAGTAAAACAAATGATTAGACAGTACGAAACCGTTTTCATTATGACTCCCGTTTTATCTGATGAACAGATGAAGGAAACGGTAAGCAAGTTCCACAAACTCCTTGTTGACAAAGGGGCTACAATTATTAACTCAGACAACTGGGGCCTTCGCAAGCTGGCTTATCCTATCCAGAAAAAATCGACCGGTTTTTATCACCAGTTCGAATTTCATGCTGAAGGTGAACTGATTAAAGACTTCGAAGTTGCCCTGAAACGTGACGAGCGGCTTCTTCGCTTCCTCACCGTTGTTCTCGACAAACATGCTGTTGCATACAGCGAAAAACGTCGTGCCAGGAAAGCTGCAAAAGCAGAAGAAAAAGTTCAGGCATAATTGTAACCCAAAAAAATCAGAAAAATGGCCACACAAGGAAATTCGGATATCAAATACCTGACTCCCATTACGGTTGACGTCAAAAAGAAAAAATACTGCCGTTTCAAAAAGAGCGGAATTAAATTTATCGATTACAAGGATGCTGACTTCTTGTTGAAGTTTATCAACGAGCAGGGTAAGATTTTACCACGCCGGTTAACAGGTACCAGTACCAAATACCAGCGCAAGGTAGCACAGGCCGTTAAACGCGCCCGTCATTTGTCGTTATTACCCTATGTTGCAGACTTATTAAAATAACAGGAGGCCGATATGGAAATTATACTTAAAAAAGATGTAGCCGATCTTGGTTACGCACACGATGTGGTAAATGTTAAAGACGGCTTCGCCCGCAACTTTCTTATTCCACAGGGACAAGCCGTAATGGCGACCGAACCTAATCGCAAGATTAATGCCGAGGACCTCCGTCAGAAGTCATTCAAAGCGCAGAAAACACGTACAGAAGCTGAATTGGTAGCCAAATCGCTCGAAAACACCACTGTAAAAATTGGCGCTAAAGCAGCCGAAACCGGTAAAATTTACGGATCGGTTAATGCCATACAGATTGCCGATGCACTCCGCGATCAGTTTAAAATTGACATCGACCGCAAGAAAATTCATGTTGACGGCGACTCAATTAAAGAAACCGGAAATTATACTGCCAGCATTCGTTTGCACAAGGAAATACAGGTAACCATCAATTTTGAGGTTATTGCTGAATAATCCTGCTCACTGGCAATAAAAAATTTGCTAATTTAATCCCGGTTTAAGCCGGGATTTTTTTTTATACGATCATAAAGCCGAAGGATATGCTTTCACACAACCAGGTAAAATACATCAACTCACTGAAAATTAAAAAGTTCAGGCAGCAACACAGGGCCTTTATTATTGAAGGCGAA
Source organism: Bacteroidales bacterium (assembly GCA_038213495.1). Taxonomy (GTDB): domain Bacteria; phylum Bacteroidota; class Bacteroidia; order Bacteroidales; family UBA4417; genus UBA4417. Next base: position 3,672 of record JBBQSY010000079.1, read on the forward strand.
AAAGGTGTGAGTGAACTTATATCCGGTTCATTAAAGCCTGTGAAGGTGTTTGCGCTTGGCGAATGGCTGGATAAAAACGCATCCGTGCTCAGTGTGAAGCAAATTGAATTTCAGGAAATTACATCCGGAGAACTTAAAAAAATAAGCGACCTTTCCACTCCCAACCAGGTTCTTGCCATTGCCCGAATCCCTGAATCCACGGTTCCGGAACCTCCGTTTTCGGGAGAGATGATACTGGCCCTGGATGGCATTCGCGACCCGGGCAACATGGGAACCATGATCAGGACTGCAGATTGGTTTGGGATCAGGCGAATTGTTTGTTCAACCGATTCGGTGGATGCGTATAGTCCGAAAGTAGTTCAGGCAACCATGGGATCCTTTGGCCGGGTGAATGTTTATTACACGGATCTGCTTCCATTCGTAAAGGCTTTGCCGGCTGAAATCCCGGTTTTCGGCACTCTGCTCGAAGGTCCCGACCTCACGAAAAAGACATTTACGCGCCCCGGTGTAATTTTAATCGGAAGTGAGTCGCATGGCATATCGCAGGAACTGATCTCATGCATCAATGAGCCTCTTTATATTCCTCGTTTTTTCAACTCAGATGCTGATAATCAGGCAGAATCGTTAAATGCATCAATAGCCAATGGAATTATATGTTATGAAATCTGCAAGCAGCTTTTTAAAATTAATTTTTGATTTTTTATGTATTATATGTAAAATTCACTAATTTTTTGCTTAAATTTGTAGGTCAATGTTAAACATATTAAAAAACAAAATGCCGTGGCCCCTTTATCAAAACTTATAAATTATCACATAGAGGAACTGAAAAGGATGGAAAACCTTTCGGAACGGACAAAGAATGTATGCAGTGAAGGTTCCCTTGATACATTGTTCAAAATCCTCTATTATTTCCTGGAACGGAATACGTTTCGCGATATCAGGAACTGTGGTCTTAAGACCGACATGGAACTGATTAACCTTTCGAAAAAATACCTGGGCATATCGGGTCTCACCCTCGAGGACCTGAGAATGAATGAGCCTTTGCTTGGGTTTGAAGACTTTAAACTTTTCTGTTATGTCAATTTCAAGGTACCGTCGGAAGTAACTGAATCGTATAAAGATTCTTTTATTTCGAAGGATTTTCCCTTGTTCAGTTATGTGCAAACGATGATCAAATATATTTTAAATGATCGGGAACAGTATATTTTTAATAACAATTACGGATTTGTCGAAAAATCGCAGAAGCGCACACTGCAGGCAATAGGAGACCATTACAACATCACCCGCGAAAGGGTGCGGCAGATTTCGCAAAAAGTGCCTGACAAGGTATTTACGGCAATAACTAAAATTTCACATCGTTTTGTCAATATCGACAAGCACTTTGATTACGGCCTCGACCTGAAAAAAGAAATTATCGTGATAAACCAGGACCTGGTTGATCAGATTAACAAAAGCGAGAACCTGACCTATACCGGGAAATTGTATGCGCTGGTTTTCTCAGGAATTTTTCAACGCTATTTTATCAGTACCCAAAGCATCGAAAATAATTACCACCATTACTATCTTGTCAGCAGGAAGTATAAGGATGTATTTGATTTCAAGTCGTTTATTTATGAGATCGAAGAGCAGAATTCAGTGCGGATGGTAAATGACATGCCAACTGATATGCTCGGGTTCCTCAACCGTTTTGTTTTACCCGGCCAAATCGTGAACGACAGGCTAAAGCAGATCTGCAAGCGGATTGCAACCGAAGAATTCGGATTGGGGTACGACAAAACAAACCTCATTTTCAAGCGTAATTCGCTGGTAAAACTTTCGGAGCACATTATAAGCATACTCACAGCTGTTGGCAGGCCTATGAAACTTACGGAGATCTGCAAAGAGCTAAAAACGCGCTCAAAACGCATTCCGCCCAATATCGAGTCGCTCCGCTCATCAATTTTAAGTATCGAAGAAGTTGCCGCCATCGGGAAGACCAGCACTTATGCGCTCAAGGAATGGGACATGGTAAAAACAGGAACTATTAAAGAACTGGTAAAAGAATTCCTGGAATCATCGCTTGAGCCTAAACATATTTCGGAGATCGCTGTTTATGTTAATAAGTTCAGAAAGACAACCGATAAAAACATCCTATCGAACCTGAAGCTGGATAAAACAAATACCTATGTATTTTTTAAACTCGGATACATCGGGCTGAAATACAAACAGTACAAGAATATTCAGATACAAAGTGATAAAAAAACCCGTGGACGGAAATCCAAATCGTATGAAGATGACGGTCAATTGAGCCTGCTTTAAATCTGAAATCAGTATTGTAAATAAAATCAAATTGAAATCATATTACGAATAGCCCGGAGTATCTTTAACAAAATAAATTGAAATGCTTAAATTAATCCTTGTTGCTTTTGTATTACTGAGTATCGCCTTTGCCGGTATTGCTATAAAAATGTTTTTCTTTAAAGGTTCTACATTCACTAAATCGTGTAGCAGTGTTGATCCCCATAACGGACAAAGAATGGGGTGCGGATGCGGGGGCGATGAAAATTCATCCTGCGAGAACACCTGATGCACTTCATAATCAAACAAAGAAATGGCTGCCTGAACCGGCAGCCATTTTTTGTTCCAACTCATTTTTTGGGGAGTCAGAAATTAAAAAGTTATAGTTTTATATTTACTACATCCTTTCATTTTCAGCTGACCGGCAAGTTTATTAATATCTTCTTGTAGTACATTACCGGATTTTGTTCTGCAAAACGGACAATCATACAAATCTCCTGCCGAATCGACATACAAATGCCTGCTGCCTGCACTGAAGCATCCTATACGGCGTTGGTAATACCCGTGATACAACACAATCGGGTACGAACGGTATTTCCTGTCATTATTCATAGTGAAGAAAAAAGATTCGAGTATTTCTGTTTCATTATCACTTAATTCAACATCTTTTCCCTGGTAGTGCCCGACTGGTTTTGGTTCAAAAATCTGGATATAGGATACTCCCAGCTTTTTTGCCATTTCGGCATAGGCAAATAAATTTGATTCATTAACAAACGATTTTGTTACACAGATTGAAACGGCTGTCACCAGTTTAGCTTGTATTGCATTTCTGACAGCCTGTTCGGCCCAAGCGTATGAGCGGGCTGAGCCCCTGAATTTATTATGAACCTCAGGATCGAAATGATCGATACTTACAACAACTCCTGTCAAACCGGCCGATTTGAGTTTCACAGCATTTTCGTAAGTCAGGAGATGACCGGAAGTGAGTATCCAGCATTCGGATTTCATGGATGCATGCCTGATTATTGCGGGTAACTCACTCATGCGCTGCAAGGGTTCACCGCCCGAAAAATGGATCTGTGCAGTTCCCGTTTCCTGGAACTTATCAATAATTGTGATTATATCCGAAACGGAAAGAACTTCTTCTCCGTTCAGCGTAGCCCATTCAGAACAGTGTTCGCACCGCAGGGCACATTTTTTTGTGATCGACAATAAAAGGCTTGTGAACCGGTTGGTTTGCCTGTCGAGCGGCATAATCCGGCTAACTTCACCCAGGATAAATGCTTCGAATGCCGGTGTATAAAATGCCGGTGTATACAATCCGACGGAGTATTTTCCATCAACACGGGCATATTTCATCACCTTGCTTTCGCCAAAAGCGGATTTCCTGAAACGGAGAAGGTGTTTCAGCAAATGAATACTTGTGCTCAAACTTCTGTAATTACGGAATATAATCAGGATGATCCGAGCACGAATCCGGATTCTTATAAATAATCGTCGGCTACCACTGATTATTTCCTGTGGCTGGTAATTGTTCTCCTCAAATGTACTTTCTTGAGCCAAAACGGCATTATCCGCTACTCGTAATTCAGGTTCAGGAGATATTTTTGTACTGTATTTAATTTCTGCCATCAGCCAATGCTTTGGAAATCAGTTTCTGATCCGAAACAAATTTCAGATACTTTTCTTTGGAGAAGCGGGTAAACGCGCCCCCCTCCCGGAAGGACTTCAGATAGGCAATATCGGGCTTATTTTTATACTCCCTGATATATTCGTAATATCCGCGGCTATGCAGAAATGCGGACTCCATATATCCGGGGATGGAAGCTTTTGACCGGTAGCTCACTACTACCTCGTTTCCCGCTTCAGGCTGAACAAGGTACTTTTTGTCCGTTGATGCGAGCAGAGAGGTTACATCCTTTCCATTCTCATCCATTGCATTTTCAGGAGCTATCCTGCTCACCTGAACAGCAATATTATCCGAAAAATCCATGGCCGCATAATCAACTTCCCAGAACATAAATCCGCATTGCAATCTCAATTTAACTTTATCTCCTTTTACTTTGGAAACATCAACAGGCATTACAAGGTCCCTCGATGCCAATGGTCCTACTGAATTGAAATAATCAACAAACTGCCAGCCATTTTCCGTTTCGATGTAAACCGAAAGAGGAATCCCCTGGCTGCTGTAAACAAAACTCACCGGATCATAATAAGTATAGTCCGCATTGAACAGCCTGAGTTGAAGCGACGGGCCCACAAAATAGGAAACCTGCCGTTGTCCCCCGGGATAAAAATCCAAGTCTATTCCGGAGCCGATGATTGTTGTACGGGGAGAATACTTGTAATATGAATAATCATAGCGATTTCCGGCAATTGTATTAAAGCCGACAGACAGCGGAATTTTGAGACCTAGCTTGCCCGAAGGCAGGATATGTTCATAATTTGCTGAAATCATGCCTATGAGCACATCGGTTACATTCAGGGAGATTATATTTCGTCCCGCACCGGCTTTTACCAGTTGCACTGAATTAAGAATTCGTACGCTGTCGGCCACACTCCGGGAACCCTCAAAAGTTGTTATCTGCCCATCAGCATTTACAATTTGGGTAATGTATTTACCAAGAATGGCAAAAGGGGGTGAATCCGGATTACTATAAGGCTTATACCTGACCTGAGATTGCGTTATTTCAATTATTGTGACCAACTGACGGCTACCGTCAGTTTTATATAATGTATCCTGTGCAGACAGGGTCACAGAATAAAATACAATTGCAACAAAAACCAGGAGTTTAGTCATATAAGAGTCTCTGATTTAAATACCTATAACAAAGTTAAGGAAAAAACGATTGAAAGATTCTTAATGATTCTTTCTGTTTTTATGATATTACATTAAAAATCATAGCTTCAAGACAAGGATGGTTTTATCGTACCTTCGCAAAAAAATAAAGTAAGCCCAATTGATAAAAAAAATACTGGCCAACCTCAATATCGAAGCGCTGAATGCCATGCAACAGGAGGCAGCGGAAGTAATGAGTACACACAATGATATCATACTGCTGTCGCCTACAGGTTCGGGAAAAACACTTGCCTTTCTTTTACCTCTTTTAAAAAGCCTGAATAAATCGGGCAACCTGGTACAAACCCTGGTACTGACGCCATCGCGTGAATTAGCACTTCAGATTGAACAGGTTTTTAAATCGATGAACACCGGGTTTAAAGTAAGCTGCTGCTATGGCGGGCATAAAATGAGCATCGAAAAGAATAATCTTACTGAACCTCCTGCCCTGCTGATCGGAACACCCGGCCGCATACTCGATCATATTTCGAGAGGGAATTTTGAAACCCGGGATATTCATACGCTGGTGCTTGACGAATTTGACAAATCGCTTGAACTTGGATTCCGCGAAGAAATGTCTTCGATAATACAGACATTAAGTTCCGTGCAAAAGCGAATCCTGACGTCTGCTACCAAAGCAACCGAAATCCCTGCCTTTACCGGAATCAGTGAACCCTATGTACTGGATTACCTCGTTGAGAACCAGGCACCGGAAGGACTAAGCTGTAATATTGTAAAGTCGGTGAACAAGGATAAATTGTCAGCCCTTTTTCAATTACTTTGTCACCTGGGCGGAGAATCAACGCTTGTATTTTGCAACCACAGGGATGCTGCAAAACGGGTAAGCGATTCGCTCACTGACAGTGCTGTTGTAAACGAGTATTTTCATGGCGGGCTGGAACAACATATACGTGAACGCGTGCTTGGAAAATTCAGGAACGGAAGTTGTAACATATTGGTTTGCACCGACCTGGCTTCGCGCGGACTGGATATCCCGGATGTAAAGCATGTGATACATTATCACCTGCCAGCCAATGAGCAGGGGTATATACACCGCAACGGCCGCACGGCGCGAATGCATGCCGCGGGCGACTCCTACCTTATCCTGAGTGCGGATGAAACAGTTCCGGCTTATATCAAGGATGAGCTTAAAAATATTGAATTGCCCGATACCCGCATTTTGCCTCCAAAACCCCTGTGGGGCACACTTTATATCGGCAAAGGGAAAAAAGACAAACTGAATAAAGTTGATATTGTCGGTTTCCTGATGCAGAAGGGAAACCTAAAAAAGGAAGAAATAGGGTTGATCGAAGTGAAGGATTTCTTTTCGTATGTGGCTGTGAAACGAACCAGAATCAGGGAATTACTCAGAACAATCCGTGATGAGAAAATAAAAAACATGAAAACAGTGATAGAGGACTGTGATTAATTCCCCTACGTTAAAATACTGAATGTTTTCATGAGATGGAACGTTTCTAATCAGCATTCCAAATGTTGTTTTTCCAGTAATGATTCCTGCTCACCTGATAGAATCAACTTAGTTTTTCTTTTCCCATATCTCGTTCTGAATAGCCAGTGTTGCCGCGGCTGTATAAAACCTGACCCTTTCAGGAAGTATTTTTAATTGAGGTGTTTCATCGGTATTGATGGGTATCAGTAATTTTTTCTCCTGGGTTTCCCATTTATAATACAATGGAGGGTTACCTATAATTACAGCTCCATAATCATTCAGAACTGTCTTGAATTCATTCAATGCAAAAAAATCATTTCTGCTTTTTGAGTTATCAAATAAATTATTTCCAAGGCCGGAATACCTTTCATGCGACAATGAAAGATTGAATATGGTCGGGAATATATCTTTATGAGAAGCAAATAACCTGATGTCAGGTGACGGGTTTTTACGATATTGTTCGGGAACATATAACACAAGTGGCACGCTAAGCTTTTGCAGTAATTGTTTGTCGGAGAAATCAAAAAGCTGAAGTGTATTATGATCGCCTGTTGCAACTATGATGGTGTTTTTCCCAAATCGTGAATTTCTGACCCTTTCGATAAATTTGCCCAGACAATCGTTGGCATACTGGTAATTTGTAAAGTTTTTAACAGCAATTTCTTTATTGGTGCGCAATACTTTGATAACACTATCAGGGATTTGAAGGGGGTAAGGCTTGTATGAATCAGGATGTTCAAACGGGGTATGGTTACTGGTTGAAAAACCAAAAATAAATGCCGGTTTCCGTTGCTGTGATGATTCGGTTAAGCATTGGAATATATGTTCAAACATAAACTCATCGTATGCATAATCCTGAATACCATAAAAATGACAATACCAACCAGGTAAATCCTGATCAATTTGGAAAGAGAATCGTAAAAACGATTAAATTTATTGGAAAAAGAGTGCCCCATTTTTGATACTATTAAAGGTAATTGCGGAAGGTCAAATTAACTTATATCATGTCAGGTTTCAAAATGGTCCAAGTGCTTTCTATTATATAATGAGATACTTACGGAGTTTAACATTCAATACTGCTGCTTCGTTCCTATTCATGAAAAAATATGTGGTTTTATAAATTCTACAACTTTAAAGGGTAATATATTCTTTCATATCCGACATCAATATCCTGTCAAGTTCCTGCATATTCTGTTTCCTGGTTTCACAAAAAAGGAATCCAAATAACGGGAATTTTTTGTAATCTGTCTTTCGGAGTTCAAGAGGTTTTTCAAATGTGGCCAGAAGCTTCTGATAATCAAATGAATTGATATTTTTACCCTCAGTCCCGGTGCTGTTGTTTAAAACGATATTGCTGTAAATAAGGTCTTCTTTCCCTTTGAGTAGAATATTCCAGTCAGGCTGTTTCTGCTGAAAAAGGTATTCATAAAGGTTTATTCCAAAGGCGTGCCAGGCCAGGTCAGGTGTAGAGCACCATCCGCCAAAACGCAGCGGATTGACTTCGATTGGGGCAACAATGCCATTTTCATCGATACGCACTTCCACATGTGCCGGAAAGTTGCTCAGAGCAGCCCTCTGCCCTATCTCAGAAAGAAAATCAGTTATGCAATTCCTGTAATTTTCGATTATTTCTTTTGAAGTGATATACACCCTGTCGTTCACATCTTTACCCGACGAAAAAATGTGTTTCATAATGTTTAAAACAACGGGATTACCCTCCTTATTGAAGTAACAATCGATGGCAAATTCATCGCCCTCTATGCATTCTTCTATTATAAATTCGCCGGTGTGAAGTACTTCGGGCGGGTAAAGATCTTTGATAAGATCAATCTCTTTTAAGATCGATTTTACCGTTTCCGTCCAGTCTTCTGTTCTTTCCACTTTGTACACGCCAAGACTAAAAAAACCAACCGATGGTTTCACAATAAACGGAAGTGGAAAGCCTGATAGATCAAGACTTTCGAGTACATCAACCGATACCCCTTTATAAAAATAATCGGGAAATAAATCGCGGATTAAGTCACGAAAAAGTACTTTGTTTTTAAACAACTGAATCTTTCCGGGCAAAGTTGTGTGATGCAGGTGGGTTTCGATCCAACTTATTGCATTTTCGGAGTTGGTGTAAAGTAATGGATATCCCGATCCTTTAAATAGTTTGACAACTTCTTTTTCGGATATCAGGTTCAGAATCCTGTCGGGCACAAATTCATCAACTACTTCAGTCTGAATAACGGGTATTCTACTTGTTTCAAGAGTTTTAAGTAAAAACCCGGAAATGTAAGGTTTATCAAGTAAGATCATTAAAGGTTTTAATTTAAAATTAATGAGGTGGTTAAGCTAATCCCAGACATATTTTTCGTCATACTCTATTTTATACTTTCTAAGATATGATCTGTACTCATTCTGAAAATCTTTTTTCCGATGATGTTCATGCTGATTCTCAATGTATGCAATAACTCTTTCGGTTTGTGCCGGGTTAACGGAAAATGCGCCATAGCCATCCTGCCAGTAAAAGTTATTCAAAGATATATCTTTTGTTTTCATCCATTTTGATGAATGTGATTTTACTTCTTCAAGTAGTTTCATCAGGGCGATCTTTTTTGAGAGCATACAAAGAATATGAACATGGTCAGTATATCCACCGACTTTTATTGGCTGGCAATCAAGTTCCTTACATATCCCGCCAAGATACGCATGAAGTTCCAGTTCATAAGGTGGATGAATAATCTCAGCTCTGTATTTGGTGCTGAACACTATATGAACATAATTTTTTACAAGAGACTGTCCCATAACTTGTTTGATTTTGGTTAATATTGTTTAGAAGCAAGATGGACTTCGCCCATCTTTCATTTATTACGCCCTTTCAGGGCTGGAGTGTGATGCACTGCGTCCATCGTTTGTTGCAGATGGACTGCGTCCATCGTTTGTTGCAGATGGACTGCGTCCATCGTTTGTGTATTACGCCCTTTCAGGGCTTACTTTCTAGCCCTGAAAGGGCGTAATAACCGAAAAGCATGGCACAGCCATGCTTGGTAATGATACTAATCCGATCAAAGCCCTGAAAGGGCGTAATCAAAAAGGCTATATTCATCAGGTAAAAGTTTTATATGTTGTCAGATGTTCACTCCCGGATTAATTATTATAACCAAGTACTGATCCTAACTATTTAGTTGCTCTTTTTTCGAGATCTGCCCGGCTTAATGTAACCAGGTGACCTAAAGGCTTTTGATTACGGTAAGTAACAACCCGTAAAGTGATGGGACCCGAAGGAAGCTGCACCGGAGCGGTGTATTTTTCCGTATATCTATCCGGCATGGCATCATCAATGGTATAATAAATTTCAAGTCCGGGAGCCTCGGTTTCCATGGTTAGCGTGAGCTTTCCATCTTTCAGGCTGGTCTGAATACCCGGGTCATAAATTGCCCTGGAATAATTTATTTCAGCAATATCTGAACGATCAAACTGATTTTCAACACGTAGTATAAAATTATCCCAGTTTTTACTTTCTTTCGGCGACCAGTACACCTCGGCCAGAGCCCATGCCCGGGGGAAAGTCATATATTGTGCATAACGCAGGTTTGGAATATGTTCCGTCCAAAGGTTACCCTGACCACCCAAAATGTATTTTGCATCCACACCGTCGGGAACAGGTTCAAAACTATAGGATTTTTTTAACCTCAGGCTGGCATATATCGGGGGATCAACGGTCCGCTCTCCCTGGTTGTAATCGAGGTAAGCAAAAGTGGTAGGCGTCATAACAACATCGTGTCCCAGCCTGGCAGCTTCAATTCCGCCTTTAACGCCGCGCCAGCTCATTACGGTTGCTTCGGGCGAAATACCTCCGTCGAGGATTTCGTCCCAGCCTATAAGTTTTTTGCCTTTAGTTTTCAAAATTGCTTCGACCCTGTTCATAAAATAACCCTGCAGGTCTTCTACATGCCTGATATCAAGCTTTTTCATTAACTTCTGGCAACCTGAATCTGAAGCCCAATAGCCTTTGTAGCACTCATCACCGCCAACATGTATATACTGACCGGGAAATAATGCCGCCACTTCCGTAAACACTTTATCAAGAAAAGCATAAACATTTTCATCCGATGGATTTAATGCATTTTCGATATTCATCTTAAACGTACCATTACCATACCATTCCGAAAATTTACTTCCCGGGCTTACACGGGTACTTGTATCTTGCTTACAACTGAGCTCAGGATAGGATGCTATAGCAGCCATGCTGTGGCCGGGTATGTCGATCTCGGGAACAATGGTTATGTTACGATCTTTTGCATATTGTACCACTTCACGAATATCATCCTGCGAATAAAAGCCACCATCTGTTGCGCTTTCGCCGGGTTTGGGAAAATCGTACTCGCCGAAATGACCATGGCGCTGCACACGCCATGCTCCTACTTCCGTTAGCCTGGGCAGTGATTTGATTTCTATCCGCCAGCCTTCGTCATCTGTAAGATGCCAGTGAAATGTATTAAATTTCCAGCGCGCCATTTCATCAATATACTTCATCACATCATCTTTGCTGTAAAAATGACGGCTTACGTCAAGCATGAGTCCGCGCCAGGCAAAACGGGGATAGTCCGTTATTTTTACTGACGGAATTATCCATTTCATTTTAACAGCTTCTTTGCTTTCAATTTCTTTTGGCAAAAGCTGTAGCAAAGTCTGCACCCCATAAAAAAGTCCGGCAGACTGATTGGCTGTGATTACAACACCTTTTGTTGTTGAAATGAGGTTATACCCCTCGTTGCCCAATTGCATATCGGGTGTTGAATTCAGGTTTAACTGTATCGATCCTTTATTTCCCTGCTCCGCTTTAATCCGGAAACCGGTCGACGTTTTTAATTTTTGACTTAGCATTTCGGCAACTAAACGGCTTTCAGGTTTGTTGTACGAGACATTGGTGCCGGCCATTAATGTATAAGAACCATTATTTTGCTGTATTTCAACCGGTTGAGGAATGATGTTGATATTACTTTTCTGGGCTTTAACCGAAGTTGCAACCACTACAAGGACAAGAATAAGAATATGTTTCATAGAAAAATGCTTCATTAAAAAAGGTGATATATATATTTACTCTAATGCATGTCAGAAGAACAGGAGTCCGGAAATATATGGTTAAACAGAATGATATTCCCGAATTAATCTGTTTTTTTCAGAAGTTTCTCAAATCCCTTGGTATAGAATGTTTTCAAACTTCCATCCGCCGAAGTATAAATAAAATAAACCTCAAGATCCGGATGTTTTTCAAGAAACACCTTTCCTTTTTCAACTCCCATTACCATAAAGGCGGTTGCATAAGCATCGGCAGTCATACAGTCCTTGGCAAGCACTGATACACTCAATGTGGAATGCTTAACGGGATAACCGGTAACAGGATCAATTGTATGCGATAAGCGGATGCCGTTTTCCTCGTAATATTTGCGGTAACTTCCGGATGTAGAAATGGCCATATCCTCCAGGCTGACAACAGCCTGAATGGCTCGTTCATCATCAACGTTTTTAGTTGGCATTTCGATTGCTACGCTCCATTTTTCACCACCGGGTTTGGTGCGTCGCGCAAGCACCTCTCCACCTATATCAATTAAATAGGAACTGATTCCTTTCGAATCCAGAAATGCAGCTACCACATCCACAGAGTAACCCTGGGCAAGTGCATCATAATCTATTTTTATCCGTGGATCCGTTTTCAAAAGCCTACCATTCTCAAGCTTCACTTTATGATATCCAACCAATGGAAGCAGGCTGTCCACTTTATGCTGATCCATTTTCAAGCGGTTTGCAAAACCGAATCCCCATGCATTAACAAGTGGCCCGACGGTGATATCAAAAGCACCTCCGGTTTTTTTGGAAACTTCCATTGCCTTTTGAAAAATGGCTGTAAACATAGCATCAGCCCTTACCAAAGTATCATTGTTATTGAACCTGGAAATAATGGAATTAGGCTTATAGGATGAAGCTGTAGAATCGAACCTGTGCAATAGTGAATCAATGGAAGACTGATAATTGAGGCCATCGGCGGCGAAATACGTAATGGCGTAATAGGTTCCCTGGGTTTCACCGGTAAATTTAACAAGTACAGGTTCCTGTTGCTGTTTGCAGGATGCAAGAATTAATACTCCAAAAACACTGCAAAAAGCTATTTTCCGGAAAAATGAATTCATAATGTATTATTTAAAATCAGGTTATTGAAAGGGCGAAAATAATAAAAAACCCGGCTTGCGGGCCGGGTTAATTGTATTATCCACCAAAATCGTCGAGGGCTATATTTTCGGGTGGAACTCCAAGATTATCAAGCATTTTTAATACGGCTGAATTCATCATAGGCGGACCGCAAAGGTAATATTCAATATCTTCCGGTTCAGGATGCTTACTCAGATAATTATCCAGCGCAATCTGGTGAATAAAACCGGTATAGCCTGTCCAGTTATCTTCTTTCATCGGCTCGCTCAGGGCAAGGTGAAATTTGAAGTTTGGATTTTTCTTTTCAATATCTTTCAATTCGTCGTCATAAAATACTTCGCGCATCGAACGGGCGCCATACCAGTAACTGGCTTTGCGGTCGGTATGCCTGGTAAGGAACTGGTCGAATATCATCGAACGCAACGGAGCCATTCCTGCTCCTCCGCCAATAAACATCATTTCGCGATCCGTTTTTTTGATATGGAATTCGCCGTAAGGTCCGCTCACCATAACCTTATCACCGGGTTTACGGGAGAATATATAGGATGAGCATATACCCGGGTTTACATTCATAAACTGGTTCTTTGCCCTATCCCACGGAGGTGTTGCAATACGGATATTCAGTTTAACAATATTCCCCTCGGCAGGATGGTTAGCCATGGAATAAGCGCGGAAAAGCGGTTCGGGATTCTTCATTTTGAGATCCCACATCTTCAGTTTATCCCAGTCTTCGCGATACTCAGGCTGAACGTCCATAGTACGGAAATCAACATCGATCTTCGGAACATCGATCTGTATATATCCGCCGCTCTCAAAATCAAGTTCTTCACCCTCAGGGAGCCTGACAACAAATTCCTTGATAAATGTCGCTACATTATCATTGGAAACCACTTCGCATTCCCATTTTTTAATGCCAAATACCTCTTTAGGTATCTCTATTATCATGTCCTCACGAACTTTTACCTGGCAACCCAGGCGCCAGTCGTTGAGGATCTGTTTACGGGTAAAAAAGCCTACTTCTGTAACAAGTATGGATCCACCACCTTCGTGAACCTGGCATTTGCACATGCCACAGGTTCCGCCTCCACCGCATGCCGAAGGCAGGAACAACTTTGCTTCCGAAAGTGTTGACAGAAGATTGGAGCCACCGTTGACAGCCAATTCTTTTTCGTTGTTAATACTTATGGTTACAGGTCCCGATGGTGCAAGTTTGGCTTTGGCAAACAGCAACATAATTACAAGCAGCATTGTAACGAACAGGAAGATAATAGTTCCGACAATTAACGGACCTGTTAATGTACCAAGAAATAATAAAGTAGATGTTATCATAGCAGCGTACTATTCTTTAAATTTTTATTCCCATGAAACTCATGAATGCAATTGCCATAAGCCCGGTTATTATAAATGTGATGCCTAATCCGCGCAAAGGTTTTGGAATGTTGGAATAGGATATTTTTTCGCGTATTGCAGCCAGGGAAACGATTGCCAGAAACCAGCCGACCCCTGAACCAAAAGCATAAACGGTAACTTCGCTAATCGATGTATATTCGCGTTCCTGCACAAAAAGAGCTACACCCAGGATCGCGCAGTTAACGGCTATCAGGGGCAGGAATATTCCCAAAGCGTTATACAATGATGGTGAAAATTTTTCCACTATCATTTCGACCAGTTGCACAATGGCAGCAATTACGGCGATAAAAATTATAAAACTCAGGTAACTCAGGTCAAGATCAGCCAGGTCGGCACTTAACCAAGCCAGAGCTCCGGGTTTCAGCAGATAATAATCCACCAGCCAGTTGACGGGCGCAGTTACCAGTAAAACAAATGTGACGGCTATTCCTAAACCAACGGAAGTTTTAACGGTTTTGGATACAGCCAGGTACGAACACATCCCAAGGAAATATGCAAAAATCATATTGTCGATGAAGATGCTGCGAACAAACAGGTTGAATAAATTGTCCATATCTTAATTTTTTCCTGTAAACAGTTTTATTTTTAATTTAATTTATGATGGAAGGGGCAATATTTTCAGGGTTTCAGGGTTTCAGAGTTCAAGGTTTCTGATATTTTTTTGGAACATTCTGTTTGTCGTAATCCAAATACCTGACTCCCAATTATAAACTGCCTATTTTTCCTGTAGCTCCTTAGTCCGGCTTCGCTGTACCCAGAT
>JBBQSY010000080.1:0-18482 GCA_038213495.1 Bacteroidales bacterium
CCACATTCATTAAATCTCAAATTCCAAATTCCAATCTCCAATTCCAAGCGGGGTTTAAGAGTAGGCCTTGGTTCTTGAGATTTGGGATTTGAGACTTGGGTCTTTTTTTAATGCGTACTTTTATCCCACACTAAGTATAACAATACTGCATTCCGGTTGTTATGATAAACTGATCCTTTTGTAATCCGGCATTTTTCAGAAAAATGCTTTTGGCTAAAAGATTTCTTTCTCTATATTTACCAGCCCAATAGTCAGAACCCGAAAGCATGAATCAGGTTCCTGTACTACATATCTAAAACTATTACCTATCAATGGACATAGCCATCATCATATCCTTCTGTATTCTACTGCTTATTGCCTACTTTTTCGACCTGACCTCAGCAAAGACTAAGATTCCGGCGGTGATATTCTTATTACTCCTGGGGTGGTTTGTACACCAGTTGACAGACTTATTTGAAATTCAGCTCCCTGACTTTAAGCTGGTTTTGCCTGTTCTGGGGACTATTGGGCTGATACTCATTGTGCTGGAAGGGGCTCTTGAGCTGGATCTGAATAAGTCGAAGATTACCCTGATCCGAAAATCATTCCTGGGAGCCCTGGTTCCCATGCTGGCACTGGCTTTTGGACTTGCCTACATGTTTCACTATTTCGAGCTTTCTTCGTTCAAAGACAGTCTCACCAATGCGATTCCTTTTTGCGTTATCAGCAGCGCCATAGCCATTCCGAGTGTCCGCAACTTATCTTCGAATAATAAGGAATTTGTTATTTACGAGAGCAGTTTTTCCGATATTCTCGGTGTATTATTCTTTAATTTCATCGCGCTCAACAGTATTTTCGACACAACATCCTTCGGTAATTTTGCGCTGCAGTTGATAATTATGATAGCGGTTTCGTTTATTGCAACCCTTGGACTTTCCTTTTTGTTACACAAGATTGAGCATCATGTAAAATTCGTTCCTATTATTTTGCTGGTGCTGCTGATCTATGCGGTTTCGAAGATTTACCACCTGCCGGCTCTTATTTTTATACTTGTGTTCGGCCTTTTCCTTGGCAACCTCAAAGAGTTAAGAGCGTTTCGCTGGATAGAAAGATCTCATCCGGAAGAACTTGATATAGAAATAAAAAAGTTCAAGGAACTAAACATTGAAGCCGCTTTCCTTGTGCGATCCTTATTTTTCCTGCTGTTCGGCTTTATGATTGAAACGGCAGAGTTGCTCAACACCGAAACACTGATCTGGGCTGCCGGTATCTCGGTTGCCATAATTGTTTTTCGTGTTGGTCAGTTAAAATTATCCGGTTTTCCGATGAAACCCTTGCTTTTTATTGCCCCAAGAGGGCTCATCACCATACTGTTGTTCCTTTCGATTGAGCCCACACAAAAACTCCTGCTCGTAAACAAAGCCCTCATTATTCAGGTAATAGTTATTACCGCATTATTTATGATGTTTGGGCTGATGATCACAAAGAAAAACAGTGCTACCCTCACTTCCGGAACCGATAAAGATCCGGACCCCGGAAAAACTTCACCAAAAATTCAAACCAAAAACTAAGTGGAATTATGGAAATAATCATTACGGCAACCTTTGTATTCGGCTACCTGCTGATCGCCATGGAGCATAAGCTTAATATTAACAAAGCTGCCATTGCCTTATTAACGGGCGTAATCTGCTGGAGCATTTATATTTTATCCTCAGCCGACACACACCTTGTTTCCGAACAACTGATGGAACACCTGGGCGATATTTCAGGAATACTTTTCTTCCTTATGGGAGCCATGACCATTGTTGAACTTGTTGATGCGCACGATGGATTTGATGTGATTACACGAATGATAACAACCAACAACAAGCGAAAACTGATGTGGATTATCGGGTTCCTGGCATTTTTTCTCTCTGCCGCACTCGATAATCTTACAACAACCATTGTAATGGTTACCTTGCTTCGCAAACTGGTAGGCGATAAAAACGAAAGGATGCTGTTTGTCGGAATGGTAATTATCGCGGCGAACGCTGGTGGAGCCTGGTCACCCATAGGAGATGTAACAACCACCATGCTTTGGATCGGCGGACAGGTTTCAACCTGGAATATTATTGGGAAGCTGATAGTCCCGAGCCTTGTGGCACTTATTGTTCCGCTCACCGTTTTATCTTTTACCCTCAAGGGTAACTTACAAAAAACACTAGTTTCGGACAATGATGATAAAGCTACGGCTTCAGTTTTTGAACGGAAATTATTTTTCTTTTCAGGTGTAGGAGCTTTGCTCTTTGTTCCTGTTTTCAAAACAATAACCCATCTTCCTCCATTTATGGGAATGATGTTTGGTCTGGGAGTATTGTGGGTTCTTTCCGAATTAATCCATAAGGACAAAGACGAAGAGGAAAAGAGCACTTATTCTGTTCTGCATGCTTTGCGAAAAATAGATATGCCAAGCGTTCTGTTCTTTTTAGGTATACTTATCTCCATTTCCGCACTTCAATCCACTGGCGTCCTGGCACAACTTGCGACCCTGATGGACGAAAAAATCGGCAACATCAATCTCGTTGTTATGTCTATTGGTTTGCTTTCGGCCATTGTTGACAATGTGCCCCTGGTGGCCGCTTCAATCGGAATGTATGACCTCCAGGTGTATCCAACCGACCATTATTTCTGGGAATTTCTGGCCTATTGCGCCGGAACCGGCGGAAGTGCTTTGATTATTGGTTCTGCAGCGGGCGTAGCTGCAATGGGGATGGAAAAAATCACTTTCTTCTGGTACCTGCGTAAAATAAGTTTATTTGCTTTGATTGGTTACTTTGCCGGTGCAATCACATATATTTTACAACATCAATTCTTAGGCTTATGACAACTTCAGCTTTAGTTATGTGGATCAGCACAATAACCGTTGTAACCTTTTTGTGCGGATATTTCTTTTTTAAGGTGCTGACCGCAAAAAAGAGAGAAGAGCCTGACTCGTATACCGAAAACGATGACGAGTGAAAGTTGCTGTTCCATGCTGTGATTATAGCGTGGGATATCCTCTTCGGTTACCTGGGGGGATTGCTCAGCTCAGTTTTTCGCGTGTGTTTTGCAGTGCGGTATCCGTTCCGAACACATGCAGTATGTCGCCGACACGAAAATATGTTTCTCCGTGAGGGATAAAAAATGTATTATCCCGCTTTACCATCATCAGGATAGCGTCCTTATGGAAAGGGATTTCCTTGAGCTGTGCTCCATTTACGGCCTGGTTGGTTATTAAAATTTCCTCTACACTGAAATTCTCGAAAGATTCGATCAGCGCATGGTACGTTGCAGGCCTCAGTATCAGATTTTCGATGGTGGTAGCCTGAACTCCGACCACATCAATTGTTTTCACTCCCAGGTATTTTAAATTGTGATCCTGTTCGGATTTGCCCGATCGTGAAATAATGTTGTCATGCATCAAATCATTGCGCAAAAGCCTGCATATTTCAAGATCCGTATCCGGTGAACCGGTTTCAACAACCACAAAATCCGGTGAATTCAACTTTAACTCCTTGTATAAACTTTCGTAGCGGCCATCGCCTTCGATGCACATAAGGCCCTTAGCCGAAATTTCCTCCGCCCTGGCCTGATTATTCTCGATAATAATTGATTTTTTGCCATGCATGGTCAGCCGCCTGGCTAAAAGCACGGCAGTACTGCTGCCTCCTACGATAATTGTTTTCTCGCCTGTCAGCAGATTTGAAGGCGACATCCAGTTAAAAAGTACTGGTGAAACAAAGCAGGTGATAATGGCCATGATGATAAAGCTGGCATTTAAGCCTGGAGTAATAACACCCATTTCGAGTCCTATGGCTGATGCCGCAATGATCAGGCTTAACCTGGATGACATAAGAAAACCACCAGCCATTGCTTTTTTTATTCCGAACAATTTTCTCCAGAGCAATGCGGGAATAAATTTAACTGCAAAAAGAGCTATTAAAAGCAGGGCCAGGAACAGGATTAATGACTGGTCAAATTCCCTGAGTGCCGAAGGATCAAACTCTACGCCCACCATGATAAAAAAGATGGGTATAAAAAAACCATGCCCCATGCCGTCGAGTTTAATAAGCATCACCGAGCGATCGTGGTGAAGCAGGGTGGAGAGTACCAGGCCAATTAAAAAAGCTCCTAGCAGAACGGCTTCTTCGCCTATAAACTGTGCTATCACCACAAAAAGCATAATCAGTAATATTGTTCCACGGATACGGATTTGCGACGAAGCCTGCGAAAGTTTAAAATCCTGTTTCTTTATAAAGGGTATATTTTTAAGCTTGCTGCCAAGAAAGTAAAACACAACAAAAATGGCAAATAACCCTAAAATATAGAGCAGTTCCGCTTGAAATCCGTTTTTAATAATAAATGCTGTAAGCGTGAACAATATTATGCTGAAGATATCTGCAACAGCAGCAGCCACAACAATCATCTGCCCGTAGCGGTTTTTAATTTCCCCCCTGTCTTTCAACACAGGCAGCACAATACCAACCGAAGTGGTTACCATGATCAGCGAAAAATACCAAATATTGGGAATACCAATGAAGGTCGAAAGCAGGAGCGTACTCGCATAGGCCAAAATAATCGACAGTGAAAAATAAACAATACCTACCAGCAGGGGATTTGTGATGAAACTCACATAGGTAAGCTTTTTCCTTGGCAATGAGGCCAGAATCCTGTCGACATCAATTTCGAGCCCGCTCAGGAACATCAGAAAAACAAACCCGGTTAAGGCAAAGAACTCAAGTATCCGGAAGCTCTCATGATCAACCGAACCAAGTAAATATTTTCCTATGGCGAATCCCAGTATAATTTCTACAATTACCGAAGGTATCTTGTTCAGTTTTAATACGGATAATGTTATCGGCGTTCCCCAGGCAATGGCAGCAACAACCAGCAGTGGAAAATAGTCAAAATGGAAGGATATATTTAAAAGCATTAATTTGAGTTCTTAATCGTTTAAACGATAGCACAAGTTAACAAATAAATGTATTAGATATGCTGTTTAGCGTTTTTATAAACCTTTTTGGACAAATTGCGGGAAACAAAAAGTGATTCGAAAATGAACTGCCACACACAACACACGGAGCAAGCGCCATAAAAAAAATATTGAATTCGCCTTTGGGTAAGCAAAATATCAACCGCAATTCCCTCCTTTTGCTGGAGAACAGGCCATCTGAATTAGTTTGTTTTCGCTATTAAAGGCCCTCCAACTTCAACTTTTAGTCAGTCAATGGGACTGTTTTTACGTGTACCTGTTTTACTCCTGCGAAAACTCTTTTACCAGTTTACGGTAGGCCGAGAACACATTTGCCCGTGAAACAAATCCTACATATTTGCCATGGTCGAGTACAGGTATGTTGTAATTTGCCGAAGCTGAAAATTTCTGTGCAACTTCTTCCATGGTAGCGCTGCTTTCGACAAAGGCTTCGGGCATATACATCAAGGTATTCATATAGGTGGTATCATACAGGTCTCTTTCAAATATGATCTCCCTGATCTCATTAATAAAAATCAGCCCAAGGAAAGTATTTTCGTTATCCACCACCGGGAAAACATTACGCTTCGATTTTGCCAGAATCTTTACAAAATCGCCCAGCGTGGCATCAGGCCTTACAATACTGAAATTTGTTTCAACCAGGTTTTCAATTGTCATCATCGAGAGAGCCGACTTGTCCTTGTGGTGTGTGATTAACTCTCCCATGGCAGCCAGCCGTTTGGTGTAAATGGAGTGAGGCTCAAAGGCCATGATGGTAAGATATGCAAGAACCGAAGTAAGAGTAAGCGGTATAAAAAACTGGTACCCGCCGGTAATTTCGGCAATGAGGAAAATGGCTGTGAGCGGAGCGTGCATAACACCCGACATAACTCCGGCCATTCCGGCCAGCACAAAATTCGCTTCCGTAATCTGTCCGTCCCACACCAGGTTAATAACCTTAGCCAGGAAATATCCCGACACTCCACCCATGAATAAAGCCGGGGCAAAAATACCGCCAATACCACCTCCTCCGTTTGTGGCCGTCATCGCAAGTACTTTAAATACAAGCAACAAAACAAGGAAACCTGTCGTTACAAGAAAACTGTTCGGCAAACCATAAAAGAAACTTCCCTCAAAAATACTGCTTCCGTTCCCTGTTAGTAAGGCATTCAGGGTGGTATATCCTTCGCCGAACAGCGGGGGAAAAATAAAAATAAGAAAACTGGTGATCAATCCACCGGCAATCATTCGTAACGTACCACTTTTTATTTTCTTGAACCGCGATTCGAGCGATAGATTTGCCTTTGAAAAATAAACCGAAACCAGCCCTGTGAAAACGCCCAAAGCAAGGTAGAATGGAAGATTAGAGAGCTTAAATCCTTCGGCAACATTGAACGTGAACAGAAAACCGTGGCCCATGAACAGGTATGCCAGGGTGGTACCAGTTGCTGCCGAAATAAGCAGGGGTACCAGGCTCGACATGGTAAGGTCGAGCATCAGCACTTCCAGTGCAAAAACCACTCCTGTTACCGGAGCTTTAAAGATGCTTGCAATGGCACCTGCAGCGCCGCAACCCACCAGCAGGGTGGTTGAGTGGTAATCGAGGCGCATAAGCCTGCCCAGGTTTGAGCCAATGGCCGAACCCGTAAAAACAATCGGAGCCTCCAGACCCACCGAGCCGCCAAATCCGACCGTTAATGTACTGGCAATCATCGATGTGTATGTATTATGCGATTTTATTATAGATTTATCTTTGGATATGGCACGCAATACCCGGGTAATTCCATGCGAAATCTGGTCCCTTACAATATACTTTACAAAAAGGTATGTAAGAAGTATGCCGATAAATGGATAAGCAAGGTAAAGCAGGTTGAAATTATCGAGGCTAAAGCCAAGTGTGAGAAAATGATGAAGGTAAAAAACGGCATTCTTAAGGATAATGGCTGCCATACCGCCGAATGCTCCAGTCAAAATAGCCAGGAAAAGCACAAACGACCTCGGTTTGATGTGCGCCATTTGCCAGGCATGGATAGTATGGTAAAATTTTGAGGTATTCATAATGGCAAAAGTAGGGATTTTATACGATGAATTGAAAGCTGCTGGGCATATAGCAAATCTCTGATGAAAGTGATGTAACTGTGCCGAAGACCCCTCATTTCTCTTCATTCCCGGTTTTGTGTATTTCTGCATGGTAAGGAAATTAAAATAGACGGAAAATCCCCTTTCGTCTGCTTTTAAAAACTATGCAGCCAGGGTAAAGCCGTATGAAATGCTTTGATTACCTTAGCCAAAATATTCATGAATTATTTTTCATAATAAAGAAAAGCCCGTATGTCAATACTATTGTCACCACTCAGTATTAAAGATATAACCTTTAAAAACCGGATCGCCGTTTCGCCCATGTGCCAGTATACCGCCACAGATGGATTTGCCAACGACTGGCACCTCGTGCATTTAGGCAGTCGTGCCGTGGGAGGCGCAGCCTTGATTATTCAGGAGGCGACAGCTGTTTCTCCCGAAGGCCGGATTTCGCCCGGCGATTTAGGCCTTTACCATCCGGAACAAATCGAAAAGCTGAAACAAATAACTTCCTTTATCCACCAGCAGGGAGCAGTAGCAGGTATTCAGCTCGCCCATGCCGGCCGGAAAGCAGGCTGTGCTAAACCCTGGGACGGGGGAAAACAACTAACCATTAATAATGGAGGCTGGACTACGGTAGCACCCTCTGCCATTCCCTTTTATCCTGAAGATGAAGTTCCGGAGGCATTGAATGCCGTAGGCATTAAAAAAGTGATTGCTGATTTCAAAACCGCTGCTTTGCGATCCGTTCAGGCCGGGTATCAATTAGTCGAAATACATGCAGCCCACGGCTACCTGGTACACCAGTTTTTGTCGCCCTTAAGCAACAAGCGAACGGATGAATATGGCGGAAGTTTCGAAAACAGGACACGCCTGCTGATCGAAATCGTAAAAGAAGTACAATCGGTGTGGCCTCAAAACCTTCCGTTGTTTGTCCGCATTTCTGCCACCGACTGGGCCGAAGAAGGATGGAATATTAATGAAGCCGTTCAGCTTTCCGGCATCCTGAAAGAGAATGGTGTTGACCTAATCGACTGTTCGTCAGGCGGACTGGTGCCTTATCAGAAAATCCAACCTGGGCCGGGCTATCAGGTACCTTTTGCCGAACGTATAAAAAATAAAACAGGCATATTAACCGGTGCGGTCGGAATGATAACAAATGCACAGCAGGCCGAAGATATTCTGAACAATGGCCAGGCTGATCTTATACTTATAGCACGGGAGTCGCTACGGAATCCATATTTTGGTTTAAACGCAGCAGCTGTTTTAGATGATGAGATAGAATGGCCGCTTCCATACACAAGGGCAAAACTCTGATCGGGAAAAGTATACCAGGCCTGGTTGACAGGAATATAGGTAAATTATCAGAAGCGCCGATTAAACTGAGCCTATATATTTTGTGATGTAAAAGCCCGCCAGGCTTACAATCGCTGTGAGAACCGATCCCCAGGCCAGGTCGATAAATACAATATTTAACGGAAATCCTTTTAGGGTGGCATAGTTGGTGAGATCGTAGGTAGCATAAGTAATAAATCCAAAAAATGCGCCCAGGAAAAGTGCATTTGCTGCGGATTGTTTTTCGATGGAAGGAATGATGACAAAAATAAAAATACCCACTATAAAAATGAGGTAAAAAATAATGGCTGCTGACCAGTTTACCTTATCGCTCAAAAGAACGCCAAGGTATTTCCGGTAGATATTTTTTGCAACCAAACCCAGCCAAACCATATCAATGGCAAAAAAAACAATGGCGGTTAAAAGATAACTTATCAGGATTTTCCGGAACATCATATTTACAGTTTTTAAGGAATTCAGTTAATTGGGGTTATGTTGCAGGGCAAGCTCCTTAATGGAAAGACGGCTGGCCTGGACTATTTCAATTTTATGGAATAGCTTCAATCGCGGCAGAGGCGGGTACTTTAATAACAGCATGCATAAAATACCCAGCCCGGAAAGTTTCTTTCTCATAATATCTCGTAATGATGCTGCAAGATACGATATAATCAGAGTTTAGCCAAAGGCTGATTTGTCTGATAAAGACAGATACCAGGTTTTTTTTGGAAATTTAATTCGGTTAACCTCACCTTACTAACCAGAAAATGAATCTGACCCCCATAGACTTCTATTACTATGCAAAATCCCTAAAAGCTACTATCAGTATGCATTATAAGCTTTTAAACATATGGTTTCCAGCCACTATTTTTTCTACATCATAAAATTATTTTCACTTTTTTATGAAAGAGACCAGAATTGAAAAAAGTGAAAGTAATGCAGCACTAGTTTAGTAATCTCAAAATATTTGTTATTTTTTTTGATGACATTATTGCCGTTGTAACGATGTAGTTTCAGACAAATCCTGCACATATCGGCAAAGTGTTGTATTTCAGGAAGTGTTGTATTTCAGGATGATGGGCGCTTAACTTAGTTTAGTTCAAACGAACAAATCTTGTTCAGATTTTGTTGTATTCTGTTATATGCAACAAAAATCTTTTATAGGCCAGGCCGACGTATTCGGGCAATCAAACGCGATAGAGGCGAATGATTAAGCGGTGCTTAAAAGTTTGTATGAAAATAATTACTTCAAAATTGAAAAATATGTTTTAAATAATAGCGGATCAATTGAGCAGGCAAAAGATATCTACCAGGAAGCGTTTATTGCTGTATGGAGAAATATTCAATTGGATAAATTTTACCCGGAAAATGAAAGTGCGCTGACTGGCTATTTATACCAGATTGCCAGAAATAAATGGCTGGATTATTTACGCTCCAATCATCATAAAAAACATACAACGCTTACTAATTTGGAGAATAGATTAGCAGAAGAAATAACATTGATTGAAGATAATGATTATATCGCTGATGTTAAAAATCAATTTGAACAACTTGGAGAAAATTGTAGGGAAGTACTGACCAGATTCTATTATAAGAAACAATCTATGAAAATAATAGCAGAGAAATTTGATTGGACTGAAGCAACTGCCAGAAATAATAAATACCGTTGCCTGCAACGTTTGCGTGATTTAATACAAAAACTAAATAATCATTGAACAGAAATATAGACATATCACAGGAAGAGTTTGAAGTATTTGAGCAATATATTCTGGAGCAAATGTCAAATGAAGAAGAGTTGGCATTTAGCAAAAGCCTGGCTGCTGATAAAGAGTTTCAGGATAAATTTGAAATGGTCAGGCTTTTATTAGTTGGTGTACAGGAAGCCGGGTTAAAAAACAGGATAGAAGTTTTTCATAAGGATTTGATTTCATCATCTGAAAATACGGTTCAGGCATCAGGAAAATTGACTTCAGTAAAAAGATGGCTTGTGGCCGCATCTGTTGTTATAATTGCAGGTTTAGGGACATTGCTTTTTATGAACACGGACAGTAAGAAAGAAAAAATATTTGCTACCTATTATAAGCCAGATCCCGGATTAATTAGTGCGATGAGCACTTCTGGAAATTATATATTCGACCGTGCCATGATTGATTACAAGGTTGGAGAATACGATGCAGCCCTGAAAACCTGGGAAAGTATGTTAGTTGCAAAACCTGAAAATGACACCCTGAATTATTTTATTGGATCGGCTTACCTGGCAAAAGAAAAGAATGAGCTGGCACTTACGTATTTTCAAAAAGTTATTGAGAATGCAAATTCTTATTTTCTAAATGATGCACGTTGGTACACCGGACTTTTACTGCTGAAAGAGGATAAAATAAAAGAAGCCATTCCGTTTATAGAAATGTCTGAACATCACGATAAAGAATCTCTTTTGTTGAAACTAAAAGAAGTGAAATAAACACTTCTTTTTTTGTTGGATTAATTTCCGGATAACGATATGCTAAAACTACTCATTAGATATTTCCTGAGTATTTCCTTTTTTACAGGAATTGTTTTTACGGCCAACTGCCAAAGCAAAGGGTTTGTAGAAATGGATAAGGCTATCGCTGAAAACAAGATTGATCGGGCAGTTTCACTTTTGCATTCAAATATTGATTTTTACTCAACTATTCAACAGGCAGACTCTCTGGTTAATTACATTTATTATGTCGGGAAAATAAACCAATTAAAAACAGGTAAAGAGAGTGCTGTAAAAGATGTAGAACTATTTATTGAAAAAATTAAAAAGCTTTCTGCAAAACCGGTAATACTTCGTCAGGCTTATATTGAAGCCGGTGAATTTTATGGCTCAGTCGGGTTAAATAATTTGGGCTATTATGCTAATCAACAGGCCTACAAATACGCATTATTAATTCCACATCCAACGGGTTCAGATTTGGGCAGTATTGAGAACAATCTGTCAACCTTTGCCCAGCGAATGGGAAATTTAAATTTGTCGATATCGCATTCACGCAAGGCATTGAGCTTTTTATTGCGTGATAAGAATCCGGATTATGAACATCTTTATATTTCATATAACGGCATGGGTAGTGCCATGTGGTACACTTCAAAAGCCGACAGCGCTTTGTATTATTATAATCTGGCATTGCTTACTCTTGAAAAAACGCCTCGAAATCCTGTCAACCAATTTTATCGACCGGCAATTATTCAAAATAATTTATCGGGACTCTATCAACTTCAGGGACAAGCAACAAAAGCGATTGCAGCATTAAAATCAACCATCAGTAATATTAAAAACTTTCTTTCTTCCAATGCTTCAAACAGTAAGAAAAACTCGATTATATCATTTCAGTTTGAAGCCAGGGACAATCTTGCCGGTATTTATAAAGAACTGGGCGATATGCATAAAGCTCGTGAATTACTTGAGTTTTCGTATACCCAAAAGCAAAAGTATTTAACGGCAGATGATCCGGCTGTTTTTATTTCCATGATATTATTAGGGCAGCTTTATTTTGCCACGAGGGATTACGACAAATCTGTCTTATTTCTCAATAACGGATTAAAGAAAATCAGTGCTTCCGGTAACGATTATCTGTTCTGGCAAGCCGATGCCTGTAATACGTTGGCTCTCCTATATAATAAAATTCAACATACCAGTCAGGCACAATACTTTTACGAAAAGGCATATAGGTTGTATGAAGAATCATTACAAGGCGAATATGACAATATTTACCTGGAGTTTTTAAGCAATGCCGCTTTATTCTATGCAGAAGAAGGTGAATCAGGAATAGCCATCGCAAAAGCTCAAAAAGGTTATGATTATGTAAAAAAAACACAGGGTACTCAAACACTTCTTGCTTTTCAACAGCTGTTAAATCTTTCAGAAGTATATTATTTATCCGGCAAATTCCGGAAAGCGTTGTCGTATAGCAACAAGAGTCTGGAAGTATTAAGTACAATCATGCATTCCAGTAATAATTTATTGGATTCCATTCGAATGGAATTGAAAAAGCCAAAAGCCGTTTTGTCACGAACCAAAGCTCAATACCAACTCCTTACGCAAAAAGATGTTTCCCATCTTAAACCATTATTCAGCGAATTAAATAATGCACTAACTATTTTAGAACGAAGAAAATCAGTATTGACAGATGTAGTAGATATTGAACTGGTAATGACAGAGCATTCAGATTTACTTGAATTTTTGAAAAAGTTAAGCTACGATCTTTATAAGTTAACAGGCGACAAATCATACCTCGATCGATTGATGAGCCTCCATGAATCGGGTCTTTATAATCGCATCCGTTCGAGATTGGATAAGAATGATTCTTTGCAGTTTGCACACCTGCCCATACAAAATCAGATTCTTGAAAAACGATTAAAATCGGCTGTTTCTGAAGCTCTAAGAGGCGATCAGGCACAAGATAAAAAGATATCGAATTATTTTAAAGTAGTTGAGCAATGGAACCTTTATCTGAAAAAGTTAAGGCTTGAATATCCTGAATATTATGCCATGCGTTACGCATCTATCTTTAAAAATATGGATCATATACAACAGGCTATTCCGGAAAACACAAGTTTGGTTCGTTATTTCTTTATCGATAAACAATTGTTTGCTTTTGTCGCAGATAAAAAAATGAGACAGATTTTTCCTCTTGAAGTGGATTCTATCGGAATAAATATTCCCATGTTATCGGAACCGGGCCTGGGTGTTAAAAAAACTTCGGAAATTCTATCCGTTTTATACCAGAAACTCTTCTTGCCTTTGTCAAAAAGTATTCACCACAACAAAGTAATTATTATTCCGGACGGAATTTTATTCAACCTGAATTTTGAACTGCTAACGCCCCAACGGATTACAACGTTTAAAGAACTTGCTACCAAAAGCCTGTTGGCAGATTATACCATTTCGTATCAATACAGCTTGTTATTGCTCGATCAGAAAAGCAAGTCCAAAGGACTGAATGATAACTTTGTAGCATTTGCCCCGGGATTCTTTGATGAGCTAAAAGAAATCTATAGTGTTTCCCGGAAAAATTCCATGGAGATGGATCAAAGTTATTTCACTTTATTACCACAGCCTTTTTCGATTGCCTTCGCTTCCAGAATGCAAAAGATATTTAGGGGAAAAGCTTTTTTACTGGGTCAGTCGACAGAAACATTGTTTAAACGAAATGCCGGAAATCATAAAATTATTCACATTGGAACGCACGCGGAGTCGAATAACGATTATCCTGAATTTTCAAGGCTGATTTTTGCAAAAAACACTTCAATTTATGATGAAGATAATTCACTCTATGTTGATGAAATTTACAATTGCGATCTCCGTTCAAACCTCACTACACTTACTGCCTGCGAGACCGGGAAGCCAGGCTTTCAGGAAGGTGAGGGAATGATCTCGCTGGCACATGCTTTTAATTATGCCGGAAGCGAAAGTATCCTGATTGGTTTATGGAAGATTGATGAGCAGGCCAGTACTTTGATATTAGAAGATTTTTACAACAACCTGGTAAAAGGATTATCTAAAGATGAAGCGCTTCGACAGGCAAAACTCAGTTACCTGCAAAACAACGAAGGAAGAATGCTGGCTCCACCATATTGGGCTGGGCTTGTAATTATGGGTGATGTTTCTCCAATTATCCTGAAACAAAAAACTTCAGTGTGGGTTATTATTTTTTCCGGAATAGCATTACTGTTAGTTGCCGGGTTTGTTATTTTCAGAATAAGAAAAACGAAAAGAAACAAAGTGGTTTTGTGAATAAATTCCAGATCCTTTTAGATTCATTCGTGGTTACTGGATTTCAATTTTGCACTGATTTACATAGGCTTGGATAACGAAAATTTATCCGGTATGGATTTCAAGGTGAATACAAATAGCAAAGGCTCCTCTGAGCCAGCTTATACTTCCGCAACAAGGTGCCTTCAATTAACAGTTTGTCGGGTAAGTTCAGCCAGTGCCTCTATGCGCTCATTATTTTTATTTATAAGTTCCGACATATTAAATTGTAAAGTACCAACATTTGATTGAAAGGAAGTAATGCCAGATTTTATGCTGTACCGTTTTATACTAATACATCGTATGGGCAATGCGAATGTCATCAAAATAATTGTTTCCCATCCAGGAAAAAGCTTCGGATCTATTCCTGATATTAAAGCGAATAGCCAATGCTACAATTCGTCCAAAAAAAGAAGCCTTCAAAATCAGTGACTTTGAAGGCTTTTAATTTTTCAGTGAAAAAAGACGTCAGCTATTTCTATAGCTATCATATCAACTACGTTGAATTTAGGCGTTCATATCAACTGCTTTTATTTTAAAGTTATGGTTATTTCTGCCCATCCTTGCGCTTCGCCATCAACATGTTGGCCGGCTGTCCAGCTACCGCCGTATGAATAAGCATAATAAACGGTATAATTGCTGCCATCGTATCCCTTTCTTACATAATCCGGTGGAGACCAATAAGGAGTCTTACCTGCAGCCCAGCTATCGCCGCTTGGTGCGCCAATGACAATGCCAACATCAAAGAATTTTAGACTGTAGGATTTGGCATCCTTATCTTCCGGAAAAGTTGCTACAAGATATTTATAACACCAGTAAGATGTGTTGGTGCCAGTGCCATACACCATGTCTGAATGAGCAATTTCTAAAGGAACATGAAGAATGCGCTTCTTGTCGTCGTTATCAATTTTAACTTTACCGGTCACTTCATCAAACAGTGTATATTCTGTTTCACCTTTCGCTTTGGAATAGATACGTGCTTTGATGATTTCCTCTTTATTTTTTACCTGGTCATCCTGGCACTCGTACGCCATCCCATTGTCGTCGTAAGCCGTAAGCGTGGTTGAATATACGTCCTGTGCGTCAAGTAGCTTGCCATACTTACCCGCGGTAGTCCAAATAACTTTATAATCCCTTTCAGTATTTGGTTTCACAACTACGTCCCCATTATACAGTTCCAAATATAATCGCACTTCATTCGCATTGCCATTCCCCTTTTTACCGGTGAGTGTGATGCCGTCGGGTTTCATCAGTTGCTTGTTTTTTCTGACGTTCACTTTTGCAGTGTCCGAGCCGATATCCTTTCCTCCCTGGGAGGCTTTTACATAAATGTACTCCCAGTTATTTCCATCGGTAAGGGCTCCCCCTGCATTGGCTCTGTAGTTTACTTTCTTGTCGGTACTGGTAAAAGATGTTCCGGTATGCCCTTTAGTGTCACTTATTTTTCCATATTTGCCGGAAGTAGTCCACTCGTACGAAATATTTGTTTCATCGGTGCCCAGGTTTTTTATAGTGGCTTCAAACGATTCCAGGCCATTTTGAATAACAACTTTCTCTTTAGGATTAAGGCTTATTTTGCTGCTTCGGGCAACAACTTTCCATTCTTCCAGTTGTTTTGATGCATAAATATCACGTCCTATCCTAATAAAATCAGATGTTTGCAAAATCCCATCTATGGCTAATAATATACTTGCGGCTTTTTTTGCAGCTTCCTTAGGATCTTCCACTTTAGATTTGATAATAGATGTTACCAGATTAAGTAGGTTTTTCCCCTGTTGTTCTTCTACAAGCGATTTTAAAACGGACTTTAACGCCCCCAAAAAGTTTCCTTTGTTTAGTTCGTCGTAAACGCCGGGAGTTATTTTAACCACTGCGTCAGCGGCATTTACAAATGCTCCTTTTTGCTCATCATTAAGGTTTCCTATGCCCATTGCAATGGCAGGCATCAAAAAATCAAGCGCAAACGTTTCAAGCATGAGACGTGTTTTTTTGCCAATCTCGGCATTGGATAAATTGAAGGCCTCCGTCCCCCCTGGCCCAATAACACGAACATTGTAAATAGCTTCTGATTCATCGTCATTCAAGTCCAATGTAACAGGGCCATTTTTGGTGGCCGCAAAATCTAATCCTTTCCCTATACCCCAACTAACCACCGTTCCAACAGTACTGGTAACTCCTGAGGTGGCATCTACAGGCAACTCCTTATACAAGTTTACTGGAGAAATGTCTGTATAAGTTGCGCTACCCTCTTTCTTGAATTTGGTCTTGTATATGAAAGCGTAGGCACGACGGCGGTAGATGTTTTTAATAGAAATTTGGCCTAAACCATCCTCAAAAACCTGTATACCACTTCTGATATCGTTGGCATCAACCTGCACATCGGAAGTGCGTCCGCGAATATTCAGCACTTTAGGTTCACCTATCACCCCTTTCAACATTGCATTAAGTGAACTCATGTAAGTTCCTTGTGAAAAAGCAGGGGATTGGCTTTCCAGGTTGCTGAAAAATTTTGCATCCACGCGGCTGTCTCTGGTACTGTGCCGATTTTGCTGATGAACACTTTGGCAATCGTGTCCACACTAAAGGCTGCACTGGTGGCGTAAAACAGTATTACTTTTGCTGTAGTTTCCGCCGATATGGTGGAGGTGCTGTCGGTAATAAAACCCGCCATCACCACATTGTCTGCCTTGTCGAATAAATAGGCAATGTTAGCAGTTCCTTTTATATCCGGCACTTTTGAGTTTCCATCTTTACTAACTGGCTGAATGACACCACCTGCCAATACTTCGTGGCCCGTTAAATCGTAATTTGCGCCGTCAGGCAGTATTATCTTCACATCCTTCATTGTACCATCCGGAGGATTGTTGTGTTGGCCATCTGAGTCTGTTGGCTCTTTCTTGCAGGACATTGTCAACAGGATAAGTGCTGATAATAAAAACATGGAGATGTGAATTGTCTTTTTCATGAAGCTATCATTTTTAATAAGTGATGTATTTATAGTACATCGGTCTTATCCGAAAATGTCATCAATAAAATTGAAAAAAATAAAAAAAATTTAATGCGTGTAGTCTTACATAACATTAACACTTTTGTCTCGGCGGGGTTTTCACTGAAATAGTTTTTAGATTGAAAGTACTTTTGTACGAAAACCCCGCCGGGATACAAGTTATGATGGATTGATCTTTCAGTTGGTTTTAGTAATATCCAGGCACAGGAAACCATTGCATAAAGGCATCGTCTCATTAATACGATAGAGTGGTTCACCGCTGATTTTCCATCCAAAACTATCTTGAAAATCCATGAAATCTGAGGCAAAATAGATTAATTAAGGGCTGAATAGTTACAAATAATCTTTTGATTTTAACATCACTATTTACTCTTAGTACCTCTAGTACCTCGCAAAACACCTAAAAGCTACTATCAGTATGCATTATAAGCTTTTAAACATATGGTTTCCAGCCACTATTTTTCCTTCATCACAAAATTATTTTCATTTTTTTTGAAATAAATGTCGAAAAGACAATATATGTATTATCTTTGCAGAGTGAATATTCACTTACCTAATTCAAAACAACATGAAAATCACAAAATACCTTGAACAGGCAATCAAAGAAACTCCCCACAAAATTGACGTGCGGGAAATGTATAACAAGGAATCGGCACAAGCAAATCTGATGGCCTTAAAGCCGGGCGAAAGCCTGAAACCTCATAAAACACCGGTCGATGTTTTCTTTTATGTACTGGAAGGCCACCCTACCATTCATATCGGCGAAGAAAGTGAAGAGTGCAACGCTGATACATTGATTGAAAGCCCGGCTCATATTGTACATTACATCAGCAACAGTTCCGACAAGGTTGCCAGAATACTGGTAGTAAAAGCTCCACGGCCGGTAGTTGCAACCCGCGTATTGTAAACGAATTGATAAAAACAACCTAAAACCTTAAGTTATGAACGGTAAAAAAAATATTGCCATTGGTTTATTAATAATGGGACTGTTTATGTTCTATGGTTTTATATTAATCTATCTCCGCGATTTTGCACCCGGCAAAGAAGAGTGGATAAATTCCTACAGCTTCGGCAAACATTTTGAAAGTCGCCTGGCGCATGTTCATGGCAATCTGTTTGCCTTTCTAAACATTGTGATCGGCTTTTTGCTGCTTCATTTTCATCGTACACTTAAAAACACCAAAGCCATTTCATGGCTGGCCATAGCAGGCTTACTAATGCCCATCGGTATTTTGTCGGAAATTTATTTCGGACTTCCTCCGGTGCTTGTTCTGCTTGGAGCCATATCAATGACCATGGCAGTGATATGGCTTGGTCTC
>JBBQSY010000081.1:0-18185 GCA_038213495.1 Bacteroidales bacterium
GGGCATTAAGCAATGGCATCGGACATCTGAAAGTGAGGGGGAAATTAGCTCCCATTGTTGGCAGCATTTGCATGGATATGACTATGATTGATATAACCTGTATCAATGCACAGGAAGGCGATGAAGTGATAATATTCGGTAAAGAGCTGCCCATTACCCGCCTGGCCGACGAAATGGGTTCTATTCCTTACGAAATCCTTTCGGGTATTTCGCAGCGGGTGAAAAGGGTGTATTTTCAGGAATAGTCGTTTTTATATCCTTTCGTTTTGCCTTCCGACTTATGATAATAACCAAAAAAAATATTAATTTTGCACAAATAATTACCAAAAAAATTAACTTTATGAAAAAACTACTTCTTTTTGTGTTTTCCGGAATGATTTTATCAGCCTGTTCAAATTCGGGCAATAAGACTGCATCCGGTGACCAGGTAAAACAAAATGAAATTGTAATAACCAACGATATGGAAAATGCCATTGGTGTTATTCCGTCGTGGCATAACGAAAAAACGGTTATGGCTGTAAAAAACGTGCCGGCACATTCGGGCGAATATGCCATGGTAACAAATGATACCATTGAATACAGTTATACCTACCGGGAATTAATTAAAAATATTAATGGTGAAAATCCCAAAACGGTTACATACAGCGGCTGGGTTTATACCACAGTAGCCAATCCCAATTTTGCAATTATATGCAGTGTGAACGAAAACAATCAGCAGTACGACTGGAAAGCGTTCCCGCTGGATAAAGAACTTACGGAACCCGGAAAATGGGTTGAATTTTCAGCCAGTTTCAGTTTTACCGACAAACAATTAAAACCTGAGCACGAAATTGGGTTATATGCCTGGAACCAGAGCAAAAAACCTATTTACATGGATGATCTGAAAATTATTTTTTCATACTAAGATCTGAACTCTTTGAATTGATTCGAGCCGGTTTTCATGAGTTCATAACAACAATGTGCTGCTTAAACTGCCATCTGTGTGTTGGTTAGATTAAGTGTTAAAGCAACAGGGACAATCAATTCGTCGTTTTATATCCAAAGGTCCACAATTTTCAGTATTTTTATAAACCAAACGAACTCATTCACCAACGTGTATTGGTGACAGTGGCAAAGATTTAGAGCATGATAAAAAAGGTTTCATTTATTATCTGGCTGCTGATAAGCTGTTACTTTATCAAATCAACCGTTGATCTTGCACCCTGGGAGCATAAAAAGATCATTGATCAGGATGTAATCTTTTATTACGGGTATCTTCCGGCCACTTTTATTTATCACGACTGGGGGTTCCGGTTTGCCGACAAACCCGGGTTTACCGGCTCCGTGTGGAGCATTACCCTGCCAAATGGCGGACGTGTTCAGAAAATGACCATGGGAACGGCCATGTTGTACGCTCCCTTTTTCGGTATTGCACATGTTTACACCAAACTAAGCGGTGGCATTGCGGATGGCTATACCCTAAATTATCATATTGCGCTTATTTGGGCAGGAGTTTTTTATTTTATACTGGGACTTTTTTTTCTGCGTAAGAGCCTGTCACGATTTATGCCTGATATTGCTGTATCACTGGTTCTTATAACGCTGAGTTTCGGGACAAACCTGTTCAACTATGCCAGCTGGGAAGGCGCCATGTCGCATGTGTACAGTTTTTTCCTGTTTGCCTTGGCCCTGTGGATTTTCCTCAGGTGGCTTGAGTCACCTAAAACCGGGCTCACCATTTTACTTGGATTATCTCTTGGGCTGATTGTACTGATCAGGCCCACCAACGTTACTTTCGTGCTTTTCCTTGCACTGTATTTCTTTTGGCGGGATAAAAGTTTCAAGGAAAACCTGCAGTATTTGCTCAGCCAGAAATGGAAGTTACTTCTGATAGCTGTAGTTGCTGCCCTTGTTTGTGTTCCCCAAATCGTCTACTGGAAAATGAACAGCGGACAATTTGTAGTGTATTCTTACCAGGGTGAAAAATTCTATTTCGACAATCCGCAGATAATCAATGGCTTGTTCTCGTATAACAAGGGCTGGCTGGTGTATACGCCTTTGATGTGGCTGGCGATTGCAGGCTTTTTCCTGATGCGCGGCAAAAGCAGGGAATGGCTCTGGCCTGCGGTGATTACCATGATTCTTAGTATTTATATTATTTTCAGCTGGTGGTGTTGGTGGTACGGC
Source organism: Bacteroidales bacterium (assembly GCA_038213495.1). Taxonomy (GTDB): domain Bacteria; phylum Bacteroidota; class Bacteroidia; order Bacteroidales; family UBA4417; genus UBA4417. Next base: position 2,167 of record JBBQSY010000081.1, read on the forward strand.
GGAGGAGTTGGTGCCCGGGCGTTGGTGGAGTATTATGTAATAATGGGGATTCCGCTTGGTGCATTTTTCACATACATTCTTCAAAGGAAATTTTTGCTTAAAGCCATTACTGCCCTTGTGCTGATTTTCTTTATCCGGCTTAACCTGTTCCAACTCGAACAATACCGGACATCACTGCTGCACTGGGATGCTATGTCGAAAGAAGTTTACTGGGCCATCTGGGGTAAACAAAACTGGCCCGAAAACTACGACAAAATGCTGCTGCACCTGGATGCAGAGAAGGCAAAAAAAGGAGAAGATGCCTATCCTTAAAATTACAAAATGCTTATTTTAAAGACAGCCTTGGGTTGGTGTACTGCTTCGGATTGCAACTCCCATAATTTCAATACAATTGTAATTCGGAATTTCAGTAAACGGCACTCAGTATAAAATGATTGTCTGTAAGAAATTCATTAAAAATTCAATCCTGATTTTCCTTTCGGAAAAACAAATGCCACGCAAACCCGAAAACAATTAAAAAACATAACGTATCCAAAGAATATATTGGGAGTTTGAAGCAGATCTGACTTTTTATGTTCATATAACTTTCCCTGTCAAGGGGAATCAGGCTGATGAAAAAGCAGGCAGTTATAACACAATTAATCAGATTTGCATGGTAACGCCCGTATTTGTATTTTTGCCTGCCGTTAAAGCCTTGTCGAATAATTAAATATCTATTTTACTTCAGGGTCAGGCAGCCGTTGATTATTTTTTATTTCTTTTCATGAAATTGGTTCTAAAAACAAATCAAGGCACTCCATATCAACAAGATGTTAGCATAGCAAAAGCACGCAAATGAAACTTTCAATAATTATTCCTGCCTATAACGAGAAGGCCACAATTTACAATATCCTTGAGCGGGTTAGTGCGGTTGAACTGATTCATGGCATTGAGAAAGAACTGGTGGTTGTGAATGACTGTTCGAAGGATGATACGGAGGCTGAATTATTCCGTTTCCGGGATAAGAACCCGGGAATCGCTATCAATTACCAGAAACATGAAGTAAACCGCGGCAAAGGAGCAGCCCTGCGAACCGGAATACAATCTGCAACCGGCGATTATATTATTGTACAGGATGCCGATCTTGAATACGATCCACGGGAAATCAATATTTTACTGCAACCTATCCTCGACGGCTTTGCCGATGTGGTTTACGGAAGCCGGTTTGCCGGTGGAAAGCCTCACAGGGTTTTATTCTTTTTCCACACCATCGGCAACAGGTTCCTGACATTTTTATCAAACCTGCTTACCAATATCAACATTTCGGATATGGAAACCTGCTACAAGCTTTTTAAATCCGACATAATAAAAAAAATTGACCTGAAAGAAAATCGTTTTGGATTTGAGCCGGAAGTTACGGCTAAAATCAGTCGTGTACCTAACATCCGGATTTATGAGGCAGGCATTTCGTATTATGGCCGCACCTATGCCGAAGGCAAAAAAATAAGCTGGAAAGATGGTTTCAGAGCGATTTATTGCATTTTTAAATACAATATTTTCAGCAGATGAAAGAGTTCACGTTTAAGCCTGTTGATGTTGAAGGGGAGGATACATTGAAAACAATAGCCCTGGCCAATCATCTGAACCTATGGATGTACAGTTCAATCAAACCTTACTGCAAAGGTAAAATCCTCGAAATTGGCAGCGGGGTAGGAAATATTTCGGAATATTTTCTGAAAGACAATGCATCCATATTACTTACCGATATCCGGGACAGCTACTGCGAATCGCTGCGCGAAAAATTTGGAGGCAACACTTCATTTCTCGGCATTGAAAACATGAACCTGGTAGATCCTGAATTTGATACAAGGTTCAGCAAATACTTTGACAGTTTTGATACGGTTTTTGCCTTAAACGTGGTGGAGCATATTTTTGATGACCATCTTGCCATAGCAAACTGTTATAAATTATTGAAACCGGGCGGTCACCTTGTAATTCTGGTTCCCGCATACCAATCCTTATTCAACAGCTTTGATGTGGAACTCGAACATTACAGGCGGTATACCCGGCACAAGCTGGAATCGTTATTTGTTTCCTGTAATTTCAGTATTCTGAAAAGCCGTTATTTTAATGCTGCGGGCATTGCAGGCTGGTTTGTTTCGGGCAAAATCCAGCATCACAAAATTATTCCAGCCGGGCAGATCCGGATATACAACAGGCTGGTATTCCTTTTCAGGCTATTCGATAAACTGATATTCAATTCATTCGGGTTATCGGTTATTACGGTAGGAAAGAAATAATGCCAAAATGAATTGTACATTATTCCAAATCAACAAAGCATAATGCCGATGTGATAGCTGTTATAGGACAATTTATTGGACTATTACAGATATCCTATCGGTATAACACTCCCCTGTTTCCGGTTAAATTTGTTCCGCTATTGCGGAATCAGTAGCTTTGTGGATAAATTATACATAAAACGGGATAAATTTCCACATTCATTAAATCTCAAATTCCAAATTCCAATCTCCAATTCCAAGCGGGGTTTAAGAGTAGGCCTTGGTTCTTGAGATTTGGGATTTGAGACTTGGGTCTTTTTTTAATGCGTACTTTTATCCCACACTGAGTATAAAATGGAAAGGTTCCATAACAAATATCGCATTCCTCCTGCCCGGTTGCAAAATTGGGATTATGGGTGGAATGCCTCATATTTTATCACTATTTGCACGGCTAATATGTTTCGCTATTTCGGCGAAATTATTGATGGCGAAATGCGATTGAATGATTCGGGCCTGATGGCAGGTAAATTCTGGGCTGAGATTCCGGAACATTTTACAGATGCAGTTTTGGATGAATATGTGATAATGCCAAACCATATACATGGAATAATAACAATTGATAAATCAGATGACGGGCGGTATCCGGATGAGATGCACAGTGACAGGAATTTCAGGGATTTTGTTGATTTTCGTAGAGACGCGATTAATCGCGTCTCTACTGAATCACAAATGAATATCGAAATAGGATCCGAAAACCCCAACGGTGGAATTACAGGCAAAAATAACCCTATGTTTTATGAAAATATTTCCCGGATAATCAGATGGTACAAAGGGCGTATGTCATTTGAAATACATAAAACCTTGGCTGCTTTCAATTGGCAACCCCGTTTTCATGATCATATTATCAGAGATGAAGCATCATATCAGAAAATCCGGGAATACATTCAAAAAAATCCAATCAAATGGAAGGATGATGATTTTTATTACTCACTCTAAAATATTGATTTCCTATTATTGTTTTCTTTTTTTAAATAAAATCCCGGTTCATTCGCCTTTAGTTCTAATCCAATATTAACCTAAGACCTAATGATCATGATAACAATATTTTGATTTTGCCTGTTAACCTTTATGTGCATAGACTGCATCAACGCACAAAACCATACCTTTGATCGTTTCTTCAACTGATACACAGATAAAGCTAAATCTAAATCCTTAAAATATGGAAACTTCGAAAAACTGGCATGTAAAACATCGTGCAACTTTAAGTCTGGGAGGCCGTTTAGCCGACTCAGTGGCTAAAGGCATGGGATCATGGAAATTTATAATTATCCAGACTGTCATGGTCGTACTCTGGATGGGATTAAACGTGATAGGATTTATGTTCCATTGGGATGTATATCCTTTCATATTGCTCAATCTCCTTTTCTCAACCCAGGCCGCATATGCGGCACCTATTATCATGATGGCTCAGAACAGGCAAAACGACAGGGACAGGGCGCATGCCGAGGCCGATTACAAAACCAACAAGGATGCGAAACTCGAAATAGAGGCTTTATCGCTGATGTTGAAAACTATCGAGTTTGAAAAACTGGATAAAATAATCGAAATGCTGAAGGAAAGCGGTAAAATTCCATCGAAATAAAGATATCCTGCATCCTCCTTGCAAGTCACCCATCCGAAAAAAAACTATTTACCAGCAAATTCCCATCCTTTCGGGAAAACAGTAAATCTTAACAGATTACACAGGAAAAAGCAATGTATTCCCTATTCTATGCCTTGTTCTATTTATAATCAACTATAAATTTGCGTGATTGTGTGATATTTCAAACAGTAATTCATAATTTGCAACAAAAAGTATATTAAATATTTTTCTTCATTCTGTATTTTTTTATATTTTTGAATTTTCTCGTTCGTTGTTTCACATCTTACCTATCTAACTATGAAGAAGTATCTTTCATTGCTATTTATCCTGTTTCAATTATCTATTAATTTATTTGCTCAAAATTCTGAAACTGATTCTACGTCATCACACCTGCAGATTGAAAAAGGTATTGCCCTTTTCGAAAATGGGAAATATGATGAGGCTCTCGCCATATTCAACAAAGTAAGCAAATGCGATCCGAATTACTGGTGGGCATGCTACGAAACAGCTCTGCTTTATTATAACCAGGATAAACCCGAAGCCTCACTGGCCAAATGCCTGGAATCGGATGACCTGAATCCCGAAAATGCTGAGACAATAACGTTAAAAGGCAGTATTCTTGATGATATGGGTAAAACCGGCGAGGCTATTGTTTACCTTGAAAACGCCCTTAAAACCCGGCCTTACAACCGGCTTTTACTTTATAACCTTGCCACTTGCTATTTAAAAAATAATCAGCTTGAGCAAGCCGAAGCAACTGTTATCCTTAATATCCGTATTAATCCTTACCATAAAAGCAGTCATCTTTTGCTTGCAAAGATTAATTTTTATATGGGAAGGGTCGCCCAGGCTTACCTGGCATACAATATGGCTATACTTGTGAATCCACAGCTGAGTTATATCACGGAATTCGAAAATGCCATAACCGGAAAACTCGATTCGCTGTGCCATCCGTATAATTATCCTTATCCGGCAGGTGTGGATCATCGCAACTGGGATGAATGCACCTGGTTTCTAAAATCAGAAATGGCATTCAATAAGGATTTTGAGTACAATTATAAAATCAATTATCTCACCACGCGGCAGTCGCTGATGCTGTTCAAAAAGCTCAGTTTTTCCGCTTCAGATACTTCCATTTACAGCCAATTCTATGCCCGGTTTTTTTCGGAGTTAATGCAGAAAAACTATTTCGAGAATTTAATTTTCTATGAATTCAAAAATAGTGATAATGAAATAGTTAAAGACTGGTTTAAGCAGAATACAGCTAAAAGCGATGAATTTGTGAATTGGGCTCAAAATGTTATAGATACCTGGAAATGCTATGGGTTTTCGACCCATAATGAAGCAAACAACGTGAAAACTTACCAATTCGGCGACAATGGCAGGGTGACATCCATCGGCTATCTGAAAACCGTACCACAGGAATCGAAATATGGCGAATGGATAGTGTTAAACAATGATGGATGGATTGAACAGAGAGGCCCCTATGTTAATAATCAATTAGAGGGAAACTGGCTGTCATACTGGCCAAACGGAAATGTGAATCAGAAATTGGTTTTTCATAATGATGAACTGGATGGCGTTGCATATACATTTCATCCCAACGGTGCAAAAGCAGGGATATTCCCATTTGTAAAAGGCGAAAGGCAAGGCTTTCACGAAGAATTTACCTCATCCGGAAATAAACTGTACACTGCTAACTACCTGGATAATAAGTTAAATGGCAAAAAGACTAATTATTTCTACAGTGATGGAATTATTCGCATAGCCGACTATGTTTCCGGTAAAACTGATGGCAAAATAAGTAAGAAATGGATTAACGGAGCTATAAAATCCGAAGAAAAAGTGAAGGACAGCCTGCTCGAAGGGCCTTATCGAACCTGGTATTCCAACTCAAAACCCGAATCGGAAGGAAACTACCAGGCTGGAGTTGAAACAGGAAAATGGATCAAGTATTATGCTGACGGTTCTAAAAAATCGGAAGGCGAATATGATATTGAAGGTAAGCTCACCGGGATAAAAACTGATTATTACCGGGATGGGAAAATTGAGAGCCTGGAATCATCATATACCGGTGATAAGCTCAACGGCAGCATGTTATACTATTATCAAAATGGCAACATGATGCGCAAACTTATTTATAAGGATAACAAAATGATTGCAGCAGAGCTATTTGATATCGACGGCAAAAGCCTCTACTCCGCCAATGAAACCAATGGGATACTTAAATACAGAACTTACTACCCTAATGGAATTATGGAAATGGAAGGGGATTTTAAAGGTGGGGAACGCGAAGGCAAATGGGTCATATACTATCCACTTGGTAATGTTGCACAGGAATTGTTTTACAGCAATGGCATGCAAACAGGTAAACAACTGAAGTATCATGAGAATGGAACCGTAAAAGAAGAATATTCCTGCGACAGTAACAAGATTATAGGCCCTTATAAATTGTACTTTAGCTCAGGTAAAATAGAGACAACGGGCGAATTCGATAAAAATGGCCAAAAAGGAGAATGGATTAATTATTTCTCTAATGATTCCATACAATCAAAATACTTCTATACAAATGATGTACAAACAGGTCGCCGTTTTCTCTATTCTCCGACAGGGAAAATTGCAACTGAAGAGTTTTTAAATGAGGACGGGGAATCAATCAGGTTAAGGATTTATGATTTATCAGGTAATATTACCACGGATCAGAAATATGAATATGATTCTGTGCTGTTCGAACAACGCTGGCCTTCGGGAAAGATGAATGTTAAAAAGCTGATTGTAAACAAAAAGCCACAAGGGGTTGTAGAGACATTTTTTCCAAATGGGGAGAAAAAGAGTGTGATGCCTTTTCTTTTTGGCTTAACCAATGGAAGCGGTAAAACCTGGGATTATAAAGGCAACCAGACATTGGAATTACCTTATACAATGGGAAAGATAAATGGAGAGATAAAAAACTGGCTAAACGGGAAAATCTCCTATACGTATACATACGAATATGGTAAATTACAAGGAAATTTCACCGATTATTACAGCAACGGGAAAATGGCAGGAAGGACTATGTATGTGGATGACCAGAAGCAGGGAAATGCCGATTTCTATTCGCCTGACAGCTCATTTATGTATCGCTCTATTTATTACGGAAACTCCTTGATTGCCTATACTTATAAAAAAGCGAATGGTGAATTCATACCTGAAATACCGATAACCCTTGCTACTACCGAGGTACTTTGTTATTATCCAAATGGCAAAATTTCGACACGGATGGCCATGAAAAACGGCTTGCCTAACGGTGAAAGCAAAACTTACTATCCGAGCGGAAAAATAATGCGTGAGAAAGTGTATGTTAAGGGAGATTATGAGGGTACTTACAAATTGTATTTCGAAAACGGTAAACTTAAAGAACTGATCACTTATCATAATGACGAAAGAGATGGACGTTATGAATTGTATTTCGAAAACGGTCAAAAACGGGAAACCGGTCAATATATAGCCGGACAGACCCAGGGCGAATGGCGGCAGTATAATGAAGCAGGTAAACTTGTAAACACGATTTACTATGAAAATGATGAAATTGTCAGTATCAAATAAGTCGGGTTTACTAAATGCTGCTTCTGTCGTAATAATCCTGCTGTGGTTTTCGTTGGCATCCCTTGCGCAGCCGCAAGCGGATCTGGAACGGTTGCAGGCAAAGTATCCCGGTGCCTTTTTTATTGCAGAAGCGGTTACAAATGATTTGACTTTCGAAATTTCGAAAACAGGTGTGCCTGAATTGAGTTCAACCTATTACAGTTCACTTTTCGTACTGGGTGATAATGCCACGGCACTTTCTGAATCAAAAGAGTATTTCAGCTCAAGATTTGAAGTAAAAGAACTTAATGCGTACAGTCTTATACCAGATAAAAAATCATACAAAAAACAATCCGTAACTAACTTCACCAAAACGCACGAAGCCGGCGACGGGGTGTTTTTCGACGACAGATATGCATATCTCTTTAACTTCCCTTCGGTGAGTAAAGGAACCAAACTTGTTACCGTTTCAAAGACTGTTAACAGTGATTTATTTTACCCGATTGTATTCTATTTTGGTGGATACACTCCGGTAGAGCAGGCACGTTTAACACTAACATTTCCGGAGTATGTGGAAATTTCGTATCACATGTTTGGTTATGATACAACAGCTGTAGCATTCAGCAAAACCAGGAAAGGGAAAAATATAATTTATGAGTGGAGCAACAGCACAGCTAAAAGTTATATTGCTGATGATCAGTCGCCCTCGGCCAGGTATTTCACACCGCATATTATTATCAACATTGCCGGGTACACCTATAAAGGAAATTATACAAGAGTGTTGGGTAATTTAAAGGATTTATACGGCTGGGATTATTCTAAAATCAGGAATTTGAACACCACACCAGCACCCGAAATCAGACTCCTGGCAGATTCAATTACGGCAAACCTTTCCACTGACCGCGAAAAAGTACAGCATATTTACCGGTGGGTTCAACAAAATATCAAGTATGTCGCCATCGAAGATGGTGATAACGGGCACGTTCCCCGCCAGGCTGCACTTGTATTGCAACGCAGATATGGCGATTGCAAGGATAAATCAAGTTTGTTAACAGCAATGCTTCATGCAGTCGGACTAAAATCAAATCTGGCATGGGTTGGAACACGGACGTTGCCTTATAAGTATTCTGACTTTCCTGCAGTTATGAATTCAAACCATATGATTGCTATCTGGTGGGACGAACAAAACAAACCGGTAATTCTTGATGGGACAACGCTTTTCCATTACCTGGGTGAGATTCCATCAACAATCCAGGGGAAACAATGTATTATTGAAAAAGGTCCTGATGATTTTCTGTTGTACGACATACCTCTTTCGCTACCAACTGAAAACGTAACAACTGATACCGTTTGGGTTAATGTAATAAATGGTTTGCTGAACGGGAAAGGGACATCTTCCTTTACAGGAGAATTCATGTCAGCAACCCTTGCCAGGTTTGAAGGTGTTGATTCAGCCAAATACATTAATGTTTTAACCCGGCTGATTCCCAAAGCAAGCAATAAATGCAAATACACGGCAGCAAGGGTTTCGGATCTGCACAACCTTGCGCAGCCGGCGACTGTTAATTATGACTTTGAGCTCCCCGATTATATCACGGCAAATAACGGTTCAAGTTATATCAATATGAACATTGACAGATATTTGAACGATGTACAGTTGAAGGCTGATCGTTGGATCCCAATTGAGATAGAAACACCTTTTATCCACCGTTTTGTATGCATTTTACAAATTCCGGAGAATACCAGTGTTAGCAACTTACCCGAAGCTAATTCATTCAAGTACCCGGAGTTCGGGTTCAATCAACAATACAGCCGGAAAGGAAATACCATAATTTTAACCACTGAAATAACGGCCAATGGCCGGATTATCGAAGGTACAGAAATTGGTCGCTTCCGCGAAATGCTCCTTGAGCTGAACAAAGCGTACAAAAGTTCAATAGTTCTTACAAAAAATTAGTCCATTGCATTATTAAATTATAATTCAGTTCCTGATGAAACAATTCCTGATTATTTTACTTCTTTTAATTTCTGGTAAAACCTGGGCTCAAACCGAATTTGAATCCTATAACTGGAATAGCATACCGACTCAAAATCAAACAGATACAATTAAAAGTGTTAGAGGTACTGTGGTATTGCTCGAACGCCGCATTACCGAAGTCTATTTAAATGAAAAGAAAGATGTGTTTGAGGAAATATTTGTTTATCACGAAAAAGTTAAAGTTGAGTCGCACCAGGCTGTTGATGAACAAAATAAAATTTACATCCCTGTTAAGGATGTGATTGAAATTTTAAAGATAGAAGCCCGCTTTATTGCCTCCAACGGTAAAATCACTAACCTTAACAGTGCGAGCATTAAAGAGGTCGAGAATCTCGAAAATAAAGGAAATTTTAAAACCTTTGCAATTGAAGGGGCCGAAGTAGGGGGTCAGATAGAGTATTACTACATTCTGCGTAAGAGTCTTGATACAAATGGTGGCGTTTATATGCAGGATGATGTCCCCAAAGGTGATGTAGTGGTTATTTATTCTTACCCTTCAAAACTGACTTTTTTAATAAAGAGCTACAATAAATTCCCCGGTTTTATTCTTACTTCCGATGATAAAGGGCAAATTTATATGAAGGCAAATGCCGGTTATATTCCTTCGTTGCGGTCCGAAAAATATGCTTATTATAAGGCTAATCTTATGAGGTACGAATTTACTTTAGCCTATAATTCCTATACCGGTTCACTACGCACTTATTCGTGGAGTAAAGCATGTGCTACTGTTTATAAAAACCTGATACCACTCAAAAAAAATGAGGAATCCGCAGTATCTTCCTGGCTCAGGAAAATGAAAGTTCCCGAAGCCGACCTTGCAACCAGGATTCGCTTTATCGAGAACAAAGTGAAATCGGAAATCAGTATTTCCGAAGATATTAAACAGGAAATGGATCTTGAAGATATAATAAAACTGAAACAATCGGGCAAATACAATGCTGTGCGCCTGTTTGTCGCCTTATTTCAATCCGCAAAAATTGACTTTGAGGTAGTATTAACCAGTGATATGGAAACACAGCCTTTTGATCCTGACTTTAACAGCTATAATTTTCTGAATAACTATCTGATCTGTTTCCCCGGAATAAACGCTTATATCACGCCCGATGATCCTACGTACCGTTTAGGACTGATTCCCATCAACTACCAGGGAGGGTACGGGCTTTTTATGCATCCGATAAGCTATAGCAAAGATATGAATACAATGGCTTATGATGTTAAACAGATTCCATCGGCAACTTGCTACGAAAACACTGATTCGCTGTTTCAGGTTATAGATGTAGATATTAGTAACTACAATTTAAAAGTTAAATCACGAAGGGCTTTCTATGGTGATATAGCACGTAATTTCCAGTCGTTCTGGCATGCTACCACTAACGAAAGAAAAGAAAAAATTGTGGAAATTGTATTCAACATGGGTAGCGAAAATACCCATATTAATTCCTATAGTGTTAGTAACGAATTACCTGAAGATATTGGCATCAATCCTATAACCTGGGATCTGGATATTACCGCCACTGCCCTGGTTGAAAATGCAGGCGACGATATTATTATAAAAATCGGGGAAACTATTGGAACCCAAAGCGAATTATACGAGCCAACCACCCGTAAATTGCCTGTTAAAATTGATGTTTTACGCAACTACTACCGCAAAATTATATTCAATATTCCCAGTGGATATGTCGTCACCAATCCTTCTGATCTCAATATGCACGTCGAACTGCCGGACAACGGCAAACCCAGCTGTATATTCACTTCTGACGCTAAGATTGTCGGCAATCAGCTGATTATTATATCAACGGAGTATTATTCAGAGTCGGAGTACCCGGTTGAAAGGTATGAAGAATTCAGAAAGGTGATTAATGCTTCAGCCGATTATAACAAGAAAACGCTGGTGTTAAAGAAAAAATGAAAAGTGGGTTGCCGAAACCAGCTTTCCATATGCTAATTCACACTTTCCCGTTCAAGAGCCGTACATTATTTCTTTTATGGCTCTGCTTCAACTTTCTGCAAGTTTAGTACCTTTGCGCCTGGTTTTATCCATCAGAAATAACGCATCTAATACTATAATTTTATGTTCCCAACTATAAATCCAACCGCCACCGCAGCCTGGAAAGAGCTCGAATCATATTTCAAAACCTTTAAAGGCAAGCAGATGAAAGATCTGTTTGCGAATGACCCGAAGCGTTTCGAAAAGTATTCAGTAAAATTTGAAGATATCCTGGTCGATTTTTCGAAAAATATTATCGACGACCATACCTTCTCGCTGTTGATTCAACTGGCACGCGACTGCGGGCTAACGGAAGCCATAACCAGCCAGTTTACAGGCGAAATAATCAATAAAACAGAAAACAGGCCTGTTTTGCATACCGCCTTGCGAAACAGGAGCAACAAACCTGTTTTTGTGGAAGGCAAAGACGTAATGCCGGATGTTAACCGTGTGCTGGAGCAGATGAAAATGTTTTCCGAAAGCATCATTTCAGGATCATGGAAAGGCTATACCGGCAAAGCGATTACGGATATAGTAAACATCGGTATAGGCGGCTCCGACCTAGGCCCGCTTATGGTAACCGAAGCACTGAAACATTACCAGAAAAAAAACCTGAAACTCCACTTCGTTTCCAATGTCGACGGTACCCACATAGCCGAAACCCTCAATCTGGTGAATCCCGAAACAACACTTTTCATCATAGCTTCCAAAACTTTCACCACCCAGGAAACCATGACCAATGCTGAATCGGCAAGGAGCTGGTTCCTTTCAAAAGCAAAGAATCAGGATTTCGTTAAAAATCATTTTGTAGCGCTTTCGACCAATGCAAAATCGGTAGCTGATTTTGGAATCGATACCAAAAATATGTTCGAATTTTGGGATTGGGTCGGCGGCCGTTATTCACTCTGGTCAGCCATCGGACTATCCATTGCCTGTGGAATCGGATTTGAGAATTTTGTTGAATTGCTCGAAGGCGCACATGCTATGGACAGGCATTTCGCGGAAACAGAATTTGAAAAAAATATACCTGTGATTCTGGCAGTGATAGGGATATGGTACAACAATTTTTACGGTGCCGAAACCGAAGCCATTCTGCCTTACGACCAGTATATGCATCGTTTTGCTGCCTATTTCCAACAGGGAAATATGGAAAGCAACGGTAAATATGTAGACCGCAACGGTAAAATAGTTACCTATCAAACAGGGCCGATACTGTGGGGCGAACCCGGAACCAACGGGCAGCATGCTTTTTACCAGCTTATCCACCAGGGAACTAAAATGATCCCCTGCGACTTTTTGGCCCCTGCCATCAGCCACAACCCTATAAGCGATCATCACCCCAAACTCCTTGCAAACTTTTTTGCCCAAACCGGTGCGCTGATGCTCGGCAAAACCGCCGCACAGGTAGAAGCAGAACTGAAAGCTGCAGGCAAAAGTAAGGACGAAATCGACGAAATACTCCCCTACATGGTATTCCCGGGAAATATCCCGACCAATTCTTTTCTTTTCAAAAAACTGACCCCACGCACATTAGGCTCACTCATCGCCATGTACGAGCAAAAAATCTTCGTTCAGGGTGTGATCTGGAATATCTTCAGTTTCGACCAATGGGGTGTACAGTTAGGCAAACAACTCGCCAACATTATTCTTCCTGAACTGGAGGGAAATTCAAAAGTAACCAAGCTTGACGCTTCAACCAATGGCCTTATCAATGAATATAAAAAGATGAGGTAACTACTTTTTCATAAACTTATTTTTCAAAAGCCCTGAAATTTTTCCAGGGCTTTTAATTAATAAAAAATCTTTCCCTCTCTCCAATAAAGCAAAAAGTCCGCTAACCTTCTCCTTGAGGAGAAGGTGCCCGAAGGGCGGATGAGGTGTAAAGATGCCGAAGGGTGTATGATGCCCCCCTTTGAAAATTCATTTTTTATTGTACTTTTATCCTGAATTTAATTAATGGTGCCCATGAAAAACTTTCTGTCAATTCTTGTAATCACACTTTTTACAATTAATATAATATCTGCCCAGGAAGCTTCGCAATGGCGAGGTAAAGATCGCGATGGCATTTATGATGAAAAAGGCTTACTCCGTTCATGGCCGGATGCCGGTCCCACACTTTTATGGCATTATGATAACCTTGGCGACGGGCATGCTTCGGCTTCCGTTGTTGCACACGACAGGATATTTACAGCGGGTGCCACCGAAGGGAAAGCCAGTGTTTTTGCATTCACGCTCGACGGCAAACTCATCTGGAGTACTCCATATGGGGACGAATGGATGGAAAGCTACCCTGGATCACGCTCCACACCGCTATATAACAACGGCAAAGTTTACCTGATGAGTGCTTTCGGAAAAATTGTTTGCCTGTCGGCTGATAAGGGTAACCTTTTATGGTCGGTTGATGTTATGAAAGACTATGACGGTCGGAATATTACATGGGGTGTTACCGAAAACCTTCTGATTGACGGAGACAAACTGTTTTGTACCGTTGGCGGCATTAATAACAATGTAATTGCGTTAAATAAAAATACAGGCAAACTCATTTGGAGCAATCCGGGTAACAATGAAAAAAGCGCATACTGTTCTCCTATACTGATAACATTACCGGCACGAAAAATTGTGGTTACCATGACCGAAAAATCTATACTTGGGCTTGATGCTGAAACCGGTAAAAAACTATGGAGCTATGAACAGATAAACCAGTATTCAGTTCATGCAAACACACCGCTTTATAGCAACGGGCACCTGTATTGCGTTTCGGGATATGGTTATGGTGGCGTTATGCTGAAACTGTCAACCGATGGTTCTTCGATTGAAAAAGCATGGAAAAATTCATCACTCGACAGCCGTATGGGAGGCATCGTGTTACTGAACGGGAAGATTTACGGAATGGGTGATAAAATCAAAGGACTTCATGTACTCGATTGGAAAACCGGTGAGGAACTTGCATATGACAAAATGAACGGGAGGATGGGCAGCATTATTTCAGCCGATGGTTTACTCTATACCTATGATGAAAGCGGTGAAGTTTCCCTGGTTGAACCAACGCTTAGCGGGTTTAAAAAATTAAGTGGATTCAAGGTTCCGTATGGTAGCGCCCAACACTGGGCTCACCCGGTAATTGAAAACGGCCGCCTGTATATCCGCCATGGTAATTCGCTGATGGTTTACGACTTGAAAAAATAAATTCGTTGTTTTCTTTTTAAAAACCTGGTTAACCGGTGGGAAATCTGCCTGGTTCGATTTCGTGTTGCCGATTGATTCCTTTATTTCATCGATTATTTATCGCCAATTATCAAAATGTCTGTTGCCATATCATTGAATGTCATATTTTTACTCTTCCAATTCTGAATTCCCGGAATTATCCCGTCAATAAAATCGATTCTCTGCCATAAACCTAAATATGTATCTCATGATCCGAAAAGTATTTTCCCTTGCCTGCATTATGATTTTGATTTCAGCGGGCTTGCAGGCCCAGGTTCTTGCACAATTCCGCGGACTTAGCCGTGATGGCGTGTATCCTGAAAAGAATTTGATGACTTCGTGGCCTGAGGCAGGTCCGGCCCAACTTTGGATCAACAATGAAATTGGCAATGGGTACGGGCCACCGGCAGTAACTTCCGGCCGCATTTATGTGACCGGAGAAATTGATACTGTTGGTTATCTTTTTGCTTTTGACAAGAAAGGAAAACTCCTGTGGAAATCAGATTATGGTAAAGAATGGGTGAAGACTTTTCCGGGATCGCGCTCCACTCCTACCGTGGTCGGAAACCTTATTTATGTTTGTTCCGGGTTGGGAAATCTTACCTGCTTCGATGCTGCAAATGGTTCCAAAAAATGGTCCGTTGATATGCTTAAAGACCTTCATGGACGGTTCACTATGCATGGTCATGCCGAATCGCCTTTGGTTGTTGATGACCAGGTTGTCCTCACCCCGGGAGGTATAGATACCAATGTTGTTGCTTTTAATCGGTTTACCGGAAAAATCAACTGGGTATGTAAAGGATTTGGTGAATTGCCAGGCTACAATTCTCCTGTTCTTATCTCTCTGCCTGCCGGAAAGATACTGGTAACTTTCAGTGCCTATCATCTGATGGGAATCGATGTACAAAACGGGAAATTGCTTTGGTGGCACGAACAGGTAAATGTTCCTGTCGCTGAACGCAAACCTGGGATGGGCGATACACACAGCAATTCAGCGTATTACGAAAACGGATTCATTTATTATATTGCAGGCGATAACAACTGCGGTACAAAACTGGAACTTTCAGCTGACGGGAAACAGATTACCCAGGTATGGAATAACAAAGCGCTAGACAATTTTATGGGCGGATTTATTAAAATTGATAACCGCAAATACACCGGCAGTGACTCTAAACGCACGCTTATCTGTGCTGATGCCAATACAGGCCAGGTCGTTGATTCGCTTAAGCTAGGTACCGGGTCTATGGCTCTTGCCGACAATATGCTTTATTACTACAACCAGCGTGGAGAGATGAATCTTGTTAAACCTGGTCCGGCCAAAATGGA
>JBBQSY010000082.1:0-18131 GCA_038213495.1 Bacteroidales bacterium
GTGGCAAAAAACCTGACGAAGAAATACACTGAAATTATATAAAGTCTAGATTTTTGCTCAACTTTTGATCATGCAAAAGTTGAAAAAAGTTAACTTTAAACAAATGTAAATTTGAGGAACTTATTTTGAAATAATTACTAATGAAAAAAACCTGATTCTATTTTGAATAAAAACAGGCATCGGGCAACACAGTGTTTACATCATTCAGGTTTCAGCGCAAATGGAAAGTTCAGAACTCGCTGGCTAAGGCAGTAACGGGTGATAAGAAAGTAGCCACGAACTCCCGCACTCTTTATACACTCGCCTTTTGCAGTAATTATATAAATAACAATTAGCAAAGTGATAGCATGATTAAAAAATTGATTTACCATTTAATTCCAATAGGAATGCTTTTCACAATGATTTATAGTTGTGAAAGAGAAAGCAAGCCTGTCACAAATGTTGATTTATTGACGGATAATTCCGCAAAGACCTGGTATTTATCAAAGATTCTGACGCAGGATTCAATAAGTATTGTACCACCTTCATGTTTGATTGATGATGAGAATAAGTTTAAAATTAACGGGGAATGCTTGATAAACAATATGGGTACAGTTTATTCACAAGGTTCTTCAGATTTTAGCGGACAGCCATCATGCAAAGATACTGTCGATATTATTGATACTGCTACCTGGGCTTTAAACTTAAAAATGGATACGCTGACAGTTACGACCAGAAAATATGTCTTAACCGGAAAGATTATTAAATTTACCAGGGATTCATTGATCATTAAGAGAACTTATTCCAATACAGTCGTTCAAACTGAATATTACGGAACAAAAAAGAAATAGTAACTGTCGCGAATGTTATACACAATTATTAAACAAAACCTAACAGGAATGATTTGATAACTGTTACAGCCAGAGGCACCCGGAACACAGCACACGGCACTAATGAATGGATTTGAAAAATCCTTCAATATTCCAAAACACAGTCATTAAAATTAACCATTTACCTCTCGCCCAAAGTAATGGCAATAAGCTTTTCCTTTCCGTTTCTCAGCACTTTCATCTTAACAACATCGCCGGGCTGGTAGGTTTTAAGCGCATTGGAATATTCCATTAAATCCTTCACTTCTTTACCGTCCAAGGCAGTTATAATGTCACCTGCCAGCAGGCCGGCTTTTTCTCCGACCGAACCTTCAATTACCGATGCTATTTTAACTCCTCCGCTCGTATAAGCAAAATCGGGGATGGAGCCGGTCGATGCTTTGCGGTTTGTTTTAGGTTTATCCGGAGCAGAGGCGTCAGTTGCCGGTATTTTGCCGGTAAATTCAAAAGGCGTGTCGCGGTCGGCTAAGTACACCATCACTTCCTTTGCAACGGTAGCCACTTTTACCATTCCTTTGCCATCAATTTTATCATAGGTGTCCGAAGGACGGTGGTAATTTTCGGTAGCGCCCGTAAATAATTGCACGGCAGGTATTCCTTTTTCAATAAAAGCAACCTGGTCGCTGGCATCTAATTCCTGCTGAACCACATCGCTTTTTATGCCGGTAGAATAATCGGTTCCCATAAAAACAAACTTCCATTCTTTGGCTGAATTTCCGTTGAGTACCAACAGGTTTTTATCGAACAAACTACCGTCGGTATCGAGGTTTACATCGGCAATAATATCGCCAGTAAAGTGATTTTTAACCTGGCTGACAAAATACCGGGAGCCGATTAAACCGGCCTCCTCGCCTGTGAAAGCAACAAATATTATGGTGCGTTTTGGCTTAATGGTTGCAGCCATCGATTTGGCCAGTTCCAGCAGAACAGAAACCCCGCTTGTATTGTCATCGGCACCATGATGAATTTTGCCTTCGTCGCCTTTGTGTACGTCAGGCCAACCCATACCGAGATGATCGTAGTGCGCGGAAAGAATGACCGGGGAATCTTTCAGCTTGCTGTCAGTGCCCGGGATAATTCCAACAACATTTTTCATTTGAATTTCGCCCTTACCGGGAAAAGTGTGTGAAAATTCCTGGAAATATGAGTTACTCATTGATTTTAATCCATACTCTTTAAATTTTCCTGCGATATATTTGGCAGCCGAATCCAGTTCTGATGTTCCCAGTCCGCGGCCTTTCAGCTCATCGGATGCAAGATATTTCACATGATTCATCATTCTTTGTTCCGAGAAAACCGGGGCAAGCTCAGCCAGTGGTTCTCTTTTTTTGATCATACTGGTGTTTTGTGCACTGCTGTTAAATGTTTTCACGAGAGGGGAACCGGAAACAGGCCATTCTCCTTTTGCCACATTTACAGGCTCATCACCTTCAAAACCCAGGTAACTGTATTTGCCGTAATGAGGCAGTTTTGTTATCAATCCTTTAATTGCATTTTTATTGTCAAAGGCGATAAACGCCATATTAATATTGCTGTTCTGAGGATTGAAAACTGTTAAAATAAAACTGTGGTCCTTTTTTATCGTCGGTTTGTTTTCGAAAATTACTGAATCTCCTGAAATGGAGGAACTGTAATTTGTAATGGCCGGGTTAATATTGGCGGCAAATTTATTTTCGAAACCGATTATCCACACCGTCTTATCGCCTGGCAAAGCATTCAGTGAATTGTCATAGACCACATCAAAATGATCATTGTCAACAACTTTCCACTGCTTGACAAACTCAGTATAGATTTGCTTTTGGTTATCATCCGCCTTTGAAGGCAAAATAACGAGGTTTTCTTTACTTGCGAGTATTTTGGACCAGGTTGGCGGCACTTCCATCGGGTCCATAATCCGGAAAACATCATATTGCGGGTCAACTTCCAGCTTTAAAGGTTCATTGTCGAGGATAAACTGAAATTCCTGCCTTTTCTCTTTCATATTAACAACAAAAGTCCGTAGCCCTTTTTCGGTAGCAATTGCAACAGGAACATCTATATCAAACGGTTCGGCTTTTTGCTTTTGCTCAAGTGTTAGCGAAACCTGGAACTGATCACTGTTTCCGGATGTTTTCACTTCTTTAATTGCAATCTCGGGAGCGCCTGTGCGCGTAAGCCATTGGGCAAAAAAGGGTTTTAAATCAGTATTGGTAACTTCTTCGAACGTTTTTTGAATATCCTCAAAGGATGCCATTTTAAACTTGTAATTAGCATAAAAGAGTGAAAATCCTTTCTTAAAATCTTCATTTCCCACTTTTCGCCTGAGCATATGCCACATCATCATGGATTTTCCATATCCGATTGCTTCGCTGGCAGCATCGTGGCGCGAAATGAATTTGCCGACCGGGAAGTCATTGCTTTCGTCCACTACGTTGGTGAACTTCTGTAAAGTCGAACGGCGGTATTCTTCACCCTGGCCACGCTGCTCGCTGATCAGATGATCGGCTTCGTAAGCGGTTATTCCTTCGCACCAGTTTCCTGTGCTGAAATCCACATACACGCTATTGCCCCACCAGTTATGCAGCAATTCGTGCGGATAGGAAGAGTGTAAAATAAACGGAAAGCGTATGATCTTCTCGCCAAGCAGCGTAAATGAAGGCATACCGTAGCCTGTTTCCCAGAAATTCTCAACCAGTGCAAATTTGGTGTATGGATAAGGCCCTATCATTTTCTGGTACATGTCCATGTATTGCTCGGTTACTTCCAGGTATTTGTTGGCAAGACCTTCATCAGGGGTCCGCAGAAAAGCCATGGCCTCAATGCCACTGTTCATTTTAAAAGCATATTCATTGAAACGGGCAGCGATCAGAAAAACTTCTTCCTGGGGAGTATCGCATTTCCAGGTATCAAGATGTTTTCCTGCTGATAATCTTTCGGTGGTTCTTTCGCCCTGGGAAACAGATTTCCAGCCTGCAGGCATAGACGTATTCAGTTTAAAAGTAACCGGTCTATCATCAAAAACAGGAATCCAGTGGGTTGAACCTGCAAGGTAAACGCCGGAGTCGCTTACGATACCAGCTGTTTCGCTGAAACCGCGCGCATAATCCTCTGCGCTTTGCGAAAAGGACTGATTTATATTTCCTTCATATTTAATTATAAAATATCCCGAACCTTTTTTCAGCTTCAGTTTCCATTTGTTGAGTTTTACTTCTCCTTTGCTTTCGCTGCTGTCGTCCCTGTCCATGCCAACATCTTTTGCGTTTATGGTTCCGGTAATTTGTTCGGCTTTTACATTTTTCGAAAAAGAAGTAACTGTAAGCGAAGCGTTGAGGCTGATCATTAATTCCTCTTCGCCGGAAGTAAAAATGGAGTCATTTACCGTGATATGCGACTTTTGTGGTTCGATTTGAACATTGAGAATATGATGAGCAGCTTTATTTTGTGAAAAACCAGCTAGCGAGACAAATAAAAGCAAACTTAAAATCAGGTTTTTTTTCATTTTGAAAGATTTTTTAATCAGAGATAATCTGCAAAAGTAGGATTTACTGACATCACGGCAAAGCTATATGTGCAGTTTGTATTTCTAGTTTCAGGGTGTTTTGGATCAAGTTTTTTTAAATCATGAAAGCATTCAGGTTTCCCTGCCGACGCGGATTTATTATCCGGGACTCCGTTGTAGTTGAAACACAGTCTATCTTAATATATGTATTTGCTAATCATGCGGATCAAGGGTTGAATACAACAATTGTGGTTGAGGCAGTTAAGCCCTTCAAGGGTTTAAAACCCTTGAAGGGTTCGCCTGGCAACTAACAAATTACAACTTCAACCCTTGATTCGGATTAATCACTAAACAGCAATCAAATCCTACAATACAGCTAGCTATGATCCTTTAAACTAAAATGTAAGGAGCAGAAAAAGAGGCTAAAAATGAGGGCTAAGTTCTAATAAGCACAGCATTTTTTAATCCATGAGTACGATTGATAAATATGTATATCCGAATGCCCCGCCCGCCCACACCCCTTTTTCCCCTGAAGGGGATCTGCCCACGCGCGCAGGAAACGCCCCTTCAGGGGTTGGGGGTGCGGTGGCAAGGCGAAAAAGATTAGTTTGCTGTTATAAATAGAACATAGCCAAAATGAGTAATGTCCTGTCCCTCAATCTATCCCACATAGAAATGATGTTTTTCTTTGGGAAACCCTTATTCAATTAATTTACCTCGCAGCATATTCAATGCTGCAACCGATGCCTTCCTGATGTTTCGGCCACGGTGCTCCCCGAAAAGAAATTTCCGCGATATGGTCTCTGTTGGTGTTGCAACCGCAATCCAGGTGGTGCCGACTGGTTTTTCATCGCTTCCGCCTGCAGGGCCGGCAATTCCTGAAACGGCAATGGAATAATCGGTCGAAAACCGTGTGCGGATTCCTTCGGCCATAGCAACAACGGTTTGCTCGCATACTGCGCCATTTACTGCAATTACTTCGTGCGGCACACCCAGGAATTGTTCTTTGATCTCGTTTGAGTACGCAACCACCGATCCCTTAAAATAGTCGGAACTGCCGGCAATGCTGGTGATAAGCTGTGCAATATTGCCTCCTGTACAACTTTCGGCGGTTGATAATGTCTTCCCTTTATCCCGCAGTAATTTGCCGGTAACAGATTCCATAGTATCGTTATCAAAACCAAAAATATACTTTCCTGCGTAGGCATAAAATTCCTTTTCGGCTTTTTCGATAGCGTTTTGCAGTTCAGTGCGATCGGTTCCGTAGGCCGTCAGGCGCAAACGCACAATACCCGGCTGAGGCAGGTATGCTAGTTTTATAAAGGATGGAAGTGAATCTTCCCAGGGTTCGATAATAGCAGCAAGATGCGATTCGCCAACTCCTTCGGTGAGTATGGTTCGATGCAGGATTACCTGGTTTCCTCCGTTCAGCAACCGTGGTATAATTTCATCTTCCATAATGGCTTTCATTTCGAAAGGGACTCCCGGCATGGATACGTAGATACAGCCTTGCTCCTCGAACCACATGCAGGGTGCGGTACCGTTTGGATTTGGAATAATCCTGCAATTTGCAGGAACCATAGCCTGCAAGCGATTTAACTCCGAAACAGTGAATCCGCGCGCAGAAAAGAGCTTCTCCACATTTTTATACGCGTCTTCACTGAAAACCAAAGGAGTATTGAAATACCTGCAGAGTGTTTGTTTGGTGATGTCATCTTTGGTAGGCCCGAGTCCGCCTGTAATCAGTATCAGCCCGGCACGTGCTGATGCTTCTCGCAAAGTTGACAGAATGTGTTCCTTGCTATCCGAGATACTGGTAATCTGGTGAACCCTGATGCCAATCATATTCAATTGTTCGGCTATCCAGGCCGAATTTGTATCTATCACCTGGCCAATCAGTAGTTCATCGCCGATAGTTATAATTTCTGCAAGCATGGGTTTGAGTTGATTAAATCCGTTAGATTGTATTTAAAAAATGTGCCGGGTGCCGATTCCGGTCTTTACTCCGGAACATGGAACTTTAGAACGCAGAGCTTGTGATGTCCGATTCTTCCAACGAATAAATTGTTACGAAAAAATTGATGCATTCCTTGTGTCTTTTGGAATTATAGACATAACAGGGATATGCGACAGTCGCATAAACTCCTGGGCATGTGAGCCGACGAAAAACTCAACGATACCTATTTCCTGCTGAGTGAGGATCAGTATAAGGTCAATATCTCCCTGCTTTGTGGCGTAATTTATTATCGCCGGAACAAGTGTATTTTCTCCGTCCTGGCTTTCAACCACTTCGAAAGAACATGAGATGCCTGCTTCTTTAATCCGCTCAGCAACTTGTTTTCCCTGTTCCTGTATCCTTGCCTGTGTGCCGGGAGAGTTTTTTGACCACAGCGCAGAGACCACTTTTATACCGGCTTTATAAATTTTAGCTATTTCAATACATTTAGCAACTTTCTGATCGGTTTCCTTGGTAAGATCGAGAGGCAACAAAATAGTGCGGCATCCATTGTAAAGGGGTTTGGAATTGAGGGTTATAACAGGGCAAATTGCCGATCGTATCACTTTTGAAGCATTGGCTCCTACACGCAATTCCTCTTCCTCTCTTTCATCCGAGCTGTTCTTTCCCATCACAACATAACTTGCCTGGATTTCCCTTGCGACTTCTATTATTTTTGAATATATCCGGCCCTTTTCGAGCCTGTATGAAGTTCTTATTCCGGAAATTACTGTAGTTCTGCCAGCAAGTTCAGCAAGTCTTTCGTCAATTTTCGAAAGCATTTCGTTATGTTGGTCATGGCTGAACATACTTGCGAATATTCCGGATTGTTCATGCACGAATAAAAGCACAATTTCAGCCCCGACAAGGCGGGCCAGGTTATAGGATTGTTCAAGCGCTAGTAGGGATTGGTCCTGGAAATCGACAGGGATCAGTATTTTATTCATCACTTCGATGTTTTGTTTACTTTTGCGCACAAAATTACCAGTTTACTTTTTCATACCCTAATTTATGGCCCCAATAGCTGAATCCGAACTTATACTAAATCCTGACGGAAGTGTTTATCATTTGCACCTGAAACCCGAAAATATTGCTGATACAATCATAGTGGTCGGCGATCCGGGACGGGTGAAAGAAATATCGAAGCATTTTGATATCATTGATTTCACGGTACAAAACCGCGAATTATTTACACATACAGGATCAATTGGCAATAAGCGGCTCACTGTTTTATCCACCGGGATGGGAACCGATAACCTGGATATTGTGATTAACGAACTTGATGCGGTTGTTAATGTAGATCTTACAACCCGTGAACTTAAAAAAACACATACCAAATTAAATATAATCAGGCTGGGAACAGCCGGTGCATTGCAAGCTGATATTCACCCCGGCGATTTTGTTGCTTCATCGTACGGTATGGGGATGGATGGCCTGCTATACTTTTATGCGAAAGGGAAAAGTGTAATGAATGCTGAACTTGCAGAGGCATTTGTAAATCATGTTCACTGGAATACAAATTTACCGGGAATATATGCGGTGCCTTGTTCGCCGACTTTGATGGAAAAGCTTGGGAAAGGACTGGTACAAGGAATCACTCTTACTGCTCCCGGATTTTATGGTCCGCAGGGAAGAGAACTCAGGCTTAAACTCGCATTTCCGGAACTGAACCAACTGATCGAAAGTTTCGAACACCAGGGAAAACGGATCGCGAATTTCGAGATGGAAACTTCCGCCCTGTACGGGCTTGGTAAAATGCTGGGGCACGATACGCTTACAGTCTGCAGCATTGTTGCAAACCGCGTAAACCGCAGCTATGCCAAAGATTACCACGGCGATGTTGAAAAGCTTATCAGGCTGGTGCTTGAGAGGTTAACTGCATAATAAAATCACATCAGTTTTCTTCGTTGCCATTTAAAACAAAAGAAATCTCTCCTTTTATTCCAGAGCCGGATATTCCTTTATTACGGGACATTTCTGTACAGGCAACATTGTCAATACCAATGTTTTGGCTTCCGCATGAAACTTCCCAGGATTTACAATTATTCCCGGTTATTTTTTGGAATTGAAAGGCTTTTTGTAACTGTTCAGGCAGTTTATTCAAGAATCGTCATAAATCAATAAATGCCTGGTTCATACAACTTATTCCCTGTTTTTTGAGTCAATAAAAATTGTCACCGGGCCATCGTTAACCAGGTTTATTTCCATATGGGCACCAAACTCACCGGTCGCAACCGAGTGGCCGAAACTTTCTTCCAATGTCAGGATAAAATCTTCGTAGGCAGGTCTGGCAAAATCCGGGCGCGCAGCTTTGCTGTACGATGGCCGGTTACCTCTGCGGGTACTGGCATGCAACGTAAACTGGCTGACTACCATTATTTCTCCGTCTATATCGCGGATATCCAGATCCATGGCACCCTGGCTGTCATCATAAATACGCAAGCCGGTTATTTTCCCGCAGATCCATTCGTGGTCATCGGCAGTATCAGCTTCTTCGAAGCTTACCAAAACCAACATTCCATATCCTATACTACTGTATTCCTGCCCTCCGATGCTCAGGGTGCTTGATAAAACTCTTTGAATAACTGTCCTCATGTGATGTATATAAATGATAATATAACTAATTTGAAAATTCTCTGTAAAAGTCAGGCTTAAACGTATTCGGCAATATCCAGGTTCTCATCGTTCAGAAGTCCGAGATAATTATGATACCGCTCAGGATTAATTCTGCCATCGTTCAAAGCTTGTTTAACTGCACAACCCGGTTCATGATTATGTGTACAGTTTTTGTACCTGCATTGGGGAAGCAAAACCCTGAACTCGGGAAAGCGTTCACTGATTTCACGGCTTTCGAAATGTACCAGTCCGAATTCCTTAATACCAGGTGTATCGATCATATATCCCCCGAACGACAAGGGATGCATTTCAGCGAAAGTAGTAGTGTGCATCCCTTTGTTGTGGTACGATGAAATTTCACCGGTTTTTATTTTCAATAAGGGGTCAATCGCATTTATCAATGCTGATTTTCCGACTCCTGAATGGCCCGAAAACAAATTCACTTTGTCGCGCAGCACCTGTCGCAATGATTCTACTCCTGTACCTTCCATGGCCGAAACCGCATACGAAGGATACCCCAAAGAACTATATAATTCCATCAATTCGTTGCACCGGGTTGTAGCTTCGGCAGTATAAATATCCGTTTTATTGAATATTACTGCTGCCGGAATGTGATAGGCCTCGGCAGTTACCAGGAGCCTGTCGATAAAACCGGTTGACGTCCGCGGCAACATGATGCTGGCCACAATATAAAGCCTGTCGATGTTAGATGCAATGATATGAGCTGATTTCGACAGATTTATCGAACGACGGACAATGTAATTGGTACGAGGTTCAATTGCTGTAATGATACCGTTTTCAGTTGTTCCTTCCCATTTAAATTCAACATGATCGCCTACAGCTACAGGATTTGTAGTGCGTATGCCATGCATGCGAAACTGCCCTTTCAGCCTGCAATTGCAAACTTTGTTGGTCTCCGTCATCACGCTATACCAACTTCCTGTAGATTTTATTACTATGCCCTTCACGATTACGGTTAAGTTGAACCATTTGATTATAAACAAATCATAATCGCAGATTTGCCTTTAATTAATTAATGGTGTAAAATTACCCTTTTTAAACCTTTCCCGGACAACGGGGGAAAATAATAACAAATCCGTGCACCCAACTGACTTCAACTAAAGAGTAAACAATTGAAACGGAAAAATGATCGTATCTGTTTTGATAATTCCAGTAATGCTGATCATGAACTTTTCGTTCCATTATATCTCCTTTAATACAAATTTGTTATATTTGAAAAAAATATCCAATGGGAATCAGTGCCTATTTATCACTTATACCCGCTCCCCTGATAGCGGTTTTGCTCTATTTACTGCTTCGGTATAAACTGCCCGGCGGGAACTATGGCTTGGTATACAAGACTTTTCTAATAGGGCTGGCAGGTGTTCTGCCGGTTTTTATAATTGACAGCCTTATATCCAGGTTTCATCTGGATCACCTCCACAGCCTAAATCGTACGGTATTTTATGCCTTTGTGCTCACCGGAAGCGTTTTCGAATTCTGGAAATTTATTGTGTTGAAGCTATTCGTTTACCAGTCGAAAAAAGTAACTAAAACCATTGATGTAATTTTTTACAGCATTATAATTGCAGCAGGATTTACAACCTCGTATTCGGTATACGCATTATTTTATGCACCGGGCTACATCAGTGTTTCTCTTTATGCAATCTCCATAGGACCTGCATTTGTTTCTATAGCCGTGATCATCGGATATTTTACAGGCAATGCTATTAACCGCAAATTTCCCCTTATCGAATTTGTAACCGGATTGTTTATTGTAGTCGTATTCCAAGGCATATACAGGTTCTGCCTGCTTACTACCGATACATTGTTACTTTATATGGCTCTGGGAGCCATGCTGATAACGGCTGTAACACTGCTGGTTTTCAGCTTGCGGGAAGCTGAAGAATCAAATTAACCGGTAAACTTTCCCAGGCAGGCAACGTATGATGCCTTCAAATTCCAGGTTCAGTAATATGGAAGCAGCTTTTGATGGCAGAAGCGACGTTTCCATAAGCAGTGTATCCACTTCCATATCACCTTTTTCTTTCAGTGTATTGACGATAAGTTCCTCATCGGGAGTGAGGTTTACAAAAAGCTGCCGCTGTATGGTTGTTTTGCGGATTTTTGCCTCATCCCAATTCAGCAGATAAGTGATATCTTTAGCCGACTGGATAAGCGCGGCTTTATTAATTTTAATTATTTTATTGCATCCTTCCGAATGCGGATCTCCGATACGGCCAGGCACCGCAAATACATCCCTGTTATACGAATTGGCAATTTCGGCTGTAATCAGCGCACCTCCGGTAATTCCGGCCTCAACCACAACAACGGCATCACTCATACCGGCTATAATACGGTTACGCATCGGGAAATTCTCGCGGTCGGGCGTGGTGTTGCTCATATACTCGCATAAGAGTCCTCCGTTTTCGGCCATTTTTTCGGATAAGGACCTGTTTGCAAAGGGATAAATACGATCCAGTCCATGACCTAGTACACCCACTGTCTGCATGGAATTATCCAGTGCAGCTTTGTGCGACCATGTATCGATACCATATGCCAGTCCGCTAACAACCAACACATTGTGCTCCTGCAGTCCCTCAATTATTTTACGGCACATATCGCGGCCGTACTCGGTAGCTTTCCGCGTGCCGACCAAAGCCACCACTTTGGGGGCATTCAGATCCGCTGTTCCCTTATAATAGAGCATCAGGGGGCTATCATGACAATGTTTAAGCCTTGAGGGATAATCTTTATCAAGGTAAAAGAAGGAAGATATTTTATTCTTTTCGATAAATTCGAGTTCCTCTTCGGCCCTGTCGAAAACATTGTGGTTTGTCAGTGAATTTACCGTTTGCTCCCCGATTCCGGGAATCTTTAATAATGCGCGCTTCTTTTCCATGAAAACAGCTTTTACGCCGCCACAATAGGCAACAAGGCTTTTGCCGTTTACACTTCCCACCCCGGGAACCAGGGTCAATGCTAATTTATAAATCAGATCCTCCATAATGCAGCCCAAACTTACAAATTTTACAAAAACCTCTTTACCTCTTTCGTTAAAATTATTAACAAGCTAAATCTTACATTTGTATCTTTTAAATAAAGAATGGAGCCAACACCTTTGCGGGTTTTAATAAGTCCGCTCGACTGGGGCCTGGGACATGCTACACGGTGTATTCCGGTTATCAGACAACTTATAGTGCAAGGTCACAGCGTAACCGTGGCAGGCCATGGCCGTTCATATATTTTGCTTCAGAAAGAATTCCCAAACCTCGAAAGTATTGAATTACCGAGTTTTTCGCCGTCCTATTCCAGGTCAGAAAAAATACTGCAACACCTGTTTCTGCAATTGCCGCAGTTTATCAAATCTGTTTTTGATGAGCATCGGACATTAAAAAAACTGCTCAGCCAGCATTCGTTTGACGTTATAATTTCGGACAACCGTTATGGTTTGTGGAATAAAAATACACTGAATGTCCTGATCACTCATCAGGTAATGATTAAAACACCCGGGTGGCTCCGCTTTGCTGAATATTTGTTGTATCGCATTTCACGTAAACTTATCAGCCGTTTCGATGAGTGCTGGATACCGGATTATGCAACAGCCCCGGGATTGAGCGGCGATCTGTCGCACAAATACACTCTTCCTTCCAACGCAAGATTTGTCGGTCCTTTATCCCGCTTCCATCAAGTAGAACCGTCATTAATTAAAACTGATAGCGAGAGGAAAATCACAGCCGTTATTTCAGGTCCTGAGCCCCAGAGAAGTATATTTGAGGCATTGTTAACCGGGCAACTCAGCAAAATGAACCTACCAACTTTGATAATCGGGGGAAGGCCGGAATCCGGGCAAGGCACAATCAGGGCTGGCAATCTTTCCATTATACCTTTTCTGGATTCAGATGATTTACTTTCTGCTGTAAATTCCTCATCGCTGGTAATCTGCCGGTCAGGATATTCTTCGGTTATGGACCTGGCATCATTGGGCACAAAAGCCATTTTTGTACCTACGCCCGGGCAGACAGAACAAATTTATCTTGCTGAAATGCACCAACAGGCAGGAAGTGCTTTATATCGGTCGCAGGAAAAACTGAATTTAATTGAGGATATTACTGAAGCAGCAAAACTTCCTGGTTTCACGAAAAAGCCAGCGGGAAATGAACTGATATCGGCAATTGCAGCTCTGAAAAAGAAATAATTCATTGCTGAAATTTTTCTAAGTATTTTTGCAAACCATTAATCTGTCAACAATGATCCTTCAATTTATTCACTGGAACGTAAGTCCTACCATTTTTAGTATCGGCCCTATAAGCTTGCGCTGGTACGGCTTACTGTTTGCCATGTCGTTTGTAGTTGGTTATTTTATCATGCTCCGCATTTTCCGGAAAGAAAATCTGCCGGAACCTCTGCTCGATCAGTTAAGCATGTATATGCTTATAGCGACGGTTGTGGGAGCCCGCCTTGGCCATGTTATGTTTTACGAGCCTGCTTCGTATTTAGCCCATCCGCTTGATATTCTTAAAATATGGCA
Source organism: Bacteroidales bacterium (assembly GCA_038213495.1). GTDB lineage: Bacteria > Bacteroidota > Bacteroidia > Bacteroidales > UBA4417 > UBA4417. The sequence continues at coordinate 13,491 of JBBQSY010000082.1, forward strand.
AGGAGGATTAGCCAGTCATGGTGCTGCCATCGGCATACCGGTTGCTCTTTACCTTTTTTCGCGGAAAACACGACAGCCATTCCTTTGGGTCACAGACCGGATTGTAATAGTTGTAGCTCTTTCCGGTTTTTTCATCCGGACGGGCAACTTATTCAACAGCGAAATATACGGCCATGTCACCCAACGCCCCTGGGGATTTATTTTTGAACATGTAGGCGAAACACTTCCAAAGCATCCAACCCAGATTTACGAAGCATTATGCTATCTCGCGATATTCATTTTCCTGATCTGGCATTATTATCAGAAAGACGGGAAACCAAGGCCTGGCTTCCTGTTTGGCTTCTTCCTCGTTACGGTTTTTGCATCCCGGTTTTTTATCGAATTCATAAAAGAGCCCCAGGTTAATTTTGAAAACTCCATGGCACTCAATATGGGCCAGCTGCTTTCGATTCCATTAGTAATTGCAGGGATTGTACTATTGGCAAGGAAACAGGATATTAAAAAGTGATCTGAATACAATTCTGTTACTTCAAAAGAACAATAACCGGCTTTGACCTGAAGGATTTAAAGATTCGGTGAAGCAGCTTCCATAAGCAGAAATCCGCATTTACTATACCCCTCATTTCCACTCTGTTTTCATGGAGACGGCAAAATGGATTACCGACTCGATCTTCAATAGTATTGAGCATTCATTTTATAACAATAAAGGGAGCCCGAACGGACTCCCTTTATTGCATTTAAGTAAGATCTATAGTTTACCTGGTAACTCCGGTTCGTTGATCCAGGAATTTATCAACCCGTTTCACAATGTCTTTCTGATCGTATTGCTCAGCAATCTGCTTCATTGAGTTAAAGAAACCAAATGCTTCGTTCAGATCCTCGTCATAATTACCGCGGAATTCAGGATTGAGTGACAGGTAATAATCCGTATTCTGCTGATAAATCTGCATCAGCCTGTCTGCCAGCTTATTGCCTTTTTCGATGGCCCCCGCTTTGAAATAAACATCCACAAACTGTATCATGTAGTAATCGAAATGGATCTTGTTATCAGGGAAAATCTGCTGAACATAATCACATACTTTTACTGCCGAATCCATCTTATTTTCAAGGGTAAGCTTGCGGGCAAGGCGGGCAAAGTTTTGCTTTGGAATCATAGTGTTACGATAACTCTCGCGATCTACATAAACACCAGGCAGATTCAGGTTGCCCCATTTGCATTTGTTCATCAAAATATCGTAAGAGACATCCGAATTTACACTTCCTACACCTTTAATGAAATCAAGATTATCAGGTTTAACCGGCATAAATCTATAAACAAAACCTTCCTGGAAACAGTATTTATCCACATCAACTGCATCGCTCACACTCGAAGGACTTGCAAAATAAATCGGTCTTTCGAATTTGTTTTTGGCCAGAAAATCAAGCAGCATCAGGTCATTTTTATACAAATAATTTGATTTAATGTCCCATTCAACACTGCTTACTACCCTATCGGCAAGGTATGCAGGCACAATACCATTTTTAACCATAGCAGCAGAATCAAGTGTGATCTTAACCTTTTTGGTTGGATAAATGGCAATGGACCGGGAACCTGATTTGAACCTCGATGCAGGATCGTCACTGGCAATCAGATCGATGAGGTCCTGCAACTCCACTCTTTCCTGTAACTGACCCGAATAAGCGGAAACTTCGTTGATCCCTTTATTATACTGATCGTAGGTAAGCGTAAAAGGCAAGGCATCGGATTCGTAAACTTTCCGCATTAACTGGTGCACATACCAGTCACCTGACGAAAGCATAAAGTTTACCACACGAACATCGGTGCGTATTCCTTCCACTTCCTGGGCATACCAAAGGGGGAAAGTATCGTTATCCCCGTTGGTGATGAGTATCGCGTTGGGGGCGCACGAATTCAGGTAATCGGCAGCAAAATCGCGGGCCGAATATTTATTGGCGCGTGTATGATCATCCCAGCCTTCTTTTGCCATTATACCGGGAACCAGTAATAAACAAATGGCTGTGATAGGTATTGCAATATATTTTTCATTTACTTTCTTCAGCATATCCCATAATGCAAGCACCCCCAGCCCTATCCAAATGGCAAAAGCATAAAAGGAGCCGGCAAAGGCATAATCCCGTTCACGCGGCTGGTATGGGGTAATATTGAGGTACAGTACGATGGCCAACCCCGTCATAAAGAAAAGCAAGAGCACCACAAGAAATCCGTCGACATGTTTCCGCAGGTGGAAATACAATCCCAGCAGCCCGAGAATCAGAGGAAGGAAATAGAATTTATTGTGCGCAGCATTGCTCATGCTGTCGGGCAGGTTAGACTGATCGCCGAGCCTGGCATTATCCAAAACAGGTATTCCGCTTATCCAATTCCCATAGCGGATGCCGCCATGGCCTTCGATATCATTCTGCCTGCCCACAAAGTTCCAGAAAAAATACCGCATATACATGTGCCCTACCTGGTAACTGAGGAAAAACCTGACATTTTCGATGAATGTTGGTTTGTACAAAGTTTCGGGTTTCCCATCGTCATTCGTAACTTCGATAGGGGTGCCTTCTATTTTTCCCCACGATTTGTAGGCTGTTATATGGCTTGGTTTCTGGTTGCTCCACATTCGGGGGAATATGGTACAAAATGTCTTGTCATAATTAGGAATGGTATTCTTCCTGTCATCGGTCATTACATACTTGCCCTTTTTTGTATCTTTCACATAAAAAGGAGTGGCATCCGAATAGGGATTTGTTCTGTCCTGAGGCGCATTGTAATACTGTCCATAAACAACGGGCCAGGTACCGTACTGCTCACGGTTGAGGTACGATAAAAGACTTACGGCATCGCTCGGATCATTTTCGTTGATGGGAGTATTGGCATTAGCCCGTATCACCAGCAGAAAAAACGAAGAATACCCGATTAACAGGAACGCTATTGAAAGAAATACCGTATTGGCTGCGGCACGAACCTGGCTGCGGTCCAAACGTCCGGGTGTGCTCTTGTACCAGTAATATATACCGGCAACCACAAGGAACCCAAGAAATGTAGTCCACGAAAAGATGGATAACAGTAGCAAAAGAGCTGCTCCAATTATATAATTTACGGTTGAATGCGTTGTTTGATAAGTAAACCGTATACTCCATACCAGTGAGCCGACCAGAACCAGGAAATAGAATAAGGTTCCTGAATTGAAAGGAAGGCCAAAATCGTTGACAAAAAGAATTTCATATTTGCCTGCCAGGAATACAGTATAAGGTATTACCATGAACATGATAAATGCCAGGATAAAGAACGCGATTCCCAGCGTGTATAGAATTCCTTTTCCTGTCGTTTTGTATTTTCTGAAATAAAATACAAGTGCAATAGCAGGTATTGCCAGCAGGTTAAGCAAATGCACGCCTATTGAAAGTCCCATCAGGTAAGCAATCAATATAATCCATCGCTGCGAGTGCGGCTGGTCGGCAACCTGGTCCCATTTGAGAATGGCCCAGAAAACAATAGCCGTAAAAAACGACGACATGGCATATACCTCACCTTCGACAGCCGAGAACCAGAATGAATCGCTGAATGTATAAGCCATCGCTCCTACCAAACCACTACCCAGTATGGCATACATGCGGCCGGTTGAGATTTCGGTGTCTTTCGAGAATTTCAAAGCCAGCATCGTGATACTCCAGAACAGGAATAAAATGGTAGCCGAACTGCTCAGTGCCGACATGATGTTCACCATCATCGCAACTTTGCTGGTATCGTTAATTGCAAACAAGCTGAAAAAACGGCCCAGTAACTGAAATAAAGGTGCTCCCGGTGGGTGACCTACCTGTAGTTTGAAAGCTGTTGAGATGTATTCGCCACAATCCCACCAGCTGGCGGTGGGCTCAATAGTTGATAGATAAACCCAGGATGCAAAGGCGAAGATCATCCAGCCCAGCAGGTTATTCAGTTGCCTGAATGTTTTCATGAAAAGTATAGATTAATGAATAAACAAAATTTGAGGGGACGAAATTAACCAATAATTATGAAGTATGAATGATTTTTAGGATTTGTTAAGAAAATGTCAACTTTTTCCAAAGAAATTTGTTTTATAAGATAAATAATTCATCATGATTTTTTTTATCTGGATTATAAAGTAAACGCAAATCAACACTAAAATTAAAACGCTTAAAACATCTAAAATCCTGCAAAACCCCTGTGTGTGTCAAATTCAATAACTATATTCGATTGTTTCGTTTAAAGTAAGCATTTACGGGTACTCATCGGTTATCAAGACTGCCTATGAAACCATACAAATGTTTTAAATTTTGATCATTATGAAAACTTCATTTATCAAATATTTAGGTAAATCCATCTCATTGTATGAATTTGGAAATGATTCCAATCCCGCATTATTGTTTATCCATGGCAATTCAATGCATGCCGGTTTTTTCAATCAATTAATCCGGTTTCTTGAAAAAAAATATCATATCATTACGCTTGACCTACCCGGGCACAGGCAATCCGAAACCTGGGAAAAGGAAGAATTTACACGCAAAAATTTCGTCATGTTATTCAATACTGTGCTTGATTATTTCAAAATCAGTGAAGTAGATGCTTTTGGCTTTTCGATGGGAGGATTAATATTGCTGGAATGTTTTGAT
>JBBQSY010000083.1:0-17917 GCA_038213495.1 Bacteroidales bacterium
TCCACATTCATTAAATCTCAAATTCCAAATTCCAATCTCCAATTCCAAGCGGGGTTTAAGAGTAGGCCTTGGTTCTTGAGATTTGGGATTTGAGACTTGGGTCTTTTTTTAATGCGTACTTTTATCCCACACTAAGTATAGAACAACTCCTGCCATGCCCGCAAAAAAATCAAAATCAGTACTCGTAATAGTGGCTCATCCTGATGATGAAACCCTTTGGGCCGGGGGTACTATACTGAGCCATCCAAAATGGAACTTCTTTGTGATAGCACTTAGCAGATTAACAGATGCTGACCGGGCTCCCAGGTTTCGCAATGCTTTAAAAATATTAAAATCTGAGGGCGTTATGAACGATATGGACGATGGTCCTTTTCAACAGCCTTTGGATGAAAATGAAGTTGAGGAAATCATACTCCAATCCTTGCCTCAGGAAAAATTCGACTTACTTATTACGCATAACCCGTCAGGAGAATATACCCGGCATCTGAGGCACGAAGAAGTCAGCAAAGCTGTAATAAATCTTTGGAATTCAGGCAAAATACCTGTTTCCGAGCTCTGGATTTTTGCTTATAGCGATGGAGGAAAAAAATACTATCCAAAAGCTGAGGAAACGGCTACCATTTACAACATTCTCTCCAGTCGCATCTGGACTCAGAAATACCGCATAATCACCGAAACATACGGGTTTGAAAAAAGCAGCTGGGAAGCACAAACTACGCCAAAAGCAGAAGCATTCTGGCAATTTAAAAATTCAGCTAACGCAATGCTTTGGCTAAAAAATGGAGGAATTGCCTGAAATAGCTATAATTGGGGAATCACCATCCGAAAGAATAGTGCACTGTGCATAGTGCTTGGTGCTTGGAGCCTGATACTTGATGCCTTGAGCCTGGAGCCTGGTTCTTAGTGCTTGGTTCCTGGTGCTTGGTTCCTGGTGCTTGGTTCCTGGTTCCTGGTGCTTTGAAAGATATTTGATGCTTTTCCCAACTAGTTCGCTCTGCACTAAGCACATAGCACTAAGCACATAGCACAACTATATTACTACCCACAAAATTTTAATCACAACCTAACTAATTACTAACACATGAAAGTACTGGTTTTATATGATTACCCGCCTTCGCCCGGTGGACTGGCAACCCAGGGTGATCTTCTATACAAGGGCTTGTTGGAAATGGGCATTGAAGCTCACGCTGTTCACTACGAATCGGCCCAGGAAAAAGAATGGTATTACCGATGGTTCAAACCGGATGTTGTAGTTGGAGTTGGATATTGGGGTTACACGCCTCATTTGATATTGCACCCGCTTCGCTACGGTATTCAACCGGTACCCTGGCTGGTTGCCGATGGCTATATTGCTAATTACCAGGAAGTTTTAAACTCACTTCCGTTGATATTGGTGACCTCGAACTGGGTGAAAGAAATGTATGTAAGGGATGGCATTAATGGTGATAAAATTGAAGTATTGCCTGTAGGCTGCAATACCGATAGCTTTATGCCCTATGATAAAAACGATCCGAAAATTATTGCAGTTCGTGAAGCCCTGGGTGTTACTCCCGAACAAATTATGATCCTCACTGTAGGCGGCGATGCAGCTTCGAAAGGGGCACAGGAAGTAATGCAGGCACTAGCCATCATCGACAAAAAAGCACCTCCCTGGAAATATGTCTGCAAAGTTTGGCCACAACCCCGTACAAAACTTCAGAACCTTGCCGATCTCGAAATGGCTGCTCAACATGGAATTGAGAAAAATGTGACGTATGCAACCAATACCATTTCGCGAAACTTTATGCCTTACCTCATTGGTGCCTGCGATATTTATGCAGCACCCTCGCGGCTCGAAGGCTTTGGAATGCCTCAGGTTGAAGCCGGTGCATGCGGCAAACCTGTAATCAGCATTAAAGCAATGGGAATGCTCGATACCATGGTTGATGGTGAAACCGCTCTTCTTGCAAAAGTTGCTCAGAAAATTGTTGTTAATGAAGTGATGCTGGGTGGCGAATCAGGTTTTGAGGATAAGCATAAAGTTATGTTTACCCAACCCCGGACTGTCGATTACCGCGCAAGTATTGATGATATTGCCCGGTATTTGATGCAACTGATGACGGATTCCGCTTTGCGCGATAAAATGGGAGCTGCTGGCCGGAAACGGGTAGTCGAACATTTTGATTATAGAGTAGTTGCTAAACGATTTGTACAAATTATGAATGAACGCATGGGGATAACCTAACAGCAAAACCATCAGCAAAGATTTAAAACAATGCCACTCAAAAAAGGTAAGTCGAAAAGAGTGATCTCCGAAAACATCGAAGAGATTCTACACAGTTATCACGAAAAGGGAACGATTGGAAATTCAACTCCGGAATCAAACGAAAAAGCACAAAAACAAGCTGTTGCAATTGCATATAGCATTGCCGGAAAAAGTAAAAAGTAAACCCGAAACCATGAATTCTACAAACCAGCTTGAACTTGAAGAAGCAAAAAAGGCAGCACTCGAAGTGTTGCTTCACAACGCCCATGGACCATATCACGGGCTTCCACGCACTGCAGGCTGGGGATATCCCGAGCCATACACCCGTGATCTCATGTTTTCTATCCTGGGAATTGCAGTTTCAGGCAATCAGAAACTTATGGACAGCATCCGCAAAGTACTGGAAACCCTGGCCGAAAATCAGACTGAACGAGGTCATATTCCTTCGCTTGTTCACAATAAGGAAGACCGTGGATCAAGCGATTCAACTCCTTTGTTTTTGTTGGGAGTTGCCATTTTCAGAAAAAACACAGGTGAACAGGATTTTCTTAAAGAAGCAGTTGACAAAGCACTCACCTGGATGGAATATCAAAGTCCTTCGGATCGTATTCTGGTTGCCCAGCAACCTACCAGCGATTGGCGTGATGAACAATGGGTGTTGGGATATGGCCTTTTTGTAAATACACTGGTATACAGTTATCTGCGACTGCTTGGACAAAGTGAAAGAGCTGACCAGATGCGTCGTGATATGAGCCGGTTTACCATTTCAAGCGATCCCAATCACCATCACGTTCACGCAGGACTTGTTGTAAAACACAAGCCCTATTATGCTCTTTGGTCGTATAAAATATACAGCAGCGAGCGTTTCGATTTACTTGGTAACAGCATTGCTATATTATCCGGGTTAGCTTCGCCCTCGAGGGCTGACGAAATGGTTTCATGGATTGAAGAGGAATGTGTTGTAATGAAAAACAGAGGTGAATTATCTGTGGATCTGCCTCCTAACTTTTTCCCTTATATACAGGAAAAAGATCCTGACTGGCTTCCCAGGTATAAAGAATTCAACAACCAGGGAGAGTATCATAACGGTGGCGTATGGCCTTTTATTTGCGGGTTTTATGTAGCTGCCCTCGTAGCTGCCAAAAGATACAAACTAGCTGAGGAAAAGCTGATTGCCCTTGCTAAAATCAACAGGTTGACCACCGACCCGAAATTGCAATTTGGATTTAATGAATGGCTCAAAGCCCAGGACGGTAAGCCTAAAGGGCAGGACTGGCAAACCTGGTCGGCAGCTTTGTATCTCTATGCAGCTAAATGTGTAGAGTTAAAAAGTACTCCGTTTTTTGACGAAATACGGGAACCTTTTATCGTGAATAATCTGAAATAAAACCAGATTGAATTGCAGAATTTATGGTTCTATTGAGTCTGAATGCGGAAAAGTATAACCAAACTTTAAGAAATACAGTTAGAAAAACACCCGTTTGCTCGCGCTTTTACCTAAAATCCGCAAATATTGTTAATAAAAAGCTGTAAAATTTTATTTTAGAAGAGTTTGATCAACCTGGAGTGGGTAAAAGAATCAATGGTCGGTCACCTATACTTGCTCAACAAAGCAAAAACCGTTGGAAAGATATCTTTTACAGTTTCTGGTATATCCTATTTTGAGGCGGGGATTGTGCCGAAAATCCCAGCTGGCGCTTCTCCTGACGCGTGACTGTACAAAACACAAAAGCATTCCGAACGCGTCACAAAGCGCCAGCTTGGGTTAGTGAAACAAAGGAGAAAATGTGCTTAAGTTGATGGTTTATTTCGTCACGAGTGAGGAGAGGCAGGCCAGCGAGAGTCGCACTATTCCTGTCAGACGCTTTCCAATAACCTGGTATTGTCAGCTTAATCCGTATTTTCGGGCTATTTCGCTACAGGTAATGTAAAATAAAAGGATGAACCCTCACCCTCTTTGCTTTCAACCCATATTTTGCCGCCATTTTTTTCTAAAAAACCTTTTACTAATAATAATCCGATACCAGCACCTTTATTTGCTTTTCTTGCATTCGAAAGAGTGACAGTTTGCGGAGTAAAAAGTATTTCTTTTATTTTTTTTGACATTCCTATCCCGGTATCTTTAACCTCAACAATAATTTTATCTTCTTTTATTTCGGCTGAAATTATAATTTTGCCTCCCACATAACTGTGTTTTATCGCATTGGAAACCAAATTCTGAAGTATGGATAACAACATTCTTTTATCCGCAAAAACACAAATATTTTCTTCAATCCCGCATTTGAGTTGCAGGTTTTTTGAAACTGCATTTTTATTTAATGTTTCAAAAACATTACTTACTGATCGGGCAAGAACAATTTCTTCAGGTGAAAATGCATCCGATGCATATTTTATTCTCGCCCACTCCAATAAATAATCCAGCATGCGTAACTCATTTGTTGATGCTTTGTAAAGGAGATCGAGCATTGTCTTGATTGTATCTAAGTCAAGGGTTTCATAATCAGTGCTGAGTACTTCAGCCATTCCTATAATCGATGCTAACGGACTTCTCAGATCATGCGAAAGCGTAGCCAGAACATTTTCTACATGTTTGTTAAGTACTTCAAGTTCTTTTACATCTGTTTTAGCAACGCTTAATTCCATTCCTCGTTTTTCTTTTTCTCCGATTTGAAAGGCCAGTTCAATATTTGTGCTTTCGAGATTTTTATTTTGCACTTCCAACTGCTCTGACCTGAGCTTCAAATTTTCCTTGTTTTCCTTCAGAATAGTAAGATCAGTAATAATAATATTTAAAACCAAAGCATTTTCCAACAACAAAGCATTTACACCTATGAGCACAGGTATTTGCCTGCCATTACTCTTATTGATGTAAATCTCTTCTTTAAAAGCTTTCACCTTGCCTTTTAGAAGTAAGGCTTCAAATTCCACCTTTGCAGGGTGATCAATAAAATTTATGAATTTTGTTCCTATCACTTTTTGTAAAGGGAGATTCACAAGGTGTGCAAAATAGGAATTGCAGTAGGTAATAATTCCGGTTTCATTAAGAGTAACGGCACCTTCATGCATTTTCTCAATCAAGATCCTGTAAGGTTTATCTGCTGTTTTTTTTGAATATATTGAAAGGCTTTGTTCGTGTGATAAAATCAATGCATCAATATTTTCGGATTTAATAGCTTCAGCAGATTCCGTTGCCTTTTTTAACTGCTGCATCAGTGCGGCGTTTTTTTTGCTTAAGGCATCAATTTCTCCCAGAAGTTGCTTAGTATTTTTTGCCATCAGAAATGTATATTGAATTAATTAGTTAACGCCAAGATCTTTGAGTACCTTTTCGGTATTTGACAAATCTCCGATCATCCGCATTTCTGGTAATGGGAATTTCTTTATCAGAACCGGCACTGCAACAATTTCTTCAGTTAAGGCCAGCGATGGTTGCTGATAAATATCAATGATCTCAAGGTCGTGCCTGCCTTTTAAATATTGGTCACAAATGGCTTTCAGGTTTTTTATCGCACGGGCAGAGTTGGGTAAAATGCCGGTAACAAATAACCGTAGAATAAATTTTCCATTCCCGGCACTTTCGGCTTTGTCCGTATCTTTTGAAACTACCTTCATTTTATCCGTCATTATTGTCAGCTTATTATTTTACTTTAAAAGTTAAGACCAGTATTTTGCAATCCGGTGACTGCGGAATTTCTTTCATTCCGATTTATTCTTTAGAGGTTGATAAATTCTGGTGCTCCTTTAACTTTCTTTTCGAATCAGCTATGGTCCCTTTTTTACCCGCAATAATGGAGCTTAAAGTAATTCCCTTACTCGAAATCTTAAACTTCCTAACCTGATTGGAGTGGGCCATTCCTCTCGATTTCATCACGCACAGACTGCGTGTGCGCTCGGAATCAACCTCAATGTCCTGCACCATCATCCAGGTATCAACCATGGATGAAATTCCTTCATCGCTTGGATTAGTCTTAATTGATCCTACGGTTATGGCAGCAGTAAACAGGACCGTGATACGTTGGGTTTTTAAATAATCCACAAACCTTGTTAACATCGACCTGATATCACTATTCGGGCCTTCTGTCATTAAATTTGTAATCGGATCAAGTACAACCACTGTAGGTTTTATTTCAGATATAATTTCCTTGATTGCAAGAAAATGCAATTCGAGATTCTGTAAAGTAGGTCTTGAATAATAAAATGTTAATATTCCGGATTTAACCAAAGGTTCCAGATTACATCCAATGGATTGCATATTCCGGATAATCTGGTTAGGTGCTTCTTCGAATGCGCAAAAAAGACAGGGTTTGTTATTCTGGCAAACATCGAATGCAAACGAAGCCGCAAGGCTTGTTTTTCCTGTACCGGCCGTACCCGAAATAAGGACGCTGCTGCCGGAATAAAATCCTTTTTTACCCAGCATATCGTCCAGGTCTTTAATGCCTGAAGAAATTCTGTTAGTACTTGACTTCTGGTCGTACTTTTCACTCACATTCGGAAATACAGTGATTCCCTTTTCATCAATTATGAAAGGATATTCATTATTACCATGGAAAGAACCACGGTATTTTAAAATCCTTAACCGCCTGGTAGCAATTTGATTTGTTATACGATTATCCAGCGTTATTACACAATCGGCTACATATTCTTCCAATCCGTTACGGCTATGAAAGGTTTCGCCCATTTCAGAGGTAATTATTGCGGTTACTTTCTTTTCTTTTAACCATGTCAACAACCTTTTGAATTCTGATCGCAGGATTTTATAATCGAGTCCGTAAAAAAGCGTATCTATAGAGTCGAGTACCACACGTTTTGCCTTCACCTTATTAATTGCATGTTCAATCCTTATAAATAAACCTTCAAGATCATACTTGCCTGTATCATGTATTTCTTCCGGAATAATATGTATGTGTTCAATGTATAATTTATTGTTTGTCAGGTGAGTATTCAGGTCAAAATCAAAGGATCCCACATTCAGTACCAGTTCGTCTGTTTTTTCTTCAAATGTGATAAACACACCTGTTTCATTAAACATTTCAATTCCATTTATAAGGAATTGCATGGCCATAATTGTTTTCCCACACCCGGTATTGCCTAACAAAAGCGTAGGCCGGTTTTGAGGTATGCCTCCGGTTGTAATATCATCAAGACCCTGGATTCCTGTCAATGATTTGGGGAAAATAAAACTGCTTGTTTTCGGCTTATCCTCTTTTAGTTTTTTCATACTAACTAATTTGCAATTTATCACAACTGTTTACTGGAAATCGCATCGGGTTCAAAATCTGCATAATGCGTTAATGCAAAGGTAAATTATGCCGGGGGTAAAGTTTTATACAATTCCAAAAAAGAATTGCATAATTCACATGTTAACAACGGCGATACTCATTTCTGTTTAAGACATATGCATAGATTATTGTCAGATTTTTTTAAGCATTTTCATATATCCTTATACTCACCATATGAGCCGGTTTTAAATCGAATATGCATAGCAATTCAATGAGCCAAAGTGAATATACCCTTATCGTTTTGCAGCTACCCGAAGGGCGGGACTTTTACCACAAAGCTTAATTTGAAAAACTAAAATTTCATTAACCCAAAAACTGTCTTTTGAACACGGAACCCCGCCTTTTGGGTAGGTGCTGTTAGCGGTGCGTGCTTTTTTTCTTGTCGTTTTTCACATTGTCAAAACAGTTTAGTTCTTCTGATAGGTTATTCAGAAAATTGAATTTTAATTTGGTGTGTTTTAACTTGCACTTTAAGACTTTCGGGTTTTGTAAATCGTTTCTAAGTTTTATGTGCAGTTGCCAGGCTTTTTAGCTTTGCTGGAATTTTGTTAAGTGGTAAAACGAAATCAGTACAGCCTGCTGCCTGAGCGCTGAGTGGCATGAAGCCAACTTCGGCAGACATGTCCTGAGCAAAGGTTTTTCCTCCGTTGGCCTTGATGTGCTTGCAGCCCTCAGTGCCATCGCCATCATATCCCGAAAGAATAATGCCGACAGCACATACACCCATTGCCTCAGCCAGAGAAATAAAAAATAAATCTATTTGTTTGTTCCTGCGAGAGCGAGGTGAGATTACTTTGAAGCGATAGTTTGCAATGGTAAGATCGGAGTCCGGGGGAATTACGTAAACATGATTCGCAAGAATCAACATTGCCTCAGAAGCCACGATTACTGACATTTTCGTGTGCCACTGTAGTATTTCAGCTAAATGACTATGGGCGGTGGGGTTCATGTGAGAAATAATAACAAATGCCATACCTGTATCATGCGGCATTGCATCCAGGAGATCCGTATATGCGTCAAGTGCACCGGCGGAGCCACCAATACCTACAATGAATTTAGGTTGTACTATTTTCATGGCTTATTATTGTTATTTATTATTTTCATTTTCAGGAACATTTTTGTCAAATTCCTCTTTCTAACTGCCGCCAGACTTAGATTAAGCATAAGGTATCACATTAATTCCACTATCACTCAAAATAAATTTATGCACATCGCTATCATGACTACTGCCACGAGACTTAACAATGAATACTTCACGGGTGCGTTTTCTTCCCTCCTTATCTTCTACCATTCTCACAACAATCCAGGTGTCAATCAATGATGAAACTCCTATTTCGCCACTTGTGTTACTTTGAAAGGTTGCAGAAACAAGACTTGTAAAAAACGTAGTGATCGTTCTGGATTTAAAGAGATCAATCATGCGGGTAATCATCGATGAAACTTCACGTACCACCCCCTCTCCAACGAGACTTGTGAGAGGATCTACAACCACAGCTTTTGGTTTGAAACTATCAACCAGCTTATATACATTCAATAAATGCATCTCTAAACCAAGAAAGGAAGGTCTGAGAGCCACAATCTTTAATAGTCCTTTTTCCACCCATGGCGCTAAATCAATACCGATAGAACTCATGTTTTGAATGAGCTGCCCTGATGATTCTTCATAGGAGAAGTAAAGACAGCGTTCCCCACGTTTACAACTCTCCAATGCAAATGCCCCCGCAAAACTTGTTTTTCCGCTGCCTGCTGTGCCCGAAGCCAGTATTGTGCTGCCTCTGGTGTAACCTTTTCTGGTCTTGAATAATTTATCTAACGATGGAATGCCTGTCGAAACCTTCTTGTCTGTACCTGGTTGATCAAGCCCTGCTGACGTTATGGGAATTACTGAAAGTCCTTCATTACCAATGACGAATGGATATTCGCTTGTTCCATGACTTGACCCCCGGTATTTAATGACACGAATTCTACGTGTGGCCATTTCGTCTCTGACTCTGTTATCCAGAAGAATGATGCAATCAGAGATATACTCCTCCAGACCATGACGTGTATATAAACCGCTTTGTCCCTGCTCACCAGTAACGATTGCCGTGACCTGTTTTTCTTTAAGCCATCGGAAAAGTCTTTTTATCTCTAAGCGAAGAATGCCAATATCAGTAATACCTGCAAAGACAGATTCAAGAGAATCTAAAACAACACGTTTGGCGCCAATAGAATTAATGGCATATTCCAAACGAACGAATATTCCTTCGAGATTAAAGTCGGTCTCCTGAATGTCTTTGCGCTCTAAAACAATATGTTCGAGCACAATCTTTTTCCGCAATACAAGCGCTGCCAAATCCATATTGAGAGAAGCCACGTCTTTATAAAGTTCATCTTGTGTTTCTTCAAATGAGATGAGAACGCCTGGCTCGTTGTAATCGGTGGCTCCCTTTATTAGAAAATCAATCCCAAAAAGGGTTTTCCCGGAGCCGGCATTACCGGAAACTAAAGTGGTTCCATTTTTCGGAAGCCCGCCTTCGGTAATTTCGTCAAAACCTTTGATGCCTGTGGGGCATTTGAGTAATATATTACGCTTTGTGGCAATTTTTTCTTTGGTAATTTTTATCATATGATAGTCTTCTTTATTATTTTATTAAGATAGAGTTTCCATAGTTTTTTTTCAATCTAAATAAACTAAATTTATTCATACTGTCTATTTTGCTAGTTTGTCCGTTGTGTGTAGATCGATTAATATCTCCTCTATCGTCACAGCATGACCGCTAACTTCTACCTATAATCCTGCTGCGTCTGTAAGTTCTTTTTCGTTCATTTTAAGATGCTCAATTCCGGATATCAGGCTTAACCTTGTCCTGTTTGTTAAAGTAATCTGTTCTCAAACTTTGGCTGACTCCTTGTGTGCGATTTGTATAATTTTCCTGGCAATTTCTTCAGGTGAAAGGATAAAATCTATATATCCGCTTTCTATTGCCGTTTCAGGCATATCCGGCTGTTTGGCTGTATCAGGTATCTGCGCAATTGTAATGCCGCCTGCTTTCTTTATACCACCTAATGCTTCAGCTCCATCCCCATCATAACCAGAGACAATAACGGCAATTAATTTTCCATCCCAGTTCTGTGACATGGAATGCAAAAAAACAGTAATTACATCGGGCCATCCCCATGGTTTTGATATCGGCTTCAGGCGGAATTCACCCTTCAGGATGTGCAGATCTCTCTTTGCCGGGATGATGAATACATGATTGGGCCGAATATCCAATTTGTCGGTAATCAGTTCAACGGGCATCTTAGTGTATTTCGGAAGAATCTCGTGAAGCAGGGTGGCTACAGTTCTTAAATGATTAACAATAACAATGGCAATACCCATATCGTTCGGAACATTCTTCAGTAACCGGGTATAGGCATCGAGACCACCAGCCGAGCCACCCACGCAAATGATAGGAAAATCCTTGGTATATTTTTTAACTTTTTTCATCGTTTTTTACTCCATTTCCTGTTACTGATTTCCTGGCTAGATACTCTTTTAGTTGTTTGTACTGTAATACCACTGAAATTAATCTGAAGGGATTACTACCTTGCAAAGGTGAATATACCTGAACTTAAAAGTGTTACATAATTTTGATAATGATTTACATGATTCTCATATTTTTTATCGCGACACATTCTTTTTCAATCCCTTACAATTACTGACATAAAAAAACCGCCCTGCCCGAAAGCAAGACGGATTTTATTACTGAAAAGAGGTTTTACTTCTTAACGGTATTGATTTTTAATCCCCAGATTTCGACGCTGGCTTTTTCATCCTTACTGTTAGGCAGTGTTTTGTAAACAAAACTAATTTTCTTTATGCTACGCTCCGAACCACCTTTCAAATTAATTAAACCGCTTTCACCAGGTGATTTGATAGTCTTGTTGATCTTAACGTCTTGTTTGTCGCCGCTTTCATAGGTAATTTCAAGTGAAATCAAATCGATAGCTGCTTCCGTAACTTTAAATTTGATGGTTGAAAACCTATCGGATCCGATAACAACAATTTCATCTTTGTCAGTCTTAAAGGCTACTGTTCTCTCGCCGATTTTGTGCCATCCCGTTGCGTCACTTACCATCACGGCCGGTGTCTGTGCACTAGCAATACCAATGCTTCCTGCAATAGCAAGCAACATCATAATCATTGTTTTCATCATTTTCATGGTTTTTAAATTAATTGGTTTATAAAGATGCAAAGGTCATCCTCATTAAACCGAAATTTGTTACATAATTTTGAGTATGATTTACATGATTCGCACATATGGCATCAGAATGCATTTTTGATTTCAAATTTTGCCCCCGCTGGTGCACGTCTCCCGACATGTGACAGTATATTTTCTCTTTCTTTAACTACACCCCCGGCTATCCATTTTATAACAACATGGATGCCTTGCTATTACAGCATCATATTAACTTTTGGTGGACAATATACTTAAGCACAATATATAATTATAACAGTTTCTGAAAATCAATCCTGAAAATTTTATTTGCTTTATAGAACGGTTTTTCAGAACAATATAGTTTATCTTTATGTTTAATAAATTGTTCGAACTCAATCCTGAAATTTATGAAACGGAATTTTTTTATCGCTGCAATTGTTTTATTTCTGGTTTCGATCGGACTTGCCGGGTTTAAATGTGTTAATCCTGAAATAAGTGCATCGAAGCCCGGACAAGAGGAATCTGCTGCCCGGAACTACCAGACCTATTGTGCCGGATGTCATGGCGAAAACCTCGAAAAATTTGCTGCTAAAAAATGGATGGATGAAAAAGACAATTCAGGTGTAATTAAAAGCATTAAATACGGGATTGAACAAATAGGCATGCCTGCTTTTGAAAAAACTTTTTCCGATTCTGAAATCGCAGCGCTGGCAAGCTATGTAAAAATGGGAATTCCCGAGGATAAGACCTTACTGAGACCGGCTGTAGTTCCGGGTGGCGTTGTTGAGAGCGAAGTGCAGGAATTTGTAGTTGATACCGTGGTTACCGGGTTGGATGTCCCCTGGGGACTGGCATTCCTGCCCAACGGGGACCTGCTTATTTCGGAGCGATCCGGAAAATTGTATCGTTTTGCGAATGATAAACTTTCGGCTCCCATTAAGGGCTTGCCTGATATTATGGCTAAAGGCCAGGGTGGATTACTCGACCTTTGCCTGCATCCCAATTACGTGAATAACGGCTGGATTTATATTTCGTACAGCGCTTTAAACACCAAAAGCACTACACCTACAGGCAACACAGCCATTATGCGTGCCAGGCTTAAGGGTGACAAATTAATTGACCAGCAGGTGATTTTTAAGGGTAATCCTGATACAGACAGGAGTCATCATTTCGGGGGTAAACTTGCTTTTGATAAAAAAGGGCATTTATTTTTCGGAATCGGCGACCGGGGGCAGCATTTCGATTTTCCTCAGAAACTTGATACTGATAACGGTAAGATTCACCGGATTAATGACGACGGCACAATCCCAAAAGACAATCCGTTTATAAATACGAAAGGGGCCAGGACTTCTATATACAGTTACGGGCATCGGAATCCGCAGGGAACCTGTATAAATCCGCTTACCGGCGAGCTTTGGGCCAGTGAGCATGGCCCCCGCGGAGGTGATGAAATTAATATTATTGAAGCAGGTAAAAATTACGGCTGGCCGGTTATCAGTTATGGTATAAATTACGATGGCAGCATACTCACTGAGCTTACCGAAAAGGAAGGCATGGAACAACCCGTGTATTACTGGAGCCCTTCCATTGCTCCCTGCGGTATGACTTTCCTGTCCGGCAGCCGTTACAAAAACTGGCTTAACAATCTTTTTGTCGGTTCTTTACGATTTCAATACCTCGAAAGAGTCGTGATTAACGGGCATTCGGTAATGCACACCGAAAAACTCCTGCAGGGAATAGGTCGTGTCCGGAATGTAGTTGTTAGTCCCGACGGATTAATTTATGTAGCTATTGAGAATCCGGGTAAAATTGTACGGCTTATCCCGATCGAAAGCAATGAAACGAAAAAATAAATGGTATTAAAAGGTGAGGATTACGGGAGTCAAATTAATTTACGATTTACGAATTACGATTTACAATTTGTCCATTACGATTTAAATGGAATTGGGTTTTGGGATTTGGAATTTGGAACTTGTAAAGACCCCTTTGTCCTTCGGACATCTCTTCAAGGGGAGAAGCCAGAAAGTCTGAATTTGGAAACAGATTGGGGTTTAGGAACCTTGAACCTTGAACTTTGAATTTGAAACTTGGAATTTGCAACTGGGAAAAGACCCCTCTGTCCTTCGGGCATCTCCCCGTTGGGGAGAACCCTATGAAAAAATTATGTTGATTGTTTAGAATTTGGAACCTGGAACTTTGAACTTGGAATTTGAAACTTGAAGCTTGGAATTTGCAACTGGGAAAAGACCCCTCTGTCCTTCGGACATCTCCCCGTTGGGGAGAACTCTATGAAAAAAATATGTTGATTGTTTAGAATTTGGAACCTGGAACTTTGAACTTTGAACTTTGAATTTTGGAACCTGAAACCTGAAACCTGAAACTTATATTACGTATGACGCAAGTTATCAATCAGCGACAGACATATCTGATTTTTCCAATTAAACCAAACAGTTTGCCGTAGTATGAAAAGATTTTACAAGGTATTACTGAGCAGTCTGTTTGTATTCTTATCCGCGTTAAATGGAAAAACGCAGGAAACAAAAAATCAGTTTATTCCTTTACCAGGGTCCGATACCGCCATCCTGCTTGAAGAAGTTACAGTTGAGGCTTTTCAGTATAATGCTGATTTACATCGCATTCCGGGTAGCTTATCGTTACTCGGCCCGAAAGGAATAAACCCTTCGGACGGAACCAACCTCGCCAATGCACTTAATTCCGTGCCAGGTATCACCATGCAAAGTGGTACCTACGCAACCAACCGCATAGTAATCCGTGGAATGGGAAGTCGCACACCTTACAATACCAACAGGATAAGATCCTACCTGAATGACATACCACTCACTTCTTCTGACGGGGTTTCGTCGCCCGAGGATATAGATTTACAAAGCATAGGCAGACTTGAGGTAATAAAAGGGCCTGCCTCTGCAATTTATGGTTCGGGATTGGGAGGAAGTATAAATATATACACGCCTGTAAAAAAAAATAGCGAGGTCGTTGTAAGTTCTAATTACGGCAGTTTCAACACCTGGAACAGTCATCTTTCGGGCGCATATCAAAAGGGGAATACCGCTTTTTGGGCCGGACTCGGTCACCTGCAATCGGATGGATACCGTGAAAATAATCACTATCAGCGGACTTCTTTTCTTTCCACTGTAAAATGGAAACACAAAGGATGGGAAATAAACCCTTTGCTGATGATCATCAGTGCTGATGCCGGAATCCCCAGTTCGCTCGGGAAAACGCTGTTCGAAACCCATCCGCAGGCAGCAGCTCCCGCCTGGAAACAAGCGGGAGGCTATAAAAAATACAGCAAAGCGCTCTCAGGGATTACAGTTGTTACAAATCTTACCAAAAGAACAGTGAACCGATTAACTGTTTTTGGCAAAGGATACGATGGCTTCGAAAAACGGCCTTTTAACAATTTGACTGACAATGTGCTGGCCGCAGGTATCCGTGAAAAAGTAAATATCTATTTGGATCGTTCGGATTGGGTAATAGGCACCGAATGGATTGCCGAACAATATAAATGGAAACTGGAAAAGGATGGGACACTGATAAACGAAAACCGCGAAAACCGGAACCAGGTTAATGTTTTTTCAACTTTTAATTACCGGCCGGTGAACAAACTCACTGTTTCGTTCGCAGCTGCTGCTAATCACATTTCTTACCGTCTTACGGATTTATACAGTACAAATGGCGATCAGTCCGGCGAACGCAAATTCCCCCTTATTATTTCTCCCCGAATTGGAGTTAATTATGCGCCCGACAATCATTTTGCGTTATATGCTTCAGCAGGGCACGGGTTTTCGCAGCCTTCGCCTGAGGAAACTTTGTTACCCGCAGGCGATGTAAATCATGATATTAAGCCTGAACAAGGGTTTCAATATGAAATTGGTACGCGACTCAACTTATGGGATAAAACCCTGGAACTTGATGGCGCTTTCTACTGGATTGAACTTGATGATTTGCTGGTAACCAAACGTTTAACAGAAGACATTTTTACAGGGGCCAATGCAGGAAAAACCCGTCATTTCGGACTTGAAATCATGGTTAAAAGCATCTTTTTTGATAAACCACATTTTCCCGGAAAACTGGCATCCATACTCAGCGGTACATTTTCGAGAAACCGGTTTATCGATTTTGCCGATGATGGTAATACCTACGATGGAAATAAGCTGCCTGGGATTCCAAAGCAAAGTCTGCAGTTGCAGTTTACATGGACACCCGGCCGATTATTTGAGGTGTTTACCCGCTTTCAATATACAGGCGATCAATATCTTACTGATGATAATTCACTTGAATACCCGGGCTATTTTTTAGCAGATTTAAAAATTTCAGCCCAACTCAGTATTCACAAGCATGTAAGTTTACACTTTTTTGCCGGTATCAATAACCTTACCGACACCCGCTATGCATCTATGTTGGTAGTAAATGCAATAGGTTTTGGCAACAGCCAACCGCGGTACTATTACCCGGGACTGCCACGTAATAGTTATTTCGGGATACAATTCCGGTTTCACCCGAATAAGAATCTTTAATTGAAAGAATTCCTCGAGGCTCTTCCTCGGAGTTCCTATTTCGCCACTCCTAGAGGAGAGGTCAAAACTGTTATGGACAATTTTGGGTGAGGTGCAATAAATAAATTTCGGCTTTTGTGCCTTTAGGCCAAACTGAAACGAGCGAAAACCCCTTATGGCTCTGCCTCGGGGATGGTTCGTTTCAATTAAATCCATTTCCGAATATGCATAATTATTGTTGAAGCCTGCTTCCTGCCGTTTTAATGCTCCGGCGAAAGTAAATGGTTAATGTTTTGTTAATATTTAGCTTGATTTGTGGAATAATCTGACCAGGATGCCTATGATATCAGGCATTTCAATAATTCATAACTTTTTTATAAATAATTGGTAATCAAACTTATATTCGTTTCATGGGTTAAATTGCTAAACAAAAACTAAAAATCATGAAAAAATTATTCACATTAGCCATTATCAGTTTATTGACCCTGAGTGTTATGGCCCAGGCCAGTCCGAAAAAGTTGTATTTACTTTTTGAGTTTATGCAGGTAAATGATGAACATGGAAATGACTATATGAAAGTTGAAGATTTCTGGTCAGGGATACACAAACAACGGATCGCTGACAAACAAATTGCCGGTTGGGACCTTTGGTCGCTCAATCCTGCCGGAACCAAACAGGGCTCCCAATATGTTACTGTGACAGTGTTCACGAATCTTAAGGATATGCTTCAACCAGGCGGATTTGATAACCTGAATGCAACAGTCAAAAAAGCATATCCCAAAATGACAGATAAGGAGATTAATGATATGATGAATCTAACTGTGGCATCAAGGGATGTTGCAAACCAGGTTTACTTTGAACAGGTTGATGTTACAAACAGCGACTTCCAGATGAAACCCGGCACCATGGCCACCTTTGATATAATGAAGCAACTGGATGATAGTTATGAAAAAACAGAATCTGAAATTTTCAAACCATGGCACCAGAAATGGGTTGATGCCGGTAAAGTAGGGGAGTGGGCTTTACTCCGTACTATCCTGCCTGCGGGAAGCGATACTTACGGAACCCATATGACAGTAAGTATGTTTAAAGATGCTGCTCAACTTGCAGCATTTATGGAAATGCCAATGGGTGACATCGATTTCCTGACGGAATCAGCCGTGAAAACAGGATTTGCAACCAGGGAATGGAAGGAAAAGAAAATTGCAACGCTTATAAAAATGGTGCGATAGTCATAGACTTCTTTTTAAAATATAGGGTATCCGAACTTTTTATGTAAGTATCGGATACCCTGTTTTTATTTGAAATCAAGATAAAAATACCGTTTTTAAAAATAAACTTTTTCCTCTTTTGTGAGGATAAGTTTGTCGGACAGAGTTGAGGATTTATTCCTTCTCACATTAGAAGACTCGTCTGCCTTGAAATTTATACAATCCGGCAGACCTCCGGGTATAGTACAATTTAACTTTTTTCGTAATTATTTACCTGCCTTTATTCAGTAATAAAATTATGACCATCAAATGTAGTGCATAATTCTGAAAAGATGCACCGCTTATTCTTTCTCGCAGTTGAAATAAATCCTTCAATTCTGGCATATATTTCAGCTCCATAGATAGTGCGGAAGCAGTTTGATATTTTCAATTTTACCTTGGCAGGTCTTATGTCCCTTTCCGCAAGATTATTTGTAAA